>CAZSXY010000018.1:17903-37034 GCA_964611395.1 uncultured Anaerolineaceae bacterium | reverse complement strand
AACGTTGCCCCATTGGGTGACTGTCAAGTGCAGGTCTACCCGCTGGCCGGATTGGGCGTCGGTGAACGTTGTTTCGAGCGCCAGGATGGCGTTCGTGTCCTGATCGAGATACAGGTCACCGGTGAAGGCAGACGTCCCTGCCGCCTCGACCCGTTCGCGCAGCCTGGTGTTGTCAAACTCGGAGAGAATTTGCAAGGCATCGGGCACTTTCGATTCCAGAACGTGCCGGGTGGCCGGGCGTCCCACGAGTGTTACGTCTTCCGCGTCGTCTGCAATCGAGAGCGTGAGCGAACTTGCCTGGGGCAGCGCATAGGCTTCAAGCGTACTGAGCAGACCTTGCTCAAACAGCGCAAATGGTGGCTCTCCGGTGGCGCAGACATACTGCCCACTGTCCATGTGGTAGGCAGCTACCGGTTGCCGCGAAGGAGAAAACCCCTTCACGAAAAAGCGGCGTGTTTCGTGTTCCTGGTCGAGGATCAGGTACGCGTCGCGGTCGCTGTCAACCTGAATTGTGATGGTAACTTGATCGCCAGAGGGATCATTACCCGCTTCTGCTGCGCCCATAGCCGCCGTTCGAACGGTGAGCGTTAATTCGTATCCCGGCGCGTTTTCTGCCAACGCATCCAGACCATCAACGATGGTGTCCCAGGTACTGTGATCGTTGAGTTCTTGCAACAGGGCAACCGCCGCATCGACCGTATCGACCTTTTCCGCTGTGTCGGCCAATGGGCTGCACCCGGCCAGAATAATAACGGCGAGCAGCGAGGCCGCCTGCACGAGCATGCGCATGGCGCGGAAGTCCTTTCCTTGAAACAGAATGTTACAGTGTACCTTATCGTGCTACCAGCCGTCTGACAAATTTCAAACGGGGCGAAATCTGCCAGTAATTTGCAGAGTTGCGCGGTCATTTGTACACTCCCCTCCGAAGCTCCTGTGCTCTGAAATGAGTAGTCCAATGATTGGCCAGGTACTCGGCAACCGGTTCGAAATCCAAGAGATGATTGGCGAGGGCGCGACAGCCGCCGTCTATAAGGGCCTGGATACGGTTTTGCAGCGGACCGTCGCGATCAAGATTCTGCTCCCGTATGTCGATGCGACGACGCGCAAACGCTTCGAACGTGAGGCCCTGGCCGCCGCCCAGCTTAATCACCCCAACATCATGGCGATCTACGATGTCCGGCTGGATGCGGAACGACCGTACTTGGTGGTGGAGTACGTGGAAGGGCGTCCATTGTTTACCTATATCCCCTCGCCGCCAGCAGTCGTTGCCGCCTACGGTCGCCAGATTTGCTTGGCGTTGGGATACGCGCACCAGCGGGGGCTGATTCACCGTGATATCAAACCGGCCAACATTCAGATCACGCCTGATGACCAGATTAAGATCATGGATTTTGGGCTGGCAATCACGGGCGAGTCCAAACGGCTGACGGTTGCGGGGCGGATCATCGGCACGCCGGCGTATCTGTCGCCGGAGCAGGCCCAGGGGCTCAGACTCACGCCCAAGACGGATATCTATTCGACCGGCGTCGTGCTGTATGAACTGGCTACCGGCGTGCTGCCCTTCGACGCCGACGACATAGGGGTGTTGCTGCTGCAACAGGTGAAGAAGGCTCCCCGGCCCCCTCGCGAACTCGTCTCCGAAATCCCACCTGGGTTGGAGGAGGTGATTCTGCAAGCCCTGGCGAAACAGCCGGAAGAACGCTTCGAGTCGGCTCAGGCGATGGCGGATGCGTTGGGCGCTGTATTGAGCGAGGCCCGGACGATGGAAGGCATGGCCGCGACCGGTACAGGTGCGCGTGACAGGGAGCCACCATCTCCGATCGAGGCTGCGGAGGAACCTGGCAAGATACGCGTTGCGCTGGCCGATGATCACCGGATGTTGCGCATGAGTCTGGCGATGTATCTGGCCGACACGCAGGAATTTGAGGTGGTGGCCCAGGCCGATGACGGTGAGCAGGCGCTATCCATTGTGCGCGAGTACCGGCCAGACGTTCTGCTTCTCGACCTCAACATGCCGCACGCAGGTGGCCTGGACATCTTGCCGCAAATTCGGGAAACCTGGCCGGACATTAAAGTTCTGATATTGACAGGACGTGACGAAGATCAATACATCATGCAGGCTTTGCGGGCCGGTGCGCATGGTTATGTGCTTAAGACAAGCTCAGAAGAAGAACTCGTCCGGGCAGTGCGCGATGTGGCAGCCGGGCATCTGGTGTTAGGGCAGGGCGTAGCGGAACGTGTGGTCAAGGGGTACACGTCGCAATTGGAACCCCATCCGGAGTCACTCAGCGAACTCGACCACGCGATTCTTATAGGCGTGGCGGCGGGTCTGACGAATGACCAGATCGCCGAGCGGTTGAACGTTGCCGGACAAATCATCGACGAGCAACTGGCTCAATTAATCGCATGGCTTGGAGCCAGGACGCGGCTTGAGACGGGGTTGATTGCGTTGAGCAAGGGCCTGATCCGGCTGGATGATTTGCGGAATAGTGATTGAGCGGCGGAAGTCAACCTGTCGCCATGGACGTCACGGCGAGTTCGCCGAGCGGATCGCCCCTGATGGGTTCGGCATCCGCGTAGATCATGCGCGTGCACTGGCGCACGCGCGTTAGATTATGGTCGCTGGCAAGGATCAGGCTGCGCCCGTTGCTGTCGGGAATGTTCAAGATGACCTGAGCGCCCTGAAGCTGTTCAAAAGCGATCAGCAGCAGTTTTCGGGCCGATGGCAGGGTCAAGCTCATCCAGGGACCCAGACAAATGGCCTGACCAAACCGGCGGCCTAGCAAGAAACCTTCGATGCGCCCCCCTTCGCTATCAACCCAGGCGAGATCAGGGAATTCTTCCAGTAAACGCGCGAGGATGTGTCTTCGGTCAAGGCCGAACAGCGCCCGATCGAGCGCAAAGACGGCTTCGTGATCCTGGGGGCGCAAGCGGCGCGCGCGTGGCCCCAGGTAGGTGCTGGCGCGGCCTTCCCACCGTTCGATCTTGCAGATGGTGCGAAATCCCATGGCGTTGTACAGGGGGCGGCCCGCTTCGGTCGAATCAAGCATGATTCGTTTGACATCTCGTGCGATCAGGTGATCGAGTGCCGCCCGCATGAGTTGCCGCCCGAGGCCCTGGCGTTGCCGGTCAGGGGCCACGAGGAGCATCCCAATCCACGCTAATTCATCTCCGTACGTCACTGTGCTGACGGTGCCGATGATCCCTCGATCGGTCTCTTCGAGTACGAAGCACCCGTCAGGCGACCAGTGAAGTAGGCGCTCCCAGTCCTGATCGTTATGCAGCCAGCCGATCTGGTGACACAGGAACGTAGCGCCGGGGATGTCGTGGGGGGTCATTGGACGCAGGAGCGTGTCCGATGCGTTCCAGGGCTGGTAACGTTCGTTCCAGTTCAGACTCATGGTTTTGCCCGTACCTTGCCAGGTCAGTGAGGGCGTGCATTGCGCACGCCCCTTTTAGTGAGTGAAGCAAAGTTCCTGCCGTTAACCGGTTTGTGGTGTCGGCGATGGTGCCAGCGTCGGGGTAGGGAGCACGCCGATGGGTAGCGTGAGGGTCGGCGCTGGGGTGGGCACCGGTGGGAGCGGTGTCGGCAACGGATTGTTGACAAAAATACGGATATCGCGCTGCGCATGGCGTCCCTGCTGGTCGTAAGCAATCAGGCGTAAAGTATACGGCCCGTTTTCCAGCACACGTGTATCCAGTTGGCCGAGCAACGAATTTGCGTCCGGTCGCTGTTGAAAATCGACGATCAGCGCCTCGCTAAAGGTGGTTGGTTCGTGCCCGATCCCGTAGCGAATTTCGTACCGGTTGAAGCCAGCCATCGTGACGGTGCCGAAAATCTGAACAATGCCCTGGACGGTGGTATCTTGCGGCGGGTTCGCAACAATAACCTGCGGGCGTGGTTCATTCGGATCGCAGTAGTCGGTTGGCGGCTGTTCGAGCGGGGCTTGCAACCCGTGCTGCGCCAGCCAGGCCTGACCCGCCGGGTCGTTGTTCAGCCAGTCGTACGCCCAGCGATCATTCAAGACCAGGTAAGTGCGCGTTTCGAGCGCATCGGCGCAGGCTTCGTTGGCCAGTTTCCCCGTGAAGCTATCGACTTGCAGCGTCTGGAAAATGCCCTGTTCCGGTCCTGGGGGCGGCGCTGTGTTGGCGAAGATTTCGACATAGGTACGGCCTGCGCAGGCTGGTGAGGGCAAGGTTCCGGTATCGATACAAACCTCTGCCTGGATGATACCGGCGGGAGGTACGAAGGGTTCGATTCCCAGGCCTGCATGGGCTGTTTCCATGATGTCGAACCAGATCGGCGCAGCCCCGAAGTAACCGGTCAGATTACCCATTGGGGTGTTGTCAGAGTTCCCGACCCAGACGCCGACTGCATATTGCGGTGTGTACCCGATAGTCCACACGTCGCGGCTGTCGTTACTGGTGCCGGTCTTCACGGCGGCGGGACGCCCGCCGGAGAGTTCCAGGGGCCAACCGCGACCAAATTCATCGGCGCGAGCCGCTCCATCGGAAAGGATGTCTGTAATCAGGTAGGCGTATTCAGGCGGAACAACTTGCTGTCCTTGTGGCGCGCTGGCCCGGAATATTTCGTTTCCCTTACTGTCCTCAATGTAGACGATGGAGAAGGGTTCGACGCGCACACCACCATTGGCCAGCGTGCCAAAAGCAGACACCATATCGAACAGGCGCACCTCGACGGCTCCGAGCGCGGTGGGTAACCCGGCGTTGCGTTCAACAGGGTTCCCCAGCGGAAAGCGAATGCCGAACCTGGTGGCCAGTTCTGTAAACCGCAACACGCCGGTGAATTCCAACGTCTTTACCGCAGGGATGTTGAGCGAGTTGGCCAGCGCTTCGCGAACCGTCTTGGGGCCGTGAAACTGGCGGTCGTAATTTACCGGAACGTAGTTTCCAAACTGCGATTGCACGTCCCACAGCACGCTGGCAGGGGTCAGGTAGCGTCCCTCTTCATCCGGGATCAGCGCGGCCAGGTACACAAAGGGCTTCATCGCCGATCCCGGCTGCTGGGCGGTAAACGCTATGTTGACCTGGCCGTCAATGTCTTCGTTGTTGTAGTCCGCACTGCCAACCATGGCCATGACCGCCCCATTTTTCGGGTTAACCACGACAACGGAAGCATTCGTGGCGTTAAAACCGCGTGCCTGCAGCGAGGCCAGTTGGTTGGCGACGGCTGTTTCGGCGGCACGCTGGACGGTTTCATCGAGCGTTGTGAATACCCGGTATCCCGCGTTGTAGATCGCTTGCGGGCCGTATGTTTCCTCAAGCTGCTGCCACACATAGTTGACAAAGTGCGGGTGCACAAACTCGTTTGATGGCGGGGTAAAGGTAGCGGTTTCCACCAGCGCCAGCGGCAGGGTTAGCTCTTGTGGCTCCGGAGAGTTGGGCGTGGTGTAATAGTAGAGCGTTGTTCCGTCCGGTTGTGGCTGCGCTATCAGGCACAATGTGCCCCCGCCAGGCACCCCCCATTCCGTCGTGTCGTCATGCTGGATGGTGATGCAGCCGGTCCCGTTGGCTTCCGACATCAGGCGCAGCACCGTGTGCATGCGTTGAATTGCGGCTTCGCGATTCACCACCGGGTCGTAGGTGGCCGGAGATTGTGGCAAACCCGCCAGAAACGCCGCCTCAGCCGGATTGAGTTCGCTGGCCGATTTGTGGAAATAAGTTTGCGCGGCAGCCTCGATCCCGTAGGCGAAGTTCCCGTAGAAAATCTCGTTCAGGTAGATCTCAAGAATCTCGTTCTTGTTGTATTTGCGCTTGATCTCCGACGCAACGATGATCTCGACGATCTTGCGTTCTGCCGTTCGCTGGTACGCGAATTCGGTTTCGAGGACAAGGGCACGCGCAAGTTGTTGGGTGATGGTGCTTGCGCCGGATAATGTATCCCCTGACCGCAAGTTTTGATATGCG
The DNA here is from genome assembly GCA_964611395.1 of uncultured Anaerolineaceae bacterium. Taxonomy (GTDB): domain Bacteria; phylum Chloroflexota; class Anaerolineae; order Aggregatilineales; family Aggregatilineaceae; genus CAZSXY01. The sequence goes on along the minus strand of CAZSXY010000018.1, from coordinate 31,106 downwards.
GCGCGGACGATGGCAATGACGCTGAAACCCGGATCGGTATAGAAGGTCTCATTCTCCGTTGAGACGGTGGCGTGAATCAACCAGGGAGAGATCTGGTTGAGGGGAACCTCTTTGCGTAATCCGGTGTCGGGGTTGTTGAATTCAGCCAGCGTCGCGCCCTGCGCATCCAGGATCAACGTGGTTTCGAAGGCAGAGGCGCGCTCGCGGAGCGAGGCGACGGCTTCGGAATATTGGTCGACTTTGTAGAGGTAGTAGCCGATCATCGTCAGTAGGGCTATTAGCGTGAGCGCCATGCCGCCGATAATGCTGAAGACCGTGAAGCGAATTCCCCACTTGACATACCAGTTACGGTCCCGCGAGGCCTCAAGTGCTGCACTGTAGTCTGGTTGGGGGAATGAGCCGATCGGCGGTTTGCGCGGTTGGCCCGCCGCTGTAACGCGCGGCATGGTCACATCCGGGTCTACAGGCTGCGACTGGATGGTTTGCTGATCCGGGGCGACAGTGGCGGCGCTCTTTGGGCGTTCTGGCGCACCCCTCAACCCGCTGGGATGCGTGATGAAGTTGGCGGATGGGGCGTCCACAGCCTGTGTTTTGGGTTGTGTGGGCGCTTCTGACTGCCGGACGGGTTCCAGGAACGGCGTGTTGGGCGAAACCAGCGTAGCGCCCGGGTCCTCTTGCGGGACTTTGGCCGGGAGTGGCAGGCTATCTTCATCAGCAGCAACGTCGGAGTCTTCGGCGGGTGATGCCAGAGCCGCCAGGCCCGCCGCCGAATCGATAGCAACCTCTTGCACGCCGGTTTCAGTGCGAACCGCGCTCCCTCGGACGCGTTCTTCGTATCCCGGTGGTGTGCTGGCAACCCACTCATGACCATCGTAGAAGTACCACCGGTCAGACTCCAGTCCCAGCATCCACCAGCGCCCGCTATCGTCGAGGATCATCAAGCTGCGCAGTTCGCTCTGCAATTCCTCGCGTGTCAGCTCGCCTGCATGGTATCGCTCGCGAAGCGCTTTGACCCGCTGCTCGACTCGCTCGAACTGCAGCGCTTTGCCTGCCGATGGTGCTGGTTCGGCGTCTGCGCTCGGCTCCATTTCGGCGTCCATGTCAACCGCTTCTGCTATGGCGGGGGCTTGCACTTCCTCGGGGCCGGGCTGGTCATCAGGTGTTTCCTTTACAGCCGGTTGGGACGGCTCACCTGGCGCAGCCTCAGAAGTCTGCGCGATGGGGGCAGGTGCGGCGGCCTCCTGGTCAGGGGTAGGCGGGGCCTGTTCGGGCTGGTCGGTGGCTGCATCTTCACTTTCAGCGCCGGTCAGCGGGAACCGGGTATCGGCGGCAATCTGTTGTCGTGTGTCGTCGGGTGAGGCAGGGGCCGCCTCCGGCTGTTCGATGACCGGTTCAGGCCCGGACGGTTCGGGCGTGTGGACTTCGATAATAGTCTCGTCAGCGCCGTCGAACAGCGCATCCAGTTTGGCGTCAAGGGGTGAAAACCAGGCTCCAGCATCCGGGGGTTTGTCGGCCAGGAAGTCCGCAGCGGGGGCGGGCACGGCCTGGCGCGATTCACTGTCCGGTTTCTTGTCCGGCTCAGGCTCGTCTGGAACGGCATTCTCCGGCTTAAACCATGCCTCAACATTGACAGGACGGGACGCGCCCTCCTCGACCGGTGGTTCGTGCCAGAGGTCGTGGCGTTTGGTTTCGGAAGAAGACTCGTCCGGCGTGGGCGGAGTGCCCGGCTCCTGAGACTCTTGTTGGGATTGTGCCGCCGGCTGCGCGGGTTCCTCTTCCGGAGATTGGGGCTTGTTGTCCGGTTGATCCACCATGCCGCACCTCAGATATCTACAATCTGCTCCACTAAATCGATCTTACCATACCTGGTCGCAAATCACGCGCTGAAATTCCGGTGAGCGTGTCGCCATCCGGTAGGCCTGTCACCAGCGCTGAGCATGGCCGCTACCTGTTTTTCTACGATGCAGGCTTGCTGGCGACAAGGATTGTCCATTCACCTTTTTGGGTGATCGTCCCGTCCTGGTTCACGACTTTGACGTCGAAGGTCACAAACCCGCCGCCCGCCTGTCGCATTTCACGTTTCTTGGTTACCTTGACTTGAACGCGAATTGTATCGCCAATATATACGGGGGCGCGGAATTTCCACGCCAGACCGGTGAATGCCAGAACAGTGCCTTCGAGAAAACCTAGCTGGTATGACAACCCGCTGGCGATCGACAAACCCAGTAAGCCATGTGCGACCCGCTTGCCAAATTGTGTGCCCTGGGCGTAGGTTTCGTCTGTGTGCATCGGGTTGAAGTCGCCTGACAGCCCGGCAAAATTCACGATGTCGGTTTCGGTGATGGTGCGACCGCGTGTTTCGAGCGTCATGCCTTCTTCGAAGTCTTCAAAGTACAAACCGCTGGGAGTGTGGGGTTGCTCAGTCATGCGTTTCACCTTGTCTGATCCAGGTTATGACGTTGGAAAAAACAAACCACCTGCGATTGTAACGCAGGTGGCCGTTCAACGAAAATGTGTGGTGAGCGCTCAACCGGCAATCGGCGACTTGAAATCATAAATTCCGTCGCGGATTGGCCACCGACCATCACTCTGTTCACAGACCATCGAATCGCCGTCTTGAAGCAGGGGAGCGCCACAGTGCAGGCATTTGAACAACGGCCCGTCAAGCGCTGCTGGCGGTTGTTCCCCCGCTGCCCTGTTGAGCGTGAATACGCTTGGCGAAAATGGCGCGATCTGCCCTGTGGGCTGCAACACGCTATCCAACATGACAAGCAGCCGGGCGGGGAGCAGGCGCTTTAGAACCCCCAAACGGAAATATGACACAGCCAGACGGCGTTCGGAGACAAAGCCCGCTGCCTGAAGACAACGCGCCATGTAGTCGGGATGAAAATCGAAGTTCAGCTTGACAAACTCGACAGGCTCAGGGGAAAAAGGATTCCAGGCCTGACGCTTGAGCAGGTAGCGCAGCATGGCTTTGAGGTTGCGCTTGTTGGCAAATTCCAACACAAACGCCGCTCCGGGAGCGAGGATGGAACGCACCTGCGCGAGCGCAGCCGGTACATCGGCCATGTGGTGGATCACCCGTTCCATGACTGCAGCATCACAACTTCCCTCTGCCAGTGGCAGGTGATAGATGTCCGCGGCCACGAAGATGAAGCGTTTGTCACCACCCAGGCGTTCCTGAGCTTCGCGCAGCAGCGTGCGCGAATAATCGAGCACAACCACTTGTTCGTAACCGCTCAATTCGTTGCTCATGCGCCCAAAACCCGCGCCCAGGTGAGCTATACGCTGGCCACGCGCGGGGAGCAACCGGCGCAACGCGGCGCGTTCCGCCAGGTCTTCGTAATCTCGTCCCTGTCCTTCCCAGAAGTCGGTGCGATAGCCCGAACCTTCATAGTCGCAGATAGGGGGAGATGTGTCGTTCAAGGCAACCTTCCTTTTGTGGTAAACAGGTTCCGTGTTCGCTTATTGGGACGGCGGCGTGATGATTCCCATATCTTGAAGAGGGGTGGCGGTCGGCGCGGGAACTGGTGTCGCGTGACCCGGTTCTGCTACCTCACTCTCTGCCGGTCCGACCGGTTCGGCGGCGGCTGGGCCGGGCCAGGGATTCTCGCTGTCTGCGGAAGGGGCAACAAGGTTTTTCCCTTTCCCTTGCAGGGCATCGATCACGAAGTCCGGCATATCCTGCCAGCCCCGGGGCAGATTGTCCAGTACCCGGACGTATGGTTCCAGGAGTTTCCGCAGGTTGTCGAAGGGCGCGTGGAGCTGCGTTTCTTTGAGCGGAATCTCGACCTCGACCGGCAGGTTGATGGGAATTCGCGTGTTAACGGGAACCGTCAAGTTTAACTGCACCGGCAGAATGAGATCGCGTGGGAGCACAAGGTCGACCCGCCCGTTGATCATCCCCCCGCCACCCGGCAGCGTGAATGTCGCATTCGCGGCCAATGGCACATCCTGGGTAAGCACGACATTGGTCACCTGATTCAGCGGCAGATCGAATTGGACGGGAATTTCGTCATTGACTTCGATGGAGCGGATGATCACGGCCTCGTCCAGCCCGACGAAATTGCGGTGCAGCCCATCGACAAGCGGTTCGACAACACCGTTCTTGATCTGGAAGATCTGCATCAGCAAGAGAAGCAGAACGATCAAGAAAACCATGTTGGTCGTAAACGAGATCAGCAGCGCGACGGTCTTGAAGCTGTTCCACCACACTCGGAACTTCTGCATAATGGCCTCCCAGAACAAGCTGACGGTGAGCCTGACCTGACCAGACTTCGCTCATCATAACACCGGCCACGAGGTGCGGTCAATGATCCGCGACGGTGGCTGAGAAGTGCGTAAAACACGCAGAGGGCGCTCGGTGCGCCCCCTGGTGGAGTTGCGGTGAAGGGTCGGTGGTTACAACCCGGCTTCTTTGCGCAGAATCTCGGCTTTGTCAGTTCGTTCCCAGGAAACGTCCAGGTCGTCACGGCCAAAGTGGCCGTAGGCGGCAACGCTCTTGTATTGCGGCTTGCGGAGATCCAGGTCGCGGATGATTGCCGCGGGGCGCATGTCGAAGTGTTTCTTGACCAGCTCGATGATCTTCTCATCCGGAACTTTGCCGGTTCCGAAGGTCTCGATCGAGATCGACAACGGCTGCGCGACGCCGATGGCGTACGAGAGCTGGATTTCGAAGCGTGAGGCCAGGCCAGCCGCAACGACGTTCTTGGCGATGTAGCGTGCCATGTATGCCGCCGACCGGTCAACTTTCGTCGGGTCTTTCCCCGAAAATGCTCCGCCGCCGTGCCGCGCGATGCCGCCGTAGGTGTCGACAATGATCTTACGTCCCGTCAGGCCAGCATCACCGAGCGGCCCGCCAACAACGAAGCGTCCGGTGGGATTCACGTAGTACTTGGTATCCTCATCCAAGAACTCGGCAGGAATAATGGCCCGCACAACATGCTCCAGCACGTCTTCCCGCAGTTGCTCGTATGAGATTTCCGGCGCGTGCTGCGTTGAGATGAGAACCGTGTCCACGCGCTTGGGCTGGCCATAGGCATACTCAACCGTGACCTGGCTTTTACCGTCGGGTCGCAGGTAGGGCATGGCCCCATTCCGGCGGACTTCCGCCAGCCGACGCGTCAGTTTGTGCGCCAGCATGATGGGCAATGGCATCAGTTCGGGGGTTTCGTCGCAGGCAAATCCGATCATCATACCCTGATCACCCGCACCGATGGCATTCAACTCTTCGCCGGTACCCAGGCGCTTTTCGAGGGCGGCGTCGACACCCTGGGCGATGTCACCCGATTGCTCTTTGATCGAAACGATCACGCCGCAGGTGTCGGCATCGAACCCGAATTTGCCGCGCGTGTAACCGATATCGCGCACGACATCACGGGCTAGAGTCCCAATATCGACATAGGTCGAGGTCGTAATTTCGCCCATGACGACAATCAATCCAGTTGTTACCGCTGTTTCGCAGGCTACCCGTGCGTCGGGATCATTTGCTAAGATGGCATCAAGAACCGCGTCCGAAATCTGGTCGCAAATCTTGTCCGGGTGACCTTCGGTGACCGATTCCGACGTAAAGAACAACTGGGGGGACGACATAAAAGTCGTTGAATTTTTCGCTTCGCTCACAGTGGCTCCTTATTACATGAACTACATACCTGATCCACAGAGATGAGAAAACCCCCTGGGACACTCTCACAGGGGGCGTTATTATGCACATCTTTCCTCACTGATCAGGCACATGAGGTTTTATGGCTAACGCTCTCATCTTCCAGAAACCTGACGGAATTGGCACCGTTCTCGCTTGGCAAAGTGCCTGAGCCAAGTTGAGAGGTTGCCGCGGCTTCACGGGGCCGGTCCCTCTGCCGCTCTGGATAAGAGTGTTTCCAGGTATTCAATTGCTGATGCAGCAATCATACCACTGCAGGCGTAGGATTGCCAGTGTTTTAAGCGGGCTGGCGGGTGATCCGGCATCCACGATACGGCGATGGGTTGCGCCATGTTACGGGGCCGGATTCACACATTCTTAGGCGCGTCACAGGCGAGCACAGGGATGCCGGTGCAGCCGGTGACCGATCACTGCTATAATGTGCGACGTTTGGTTTTGCTAATTGCGGAAGCAGAAGATGGGACTATGACTCTTGATTTCACCTCGATACGCGGTGTTGTATTGGACATGGACGGCGTGCTGTGGCGTGGAAACAGCGTGCTGCCAGGCGTGGCGGACTTCTTCACATTCGTTCGAGCACACCATATTGCGTTTGCCCTGGCCACCAACAACAGCACGAAGCGGGTTGAAACATATGTGGAGCGACTGAACCGCATCGGCGTTCCTGTGCGCCCCGAACAGGTGGTAACGTCGGCGGTGGCCACTGCCGAGTATATTGCCCGGCACTATGATCCGGATGATACGCCTGTCTATGTGATCGGTGGGGAGGGAATTTCCAGCGCGCTCGCGGAGCGCGGGTTCCGGGAAGACCCTGACCATGCCCGCGTGGTTGTCGTGGGAATGGACGTTGATATCAGCTTTGAAAAGCTCACGACGGCCACCATGCGCATACGGGCCGGGGCCGATTTTATCGGCACAAACGGGGATCGGACGTTCCCACTGCCGGAAGGGTTAGCGCCGGGCAATGGCGCGTTTCTGGCGTTGCTGCAGACCGCAACGGAGGTTGAACCGCTGATCATTGGGAAGCCCGAAGCCGCCATGTTTGAGGTGGCGCTCAACCGGCTTGGTGTCCTGCCGGAGCGCACATTGATGATTGGCGACCGGATCGAAACCGATATTCTGGGCGGGGCGCGTGCGGGGTGGAAAACCGCGCTGGTGCTGACCGGCATCACGACGCGCGACATGGCGCAACAAGCCGCGATCAAGGCAGACGCTGTGTTTGACGACCTGGCCGCGCTCCATCATGAGTGGCAGCTTGCTTTGGAATAATCACGATCGTTCAATGGGCTGGTTATCGACCCTGCCGACGGAGGTTGAGGGTATGAAAGCACGGTTTTTTACGCTCTGGCGCGTGATAGTTGCCGGAAGTTTGCTTGTGTTGTTGGTGTTGGTTCTTGCCGGTGTGCGCGTGTTGGCTCAAGAGACATCACAACCAGGTGATGTCGGCATGAAGTTCTTAGCTGAAGGTGATGTGCCCCAGGCCCCGGCACGCCAGGCTGATGCTTCGGATGTTGAGTGGGTGGTTGGTGACTTGACCTTCGAGAGTCGCTACCCGAACGGGGTTGTGTTTACCGCCGAGATTTCGAGCAGCGCCGGTCCGATCGTGCGCGGGCGGATTATCTGGTCGCATGCACCCGGAACCCAGCGCAGCCGCCCCTTTGAGATCGATCCTGAAACGGGTCGCCTGATCGCGGTATGGGAGCCGGGGCCGGGGGGATCAACGCCGCCGTGGGTGGGCATCACATATTACTGGTCGGTTGGCGATGCGGCGGGCAATTCGTTCGAAACCGAACCGCGCTATGTCGAGTATGTCGATGAGGGGCGCGTGTGGCTGCGGACTGAGAGCGAGGACATTATCGTTTTTAGCACCGGGCTGCCGGCAGAAGTGAACGAGATGACGATGGCGGCGATGGCGGCACAACGCGAGACCTATCGCGCCGCGTGGGGTGATTTGCTTCCGTACAAGCCACGGGCCATTCTTTTTGGTGACCGCGAGGCATGGCAGGAATGGCAGGTGGGCGTTAGCAGCGCGAGTTATGCCGGGCTAACGCGGGGCGACTGGGGCGGAACAGTGCAGCGCGTATCCGGAGCCGATTTGCATCAGCTTGCGTACGGGACTGTGTTGCACGAGGTCGCTCACCTTTACCAGGATGCCTATACGATCATGCATGCCGGTTCCTGGTTCACCGAGGGGAACGCAACGTTCTTTGAACTTGACAGGTACTACGATTACGAAAGCTCTGTACGGGCGATTGCCGCTTCAGGCAAGCTTCCCGCGTTGCTTGAGGGCACCGGGCCGGGCGTCAGTGGAAGGAATGCCCGGCGCGGCTATGATGTTGGCTACACGTTTTGGAAATGGCTCGTCGACCATTACGGGTTGGACGGTCATCGCCAGCTTATCGAGCTGATTGACAGCGGTACGCGGCGCAACGAAGCGATTGAGATCGTGACCGGTTTGCCGCTCGCGGAGGTAGAGAGTCGCTGGCGTCTCTGGTTAGGTGCGTCGCCGGTTCCCCCGACGTTGATACCCACGCCGACGTTCCTTTTCCTGCCTTCTCCAACGCCTCCGGCACGGTAGGCACTTACTGTTGTGAGTATGCAAGCGCTCCAGGTGTGCTTCTGGAGCGTTTTTTCTTCTGGTGACAGACATGCTATAAGGTGTTAGGATTCAAGTGTCGCATCACCAGCGCATGCGGGAAGGGTGCTATGAGAAGTCAGCGCGTTCGCCGTGCAATCAACTGGATGCTCCTGGCCATTCTCGTGATCGGTATGGCGGGTTACGAGGTTGGGGTTGCCCGTCCAGTGCTGGCCCAGGACGGTGACGGGGAGAGCGGAGAAGAAGGCCCGCCGCTTATCTTCGGGTACCGGCACGAGATCGTGTTTCCGGCGGTGATCCGGTTCTTCCTGGGGGCGAACGTCCATCTTGAGGATGTCACGTCCATCACACTGACGGTGCGGCAGGAAAGCGGGTTAGACCATACCTTTACGCTTGATCTGGAACAGACGCTCATGCCTGAATTCAGCGGGGGAACGCCCAAGCAATTCTTGTTTGAGTGGTCGCTCATTGGCGATCCCAGCCCGCGCCCCTTTGAAGCCGTGGACTACCTGTGGGAAGTCACCATGCGGGATGGTGAGGTTGCTCAAGCGCAGGGGCAATTCTATTATGCTGATGCTGAACGCGGTTTGTGGCGGACGGCGGGGCGGTACCCGCTGATATTGCACTGGACTAACGCCAACCTGGCCGGACAGGTCGTTTGGGAAGAGGTCATGGCGGCTTACGGCCTGCTGGATCGCCACACGGAAGACACGCCGGGGTTCGAGTTTGCGCTTTACGAACCCGGCGCGCGCCTGTGCGAAACAATCCGCGACGAGGCGAATGATGACGAGCGTACCGTCGTATTGGCCCGCAGTGATGCCACCGAATATCCCTGTTCAGAAGCGATGTTTGCGCAGCTTTATGCGCAGCATGGCATGATCTTTCTGCAACGTGCAAGTTATGGTTTTTCGGTGTTGGAAAACCACTTGATCGAAACGATGGTGCGCCAAACGTATGCCCCAATGTGGAATGGAGTCCGTGTTCCGGCCTGGTTCATCGAGGGGCTGGCGGCGCTCTACCGGCTTCGTCCTGGGCTTGCCGCGCTGGAAGTGACTCGCAGCGCGGCACGGACCGGCTCCGCGCACCCCATCGAGGTGCTGGCAGCGGGGATGCCCCAGGATGCAACGTACCCGGAACAAACGGTGTGGGAGGCGCAAAGCTATTTGCTGGTATTATTCCTGGCGGACCGCTATGGGGCAGAAGCGCCTTTTCAATTGGCACGCGACGCAGCGACGAATTCTATGGGGTTGGACGGGGCGTTACAGGCGTTGACCGGTGACGATCAGGCCGGGCTGTGGACGGAGTGGCAACGTTGGTTGTTCAGCGATGCTGCCATGCGTGCGGTCGCGTGGACGCCCTACATGCCCACCACACCGACGCCGACGCCAACGTTTACCGCCTCTCCGCTTCCGCCGACGGCAACACCGTCCCGGACGCCCACCATGACGTTGACCTCCACTGCGGACATACTGGGTAATCCCCAGTCTACGGTTGTTGTCTTGCAATTGACACCGACGCGCCGCCCGACTGTTACGAACACACCACTACCCCCAGGAAGTCTGCCGCCAGCGCAACCGCAGCAGCCGTCAGGTGAGGGCGATAAGACACAGCCTGACGCAGGCGTAATCGTGGGGGCAGTGGGCGTGGTTTTTGTGGTTGGCATTCTCTCCGGCATATGGATTCTTGCGCGCCGCCATCGTGACTAATGACAGGATCGAAATTGCGTGAGCACACTCATTTTTGATGTTTCGTGGGATGACCTTGTGATTGCGGTGCGCGGTTGGGGACAGCCAGTGTACCGGGCACGGCAGATTTGGGAATGGGTTTACCGGCACAAGGTGGACGACTTTGCGTCGATGACCAATCTCCCGCACGAACTGCGCGACCGGTTGGCGGCTGAATTCCGCCTCAGCGGCCTCCAGCAGATAGCCGAGTTGCGTTCGTCGGATGGCAGCACAGTCAAGAAGTTATGGCGGTTGCCAGATGGACAAATGATTGAAAGCGTGCTGATGGCCTATGACGGCGAGCGGCGCACTGCGTGTATCAGTACCCAGGCTGGCTGCGCCATGGGGTGCGTTTTTTGTGCAACAGGACAGATGGGGTTTGCTCGCCATCTTACTGCTGGCGAAATCGTCGAGCAGGCTCTCGTATTTGCGCGTTTGCTGGAAGCCACAGGTGAGCGGCTGAGCAATGTTGTGCTCATGGGGATGGGCGAGCCGCTGCATAATTACGACGCGACACTCGAAGCCATTGCTCGCCTGAATGATCCGCAGGGACTTAACATCGGGCAAAGGCATATCACTCTGAGCACCGTGGGACTGGCCCCGGCGATTCGACGGTTTGCCGATGAACACCTCCAGGTTGGGCTGGCGATTAGCCTGCACGCGGCAACCGACGAGGAGCGTAGCCGTCTTTTGCCCGTTAACCGGCGATGGCCTCTCGCCGATCTCATGGCTGCCGTCCGTTACTACATCGAGCACACAGGGCGGCGCGTGACCTTCGAATGGGCGTTGATCGCCGGTGAGAACGACACGCCGCAGCAGGCTGCAACCCTGGGAGGGTTGCTGCGCGGGCTAAAATGCCACGTGAACCTGATCCCACTCAACCCAACGGGCGGGTATGCTGGCCAGCCATCTGATCCGGCTCGTGTCCAGGCGTTTCAGGAGGTGTTGCGATCCTTTCGAATCGGAAGCACGGTTCGCGTGCGGCGCGGGATTGACATACAGGCCGGGTGCGGCCAGTTAAAGGCGGATGTCATCGGAGACAGTTCGCCATTGGATCAGTGAACTGCACAGGAGATCGTCCAATGGAGGTTACGGTTCGGTTTTTTGCCAGTTTGCGTGACGCGACGGGAACCAGCCAGTACACGCTGGAACTTCCAGACGGAGCCAGCGTTTCTGACTTGATCGTGCGCTTGCTTGAATCATTCCCGGAATTGGATGGTCACCAGGCATCCTGGCATTTTGCCGTCAACCAGACACATGCTGGGCCGGAGACGCAGCTCCGGGCCGGTGATCGCGTGGCGATCTTCCCGTATATCGCTGGTGGCTAGGGGAATGGAGGCACGCATGGCTGATGCTGCACGCGAGCGCCTTGAGCGATTCGTTGCTGACCGCCAGCGCCAGAATGCGCGTATCCTGGCGACGGAGAATCTAGGGATCAAGCGCTTCTTCAACCTGGATGAGGCCGCCTATCGTGATGGGGCGCTCGACGCGAAGACAAAAGAGATGCTTGGCCTGGTGGCTTCTCTTGTGCTGCGCTGCAACGATTGTGTTGATTATCACCTGATCCAGTGTGTTCAACTTGGGGCGACGGAACGGGAACTGATCGAAGTGCTTCACGTGGGGTTGATTGTGGGCGGGTCAATCGTGATTCCACACCTGCGGCATGCTTTCGATACCCTCGACGTTCTGCTTGAGTCGCCTCAAGCTTCCCCGGAAGAACGCTAAAGCTCACGCTCTGGCTCAAGCGGTATCCAGAACCCGAATGTGCTGCCTTTGCCGGGGGTGCTTGTACAATAAACACGCCCCTGGTGGTATTCTACTGCTTCTTTGACGACATGCAGCCCTAACCCTGTGCCTTGCAGCTCGTTCTTCCGGGCATTTGATGCCCTGAAAAACGGGTCAAAGAGCTTGCGTTGTTCGTTTTCTGGTATCCCTATTCCCGTATCTCGTATTTTAATGGCAATCGTGGGCCGGTCGGCATAGGTTGTCTCAAAGGCATGAATGTCAATCTTGCCCCTGGGGGGCGTGTACTTGATGGCATTGTGCAACAGGTTGTAGATGGCGTGGTATATCTGTTCGGCGTCCCCATAACCGGGCGGCAATTCGCGTTGGCACGTGATGTTGAGCACGTGTTGTTTGGCCTCAAGCTCTGGTGAAAGGGCCGAAACCACCGAGTTGATCAGCGTTTGCCAGTGGATTGGGCCAGCGGTGCGATGTTTGGCTTCAATCCGTTCTAATGAGAGGATGTTATCGACGATGTGTTCGATGTCGTCAACTGCATCCTGGATCAGATTCAGCAGCCGGGCGTGGTGGACGTCGTTCGCAATGCCGGGTATGTTGGCCAGTTGGGATGCAATCGCGCCTATGCGAGTCAGCGGATTTCGCAGATCGTGCGAAGCCATGCGGATCATCTCTGACTTGGTTTTCTCCAGTCGCCGGACGTCCGCAAACAAGCTTGCATTTTCAAGGGCCTGGTTCGCCTGGGCCACAAATGGTTGCAGGATTTTGATATGACTTTCGTTGTAGAAATTGGCCTGGCAGGTATCCAGGGCCACCAGACCGACGACCTGATTGCGAACAACGACCGGAATACCCATCCAGGAGCGGATATAGCTGCTTTGCGGAATGTGTGCCCAGCGGGGATCGAGCAGCGTGTCGGGAACAACAAGCGGTTGCTTGCCGTCCATTATCGGCTTCAGCAGTGGGAGTTCACGGAAGTGATACGTTGGCCTGATGTCATCCGGCACTTCGGGCTGGCCGGTTGACACGATGCGGTGTACCAGCCGTATGAGTTTGTCCTCGATTATAAAGACGTTGGCTGCGTCATACGGAACAACACGGCGGACTTGTTCTAACAGACGCACCAGAACATCTTTCACATCCAGCGTAGACAGCAATATCGTGCCAATCTCGCGCAATGTATCGGCCTGGTCGCGTTCAATGCGTAGTTGGTGCTCGATGTGCTGGCGCTCGATGGCTGCGCCGAGACTGTGCGCCATGGTGCGTATTGCATCTTGTTCTTCTTGCTGCCAGACGTGGTCAGGATGATACCTGTCAACGCCAATACAACCCCAAAAAGCGTGCTGGACGAAGATTGGAACGACTAATAACAATCGAAGTTGCTGCAGGAATGGCTCTGTGCATTGCAGCGGTACCAGTATCGGTTCCGAATCTTCGATGATTTCGCCCCTGGACATGCGTTCGTAAAGCTCAGTCAACCC
>CAZSXY010000018.1:0-17803 GCA_964611395.1 uncultured Anaerolineaceae bacterium | reverse complement strand
CCGAATCTTCGATGATTTCGCCCCTGGACATGCGTTCGTAAAGCTCAGTCAACCCGAGTTGTTGCCAGGTACGACCCTGTACTATCGGGGTGTCGATGAGCGGGGATACCTGTGGGCTTGTCCATTCGAAACGGTATTGAATGGCGATGTGACCCGAACCCAGATCGGGTTCGTTGCTGACGATGAAAACCCGATCGGCCTGGGCAGCCTGCCCAACGGTCGCCAGGGCCTGGTTGATCGCATGGTCAAGGTCCTGAGCAGCCAGTAAGTGACCGGTCGCGCGGGCAATGCCGTCCATGAGGTTGCGTTGGCGTTTCAGCGTCTGTTCGTATTGTTTTTGCTCGGTGATGTCACGGCTATACACTGCGACCAGGCTAACCTGCCCGTTGGCATCGGTGACGGGGTAACACGAGTTGGCGAATTGCCTGCCAGCGCGTTCATCTTCGAAATGGATGGGGTTGCCCGAGGCGAAAACTTTGCCAATTCGTGTCAGCCGACTCTTGGCAATGTTTGGGTGCATGTAGGCCTGAATGTTGGTGCCCACCATGGCTTCCGGCGTGGTGTTGAACCGCTTCGCCCCGGCGGCGTTGATCGCCAGCACGTTGAATTGGCGATCCAGCAGCATTGCAAAATCGGAAGGGGCATTGAGTAGCGTCCGCGCCGTGTTTTCACTGATGCGCAGCGCTTCTTCTGCCCGCAGTCGCATAATCGCACTGCCCACTTGAGAGGCGATCGACTCTAATGTGTTTTTTGTCCGAGAGGAGAAGGTTTCGTCTGTGAACGAGGCAACATGTAAAGCGCCAATGATATCCTCAGCGACAAAGATTGGAAGGATAGCGATTGAGCGCAAACCGGTTCTACGCTTGATTTCATCCTGTGGAAAATTCAGGTCTGCGTCACGTGCATAAACGGGTTTGCCTTTTCTGACCAGGTGCACTTGTGGCATATCTGGCGTGTAGTGCGAGGCCACCCGGATGAAATCTTCGGGCAAACCCTGGGCATAGTGTAGGCGCAGGGTTCCATCCGCAGGGTGGAACAGGTAAATGCCGCCCGCGTCCATTTCCGCCACTTCGATGGCGGTTTCAACTACCCGCCTGAGGGCGCGTTCCAGGTTGGTTTCAACACTGAGCGCGATCCCCAAATCGCGCTGCGCTCGCAACAAGGTTTCGGCACGGACGCGCGCGGTGATGTCGCGGCAGATTGCGAGCAGCACGGTTTGGCCTTTGAGCGTCGTCTTTATGATTTGCGCCTCAACAGGGATGGTAATTTTGTTTGCTGTATAGAGTGAAATTGAACAGCTTTTTTCCTTGCCTGCATAAACATCGTGAAACAGTTGAACTACTTCATCTTTGGAGATGGCAGGGTGAATTGTCCAGAGGGGTTTCCCGATCAGCTCAGCGGCAGTGTAGCCCAGGCGTTTCAGCGCGAAGGCATTCGCGAATGCTATTTGCCCTTCCAGATCAAACGCGATGATGAGATCATCGAGTGAGTTCGCGAGTGTCGTGAAGTGCGCGGAGGAATCGGACGGGGTATCGCCCTGATGGGACAGGCAGTGAATGGTGCAGATCAGCCGCTGCTTGCCCTCGATGTTTGCCGGTACGACGCGAAACGTAATGGGGAAGCTGCTGCCGTCTGATCGCAAGGTCGCGTTCAATTCGGAATAGCCCGTAGCGCTTGCAATGTGCCGGATGTGTTCGGGGGCAATGTCACAGAAGGCGGTTAATGGCTTGCCAGTTAACTCGTCTCTATCGACGCCCACCAACGCTGCCGCGGTGGGGTTGGCAAACAAGATTTTCAGGGTTTCAGGATCGATGACCAACAACCCATCCTGCAAAATGTTGCCAACAGTGTCGATGAATGTCTCTTCCGTCATATCCTACCCTTTGACCGGTTGTGCTTCCGCACGTTTGCTTGCCAGCCGGAGGGCGATCAGCAAGAGCGTAAGTCCGGCAGCCCCTAACAAGCCTGATTCGGGAAACCACGACGGTGTACCGGTGATCCATACTGGCCCTGTGTAGCGGAATGAGAACAGGTCTTCAAGACCAAAACAGGCCGTGTTCCATCCAAAATGAAGGGCGACAGGCAGCCCTAGCCACGATCCCGCACTGATATACGCCCTACCAAAAACATATCCCATGAGCGTTAGCGATGCAATTGTGCCGGGGACCAGCTTCAGGGGAACATCGTGAAACAAAATATTTGGTATGTGGAATGCTCCAAACAAGACAGAAGTGATTATGACCGCGGTGGTTGGTGAACCATAAGCGGTTACTATGGGTTGGATCGTACCGCGAAAAGTGAGTTCTTCAAGGGCGGCGACAACGAACTGCTGCGCCACCACGCCAAGTAGCAAACCGGCCACGCTGATGCGGTTATGCTCGATGGTTACCCAGCTCAAAAGATACATGAGGGCGAATAATCCGGCGGGGATTGCCCCGGCGACAGCGGTCATTGCCAGGGTGCGTTTGATGGTGGCCGCATCAGGTCTCCCGATCAAGCCGGGCAAGCCGGGCGAGTGGCTCCTTCGGAGAAGAAGTGCACCGGCAGGCATGGCGATAAAATAGGTGAGAAGCGCCACCCATCCCAGGCCGTCGGTGAGCATGGTCGCCAGCCCGGCGAGCAGCAGGAAGTAGTATGTCGACAGGAATACCATAATTGATAGGCCGCGTGATCGCGTATATATGTCATGATTTCGTCAAGTATAAACGTTTCCGCCGGGCATGGCACTTTCAGCGTGCCGCGAAAAGAAACGCCATTTCATGAGGAAGCGAGCATCTGGTTTCGCAAGGGGAATTGCGCTATATTCCCTTTCCTCATTGCATCCAATTACACGGGGTCTGCATCAAACTGAGGGTGAAGGTGATGAAAATTCAATTCCTGTGGTGGGAGGGATGCCCTTCGCACCCCGAAGCCTGGCAACGCCTGCAGCACGTCCTGAACGAGTTGGGCATCGAAGCGGATATTGAGCGCATCGAAGTCAAGACCGACGAGCAGGCTGAACACTGGGGCTTTCCGGGGTCGCCAACCATTCTGGTTGAAGGCAACGATGTTGATCCTGCTGCGTCTGGCATGCCTTCGCGCCTGACGTGCCGGTTGTACTTCAAAGAGGATGGCCGTCCATCGCCGCTGCCTAGCGAGGCAATGATTCGCCGCGCTATACTTAGGGCGAACCGTAACGCGAATGAGGAGTAAAGGAGTTTACTTATGTTAGAGATTGGACAAAAAGCGCCGGATTTTACGCTGCCGGGGGTTGATGGCAAGACACATACGCTTGCTGATTACCTTGGAACCAAACAGGCCGTCGCCATCATCTTTAGCTGCAATCACTGTCCTTATGTTCGCGCCTGGGAAGGGCGTATGATGGAAATTCAGCGCGACTACGCGGACAAGGGAGTAGTGCTGGTCGCGGTTAATCCGAACGATGCCGTGAAATACCCGGAGGACGGCTTTGACCAGATGAAGCAGCGCGCCCAAGAACAAGGATTTAACTTCCTCTATCTGCGCGATGAATCCCAGGATATTGCGCGGGCCTATGGCGCGACGCATACGCCGCATGTCTTTTTGCTCGACAAGGACGGGGTGGTGCGCTATCGCGGCGCGATTGACGACAATTATGATGATCCTGGGGCGGTGCAACGCCACTACCTGCGTGATGCCCTTGACGCCGTCCTGGCGGGTCAGGTTCCCCCGGTTACGACCACAGATGCGCGTGGATGCACCATCAAGTGGAAGTAACTGCTGACCGCTTGCAGTATGGGTGATTCTGTTTGTAAACGCTGGTTGGCCCATCAGCCAGCGTATTTGCTGTCACACATTCATAAGGAGAGGCTGCCATATGGCATACCAGTATATTAAAGTTCCGGCAGAGGGTGAAAAAATCCGGTGCCTTGATGGTGTGCATTGTATCCCGGATAATCCCGTTATCGCGTTTATCGAAGGTGACGGGATTGGCCGCGACATCATGACCGCGTCGAAGCGCATCTGGGATGCGGCTGTCGAAAAGGCCTACATGGGCCGGCGTAAGATTGCCTGGATGGAAATCTATGCTGGAGAGAAGGCGGCGCGGATCTACGACGGCAACTACATGCCGGATGAAACGTTCGCCGCGCTGCGCGAATTCTTGATCGGCATCAAGGGGCCTCTAACTACGCCTGTGGGTGGCGGATTCCGCAGTCTCAATGTTACGTTGCGCCAGGTGTTGGACTTGTACGCATGCGTGCGCCCGATCAAATATTACAAGGGCGTTCCAGGGCCGATGCGCGCGCCAGACCAGGTTGACATGGTGATCTTCCGCGAGAACACGGAAGATGTCTATGCCGGGATCGAGTATCAGGCGGGCACAGCGGAGAACGAAAAGCTGGCGCGGTTCTTGCGCGAAGAGATGGGCGCTCGATTCTTTGAGGGAAGCGGCCTGGGAGTCAAACCGATTAGCGCCTTTGGCACCAAACGCCTGATGCGTTTTGCTCTGCGCTATGCCCTTGAGCGCAAACGCAAGAGCATCACGATCATGCACAAGGGCAACATCATGAAATTCACCGAAGGGGCGTTTCGTAACTGGTGCTACGAGGTGGCCCGCGAGGAGTTTGGTGACGTGACCATCACCGAAGACGAGCTGTGGGAAAAATATGGTGGCCGGCAACCCGAAGGCACTATCGTGATCAAAGACCGCATCGCCGACATTATCTTCCAGCATGTGTTGCTACGCCCGACTGAGTTCGACCTTATCATTGCCCCCAACCTCAACGGTGATTATCTGTCCGACGCGCTGGCCGCCCAGATCGGTGGCGTTGGCATTGCGCCCGGCGCGAACATTGGCGATGATGTCATGCTGTTTGAAGCAACGCATGGCACAGCGCCAAAGTATACCGATCTCGACAAAGTGAATCCTGGCTCCCTGATGTTCAGTGGGGTAATGATGCTCGAATTCATGGGATGGTGGGAAGCTGCCGGACTGATCAAGGACGCCTACGAGCGGACCATTCAGCAGAAAATCGTTACCTATGACTTCGCACGCCAGATGGAAGGCGCAACCGAAGTCAAGACCAGTGAGTTTGCTACGGCGCTCATTGACAACATGGGGTAGTGCTCAAGCGCTGCCTGCACGGCATTGTTCGACAGGTGAAAGGGAAAAGGGAGGATGCAGACCTTCCTTTTTGCGTCAATGTGCGGCGCAGGGCGTTGCGGGCTGATATCATTTCCTTTATTATCTAAGCAATTAATAAAATCTCAACCAGCCATCTGCAATCCAAGCCAGGAGTCGTCGCTATGCCAGCCTTACCCCCGTTTTTCCTGACAAACCCTGTTGCTCGCGGTTTTTTGATCACCGAGCGTTTTAATGCACCGCGAAATTACACGTTTGCTCCCACCAAAAAACAGCTCCACGAAGGTGTGGACATTATGGCCATTGATACGCAGGGGCTACCGGTCGCAGTGCTGGCGGCCCAGCGCGGCGTCGTCGATCGCGTTGCGTTTACGCAACAAGGATATGGCCACTACGTCCGTATCGTTCACCATTGGGGCGACCAGACGTATGTGACGTGGTACGGGCACTTGTCGACGGTCAGTGCCCGCGTGGGGCAGTTTGTGCGTGCCGGGCAGAAAATCGGCGTGGCTGGCACGACGGGTTTCTCCACCGGCATTCACCTCCATCTTACGTTGCAGCATATTGGTCACGGCCTAAAAAACTACACCGTCGATGACGTGATGGACCCTGAACCGTTCTTTCGCGTTGGCCCCTTGCCGGATTTTGATGAAGCATCCTTTCTGGACGATGTGACGGTAGCCGACGGGACACTCATGCAGCCGGGCCAGACGTTTACGAAGGTGTGGCGACTGCGCAACACCGGTACGACAACCTGGGATGAGCGCTACAAGGTGGCCTGTACCGGGAATGAGAAAATGAGCGGTCCGGATGAAGTGCTACTGCCTGTTATGCCTGTGCAGCCGGGGCAGACGGTCAACCTGGAGATCAAGCTGATCGCGCCCGCTACGCCGGGGAAGCATCGTAGCACCTGGCAGTTGCACGGGCCGGATGGTGAGCCGTTTCACAATACTTTTTATAGCGAGATCGAGGTGAAGGCTACCGAGCGCCTGGACGAGGCCTCCTACGTGGCCGATGTGACGGTTCCTGACGGAACCCTGGTGCAGCCCGGCGAGACATTTGTAAAGACATGGCGCGTGCGAAATACCGGTACGACGACCTGGACGACTGATTACGCGTTGCAATTTGTGGCCGATGAGCAGATGGAAGGGCCGGACCGGGTAGCGTTGCCGCGTGCGGTTGCGCCGGGCGAAGTGGTTGAGTTTTCGGTGACGCTGACGGCTCCGGAAACGCCAGGCCGCCACCGCAGCACGTGGAAGCTGGCCAATGCCAACGGCGACCTGTTCGACTTTGAGCAATATGCAGAGATTCAGGTTCCGCGCACCGTTGGGCCGAGCGATAAGCTCGACGAACTGCGCTGGGTGGCGGATGTCACCGTGCCAGATGAGACCGTGATGGAAGCGGGCGAGACCTTTATCAAAACGTGGCGCGTGCGGAATTCGGGCGAAACTGTTTGGGGGTCGGGGTATTCGCTTGCGTTTTTTGCCGATGAGCGCATGGGGGAAACTGACAGCGTGCCGTTGCCGCCTGCCAACCCCGGTGAGGTTGTCGAAGTGTCGGTGACGCTGACGGCCCCCGACAAGCCGGGCTTGCAGCGTAGCACATGGAAGCCGCGCAATCCGCAAGGCGAGTTTTTTGAATTCGATTTGTTTGCTCTGATTGATGTGGCCGATCCCGCACAACCGCCAGCGCAACTTAGCGAAATGAGCTATGTGGCCGACGTAACTATACCGGACGGCACCACCGTGCAGCCGGGTGAGGCATTCGTCAAGACGTGGCGCGTTCGGAACACGGGAACAACCGTGTGGGGGCAGGGTTATGCACTCGTGTTTTTTGGAGATAACAAGATGGACGGGCCGGACAGCGTGGCCCTGCCATCGGCTCAGCCCGGCGATACGGTCGAAGTTTCTCTGATGTTGACCGCACCTGAGAAACCAGGGATGCACCAGAGCACCTGGAAAGGTCGCGATCCGCAGGGGAAATTCTTTGATTTTGACCTGTTCACCCTGATTGACGTGGTTGATCCCGACCAGGTCTATGACATGCTGCCGTTCTTGCGTGGGGATGGCCGGTTATATGAACTGGAGTTCGACTGGCATGGCGGTGGGCGGCAACGTATTCAGACTCAGGTTGAGGGAAATAAGTTTTACCACGTCAAGCACAGCGAATGGGAAGAAATGTGGGCCGACGATCACTTCATCTACCGGGGGACTGATACATCACCCGGCGGGGGCGAAGTGTATACTTTGACCGAGTCCGGCAAATACGGCAGCCCCTGGATACCGCGCACGATGAGAATCGGCGTGCCATTCCAGCGCATGCCTCAGGTTGTGTTCCGGCGCAAGAGCGATGGGGCAGAAATTCCCGATAAGCGATTTGTGCATATGACCTGGATTATGCTGGAAGAAGTTCATAAGACGTTCAAGCTGCCGAGCGGAGTTGAGCTAAATGATGTCGCAGTGCTGGCGGCTTTCGAGGACGCTGGCGGCAAGCCGAAGGATGAACCCTTTGAGCGATACTACTACGCGAAGGATTACGGTCTGGTAGGCTGGAAAGGGGATATTGGCCGTTCGACGTTGGTGCGCGAGTTTG
Organism: uncultured Anaerolineaceae bacterium; assembly: GCA_964611395.1. Classification (GTDB taxonomy): domain Bacteria; phylum Chloroflexota; class Anaerolineae; order Aggregatilineales; family Aggregatilineaceae; genus CAZSXY01. The sequence goes on along the minus strand of CAZSXY010000018.1, from coordinate 10,110 downwards.
CAGCGGGGAGCGTGCCGGACAATGTCCGTGAAAGGCTGTCCTGGTTATCGGATTAGCACGGCACGCGCAGTAAAGGAGTCTTTGCGGGGGTCGTAGCGGCCCCCGCTTTGTATTGCAGGGTTCCCTGCCGGCCTCTACCCGTCGTGGCTGGTGTCTGGTTCGATGGCATCCGCCAGCGCCAGCGTGATGTAAAACGTAGCCCCTTCGCCTTCGACGCTTTCGGCCCAGGTGCGCCCGCCATGCGCCCTCACAATATGCCGCACGATGGCCAGGCCCAGGCCCGTACCATCCCGGCGCACCTGGTCGACCTGGAAAAAGCGTTCGAAGACGCGCGGCAGGTCTTCTTCGGGGATACCGGGACCGTTGTCTTTGACGGCGATGATAGCTTCGGCCCCGTTCAGTTCAACGGTGATGGTAATGCGCTCTCCTTCTGGCGAGAATTTTATCGCGTTGTGGATGATGTTTTTGATAGCCCGCTGAATCTGGTGTTCATCGACCAGGACCGTGATGTTTTCGGGCGCATTCAGCTCAATATGCTGGCCTTTGTTCTCTACCAGCGATTCGAGCTGTTGGAGGCTGGCCTCGATGATGGGGCGCAGCGGCGTAGGGGTGAGCCGGATGGGCATCTGTCCAGATTCAATGAGTGACAGATCGCGAATTTCCTGCACGAGTTGCATCAGGGTGTCGGTTTCGCGGCGGATGTCTTTGGCCATTTTTCGCACGCGCTTGCGTTTCTCGTGGTCGGCGACGTTCAGCAATGTCTCGGTCAGCAGGCCAAGGGACGTGATGGGGGTGCTCAGTTCGTGCGTGATATTGGACACCATTTCACGGCGCGCACGTTCCAACCGTTGCACTTCGGTCATATCGCGCAGCGTGACAATCTCAAACTGTCCGCTGGGCGAAGCCACTGCACGGGCGTGAAACACTTTCCGGTCGAACTCGACGCGTCGCTCCATGACTTCGCCCCGTATTTTTTGCGCATCATGAAACAGGGCGGTGAGTTCAGGTTGGCGCAATGCTTCGACGAGCGTTTTCCCCTCTATGGAATCGCCGAACTGCCGTTTCGCCGCCGGGTTCGCAAACAAAATCCGTTCGTCGGGCGTCAGTACGAACAGCACATCCTCCACCCCTCGCAGGAGACTGTCCTGCAACTCTTGAACCCTTTCCAACTGGTTCTTGAGGTCTTTTAGAGTATGGGCGTGGCTTTGTTGGAGCGCAGTCCATCTGCGGTGCAGCCGGACGTACCGGGCCGCAAGGATACCAGAGGCCACGAGCGCCACTGCTGCAAGGAGCCAGGGGAACATCATAAACCTGGTTACCCTTCGAATCGATAACCTACGCCGCGCACGGTAACAATGCGGCGTGGGTGCGACGGTTCATCCTCGATCTTTTCTCGGAGCCAGCGCACATGAACGTCCACCGTCTTTGTCTGGCCGCTGTAGTCGTAGCCCCACACCCGGTCGAGGAGCAAATCGCGCGAGAGCACTGCTCCCTGGTTGCGCATGAGCGTTGCCAACAGGTCGAATTCCTTGTGTGTCATGCGCAGTTCTTTATCGCCCCGCGTGACGCGGCGGGCGATCAAGTCGAGCACCAGGTCGCCTGACTCAAGGCGATCGACAACTGTGCGGGACGAAGGTGCGCGGCGAAGTACTGCGCGCACCCGCGCAAGAAACTCTCCCAGGCTGAACGGTTTGACGATGTAGTCGTCGGCCCCGATTTCGAGTCCCACAATCCGGTCAACTTCACTGCCACGCGCCGTAAGCATGACGATCGGGACATCGGACTCATTGCGAATGATGCGGCATACGGATAGCCCATCCAGTGAGGGTAGCATCACATCCAGGACGATCAGGTCTGGCGAATGCTTGCGGGCAAGGTCCAGTGCTTCGGCCCCGTCGTCCGTCTGGATGACTTTATAATCTTCCTGGGACAGATTATAGGCGAGCGTCTTACGGAGCGTGTCATCGTCTTCTACCAGGAGAATCTTTTTCATGGGTGTTTCCCTCGCAGAGTCGCCGTCTATGGCTCAATCATAGCGTGACCGGACACTGTTTTTCGACTGAATCGCGGGTGCGAACCCATTATGTCCATTGCGAACAAGGCATGAGTCGGTCAAATTCATTTTAACACGTCAGGTATGATGCTTAGCGTTTAACCGCCAGTAGCCGGCTGGCAGGGATATGAAGAAAGTCCAGTGATACGTGCCAAGCGCTGTTCTTTGCAGTTAGCGCAAACTAAAAGTCGGCCAGCGCGTCTTGTTGCGTCCCGTAAATGGCAGAGAAGCGATCAAAGCCAACGATCTGCAGCACGCGCCGGACTCTTGGTTGGAGCGCAACCAGTTTCAGATCGCCCCCGTTATCGCGGCTCACCGTGATGATCTCGGCCAGGATGCGCAGTGCCGTACTGTTTACGTAAGGGACTTTTGCCATGTCCAGGATCAGCTTAAATTTTCCTGCGGCGATCTTGGCGTGCAACACATCATCGAGGGCAATAGCACCCTCGGAATCGATACGCCCGTCAAGTGCCAGGATGGTCACGCCGTTCACGTCGCGCTCGCTAATGTCCATATTAAACCCCAATTTACTGCATGGCTCCGCTTTGCATGTATTGTAGCTGCTCTGTGGGACACGGCAAACAGTTGATGCATAGGGGCCTCCCCGACGAGGAAACGGTCACCGCAGGGGTGGCCTGCGATGACCGTTAATGAACATCACCTGGTGCAGGTGATATGCCCGTTATTGTGGCGGCTGATAGTCGAAGAACCACTTGTTCATGAGGAAGTCGAGGAAGCCGTCCTGTTTCAGACTGGCGATGGCGGCGTTCATGGGTTCGACAAGGTCGCTGCCCTTGGGGAAGATGAAGCCCATTTCGTCGTCGGAGATAGAATCGCCGACGGTCTTGACGGCCCCGCCGGTGGTGCTGACGAAGCCACGCGCGGCAGCGGCGTCTACGGGGATGGCGTCGACGTCGCCCACGATGAGAGCCTGGACGAGAGCGCCGAACTCGGTGTAGACGACGCGGCGATCCTCATCGGGCACGGCGTCCAGGGTGACGAAGAAGCCAGCGGTCCCGGCCTGGACACCGAGCAAGAGGTCGTCGTTGGCGGCGAACTCGTCGATGTTCGCGAAGCGGTCTTCGTCGGCGCGGACGAGCAGGAACTGCTGGAGGTTGATGTAGGGATCGCTGAAGTCGACGATTTCTTTGCGCTCGTCGATGATGCTGATGCCGGTCATGCCCATGTCGAACTGGCCTTCACCGACGGAAGTGATCATCACGTCCCAGCTCACGTATTCGTACACCGGCGTGCAGTTGATGCGGAAGCAAATCTCCTCGACCAGGTCGTATTCGTACCCCATGATCTCGCCGGTGGTTGCTTCTTCGAACTGGAACGGCAGATACAGGTTTTCGACCGCAATCACAATTTCCTGCCCGTCGAGGTCGGGCAGTTCGGCGTAGATCTCGCCGGTTTCGGGGTTGTAGTCGAAGAACCACTTGTTCATGAGGAAGTCGAGGAAGCCATCCTGTTTCAGGCTGGCGATGGCGGCGTTCATGGGTTCGACGAGGTCGCTGCCCTTGGGGAAGATGAAGCCCATTTCGTCGTCGGAGATGGAATCGCCGACGGTCTTGACGGCCCCGCCGGTGGTGCTGACAAAGCCACGCGCGGCGGCGGCGTCCACGGGGATGGCATCGACGTCGCCCACGATGAGGGCCTGGACGAGAGCGCCGAACTCGGTGTAGACGACGCGGCGATCCTCATCGGGCACGGCGTCCAGGGTGACGAAGAAGCCAGCGGTCCCGGCCTGGACACCGAGCAAGAGGTCGTCGTTGGCGGCGAACTCGTCGATGTTCGCGAAGCGGTCTTCGTCGGCGCGGACGAGCAGGAACTGCTGGAGGTTGATGTAGGGATCGCTGAAGTCGACGATTTCTTTGCGCTCGTCGATGATGCTGATGCCGGTCATGCCCATGTCGAACTGGCCTTCACCGACGGAAGTGATCATCACGTCCCAGCTCACGTATTCGTACACCGGCGTGCAGTTGATGCGGAAGCAAATCTCCTCGACCAGGTCGTATTCGTACCCCATGATCTCGCCGGTCTTGGGATTTTCAAACTGGAAGGGCGTATAAAGGTTCTCAACGGCAATGACAATTTCCTGACCATCGAGATCAGGCAAATCCGGATACACAGGGCCGGCTGCCGACGCTGGGATCAAAGAAACGACCAGCATAGCGAGCAGGAGCAGCCCGGTCACGTTGGCTTTCTTAAACATGCGAATAATCTCCTCTACCTTATGCACACTGACATTGGCACACGTTTCAAGTGTAGTGCCAAAAAACTCGTTCTGCAAAAGCATGGCTACAGCCTTGTGGCTGCGGCTTCGTCAACCATCCAGACGCACTTGCCGTCGTGAGGGCGAATGAGCTGGGCGGGGTAGGTTCCTGGCTGGTAGGGGCCGTGCAATACGGCGTGCAACGCGGCGGCTTTGCTTTCACCCGCAACCAGGACTATGACGTTGGCTGCTGCGTTAATGACCGGCGCGGTGACGGTAATGCGCCATGTCTCGAAGGTGGGAACGTAGTTGGCAACAACCCAGCGCGTGGTTTCTTCGAGCGCCGTTGTGCCAGGGAACAAAGACGCGGTATGCCCGTCGACACCCAGGCCTTGCAGCATCAGGTCGAAACGGGGAAACTCGACGGACCCAAAGAAGTTCTTCAGGCGTTCTTCATAGCGCTGTGCGGCAAGCGCTGGTTCGCGCTCGCCTTCGATCCGGTAGATATTTTCCTGGGGCAGCGGCACATGATCCAGCAAGGCCTCACGAGCCATGCGGAAGTTGCTATCGGGATGATCGGGCGGGACGCAGCGTTCGTCGCCCCAAAACACAAACACGCGCGCCCAATCAATGCGTGTGAACCATGCGGGTGTTGCCAGCAGCTTGAACAATCGCCGTGGCGTCGATCCGCCGGACAAGGCGATGCTGAACTGCCCATGTTTGGCAATGGCACTTGCCGCCAGTGCTACAATGCGGTCGGCTGCCGCTTGCGCAAGCGCTTCCGGCCCGCTGTATTTTTCGATAGTTTCCACAACTAAGCTCCACTAATGCGCGCACCCCTGCCGCCACATGCGACCATCACGCGACATAAACTCATCGGCTTCGATCGGCCCCATGCTGCCCGGTTCGTAGATCGCGACGTTGGGGGGTGTTTCTGCTTCCCAATGGCGCAGCACCGGATCGATCAATTCCCACGCAGCTTCGATCTCGTCACTGCGCGTGAACAGCGAGGCATCGCCTACCAGCGCATCCAGCAACAGGCGTTCGTATGCGTCGGGCAGGGGAGCGTCGCCAAACGATGAGCGGTAATGAAACTCCATGTCAACGGACTGGGTTTCCTGGTATGACCCTGGAATCTTCGCTTCAAACTTCAGGTGAATGCCTTCGTCTGGCTGTATGCACAACGAAAGCACATTGGGGGTGAAGCACTCGTCTGATTCGCGATCAAACATCATGTGCGGGGGACACTTGAACTCGACGACGACTTCACTTACTTTCCGTTTCATGGCTTTCCCCGATCGTAGATAAAACGGAACTCCCTGCCAGCGCCAGTTGTCGATCAAGAGTTTGAGCACCGCAAATGTTGGCGTCCGCGAATCGGGGGCAACACCTTCGGCGTCGCAATAGCCCGCGTACTGGGCGCGTATTGTATCTTCTGGAGCGATGGGGCGGACCGCTTCTAGCACCTTGACCTTTTCGTTGCGCAGGGCATCAGCGTTGAATGAGGCCGGTGGTTCCATGGCGATCAGGGCAAGCAGTTGCATCAGGTGGTTTTGGAACATATCGCGCAGGACGCCCGCACCGTCGTAATAACCGGCGCGGTGGCCGACATCTACCTGTTCGGAGACGGTGATCTGGACGTGATCCACGTAGTTGCGGTTCCAGATAGGTTCGAAAATCGTATTCGCAAACCGGAAGAACAGGATGTTCTGGGCGGTTTCTTTCCCCAGGTAATGATCAATGCGGTACACCTGTTTTTCGTTGAATACTTTGTGGACCAGGGTATTCAATTCCTGGGCCGATGCCAGATCGTGCCCAAATGGTTTTTCGACGATGACCCGCCGCCAACCTTCCGTTTCCTGCGCCATGCCTGCCTGACCGAGATTTTCAATGATGGGGACATACAGGAACGGCGCAACAGCCAGGTAGTACAGCCGATTGGCCGGGCCGCCTTCGAGTTCACGGAGGAACGCGTGCAAAGTTGTGTAATCACCGGCTATTTTGGTGTCGCCTCGTTGATACCAGATATGGGATGCAAACGAGTCCCAGGTTGCCGCATCAAAGGATTCGGTTGCGTACTGTTGGACGCCTTCTCGCAAACGGCCCCGGAATTCGTCATGCGAGAATGCGGTGCGTGCCACGCCAACAATCCGGAGACTTTCCGGTAACTGGTTGCGGCGGTGCAGGCTGAACAATGCCGGTACCAGTTTGCGCACCGTCAGATCACCTGATGCGCCGAAGATCACGATCGTTGTTGGAACAACCGAACCGGGTTGGCCCATGGTTTTGCTCCTTTGATTGAAATGGCCTCAATTCAAAATATACCGTTCTGACAGCCAACGTGCCTAATCATTCCCGTGGTTCGGCGCTCAGGCGATATACTGTGAAGCCATGCGTAGCGTCACTGTAGATAGACGCGATGTGGATACCGTTACGTGCGAGGAGGTCACGCCAGTGAGCCGCCCGTTCCTCGTCCGGAACGACGAAGAAACGTGTGCAGGCGCACCGCGTCATATCACTGGCCAGCTCTTCGGGGTGGGGGGAATAACGCACGAGCAGGCGCGGATGAGGCCCCAGATAAAAGGCCAGTTCCCAGCCAAGCCAGTGATCGTAGACAATGTCGCCTTCCAGTGTTTCGTTCAGGAAGGCTGCCAGCGGTTCGATTCCGGTATGTGTACCCTGGTCGCCTCCGAGCGGCGCGCGCCCGTCAAGAACCGGAATGACAGCCGGAACCAGCAAAAAAGCTGGCGCGGTGGCGAGGATGAGTGGTCGCGCGGCCAGGGCAGGCGCGATTCTGCCGAGCGCCACTATCACCCGCGCAAAGAGCAACAGGAGGAACGGCACAAGCGGGTACAGATACCGGTCGTATGTATTGAACGCCACCAACCAGTACCACCCCAACAACGCGATACTGAACCCGGTGATAATCCAGTCGGCGGCGTCCTGGTGCGTGCGGTGTGCGCGGAAACGATGCACCAGCCAGCCCAATACACATACCAGCAGTATGCCCGTCAGCACAGGCGAACCGGTTACATAACCCAACCAGTGAAACCAGCGATCCAGTCGCGGCCAAAGCTCGTCCGAACGTATCAGACGGCCAGGGTTGTTATGCGCAAACCCTAACGCGAAGAAGCTGCGCGGATGGCGGGCAACGTCCCATAGAATCAGCGCCCCCACGCCGATCCCAACGGATAGCCCGAAGTGCCATGCGATGCGTCGAAGGTCAGGGCGATGCGACCCCGTTGGCGCTGAATAGGTGTTGAGAAGCCCCAGCCCAACGATGAGCGGCAGAAACAGGGCGGCTGTGGTTTTTGAGGACAGGGCCAGGGCGGCGGCGATCCCTGAGGAGCGCCACTGACCCTTGACCGCAAGCAGTGCCGCCAGGGTGACCCATAGGGTGGCCTGGACATCTGTAAAGGTCGTGGCCGCGAAGGCCAGGAGGTAGGGAGATAGGGCGCAGAGACAGGCTACCAGCAGGGCGGTTGCCTGATCGCGATAGAGCGCCGTTGCGAGCCGCATCATCACGACGACGGTCAGGGTGCTGGCGATGACATTAGGGAGCCGCGCGGCGAATTCGTTTGGCCCCAGCAGCCGAAAGGATAGCGCCGTGGCGTAGAACGTCAGCGGTGGTTTGTCAAGATCGGTCGTGCGCAGCAGAACATCTCCCTCGTGGCTGATCAAGCGGGCCTGCGCTGCGAACAACGCCTCGTCTGGGTGGAAGCGCACATCAACGCCCAGCAGGCTCGCACGCAGCACCAGCGCCAGAAGCACGACGAGCGCCAGTGCTAAAACTGGCGCTCGCTGGTATGGCGTTGCAAAGGGAGATGTCACAGCACGACGCATCAATCGGTGAACCGGTAGTAGATCAACGTCCAGAACGCGATGACGCCGTCTTTCCACGAGATTTTCTTGCCTTCGTCCCACTCACGCCCGTTGTATGAGATGGGGACTTCGTAGATGCGGTGCCCGCGTTTCAAAACCTTGGCCGTGACTTCGGGTTCGAAGTCGAAACGACGCGACCGTAGCGGGATGTCGCGAATGATGTCAGCGCGAAAGACTTTGTAGCACGTTTCCATATCACTCAGGATCGCGTTGTAAAGCAGGTTCGTGATGAACGTCAGCGTCCGGTTGGCGATCATGTTCCAAAAGAACATGGCTTTGCGCGGCCCACCGAGAAAACGCGAACCATAAACAATGTCTGAAATCCCTTCTTCAATCGGACGCAGCAGCATGGGGTAGTCACGCGGGTCGTATTCAAGGTCTGCATCCTGAATCAAGAAGACGTCGCCGGTCGCGTTCTTGAAACCGGTGCGGACGGCGGCTCCCTTGCCCATGTTGCGCTCGTGGAAGATGATCTTGAGATCATCACCCCGGTCGATTTCAGTTAGCACATCCCGTGTGCCGTCCGTCGAGCCGTCATCGACGACAACAATTTCATGGGCAAGGCCGACGTTGCGCACGCGGCGTATCACTTCAGCCACGGTGTCTTTCTCGTTGTAACACGGTATGATGACAGATAGTTTGACGCTCAAAACGAATCCCCTCTTGGTGCTTGTTATGGCGTGCCGGATTATAGCTATTGCGTTGCCCCTCAGCAACCGTTGATTCACACCGGGTAATGGTTTGGCTTAACCCCATTGGCAAGGTAAGCTATGCGTCGCCGGCGTTAACCAACTGGCGCCTCGTAATAGTACCCTGAACCGGGTTTCGTGTGGAGATAACGTGGTGACCGATTCCCCTACTTTGACCATACGCGGTCTTCAGAGCGATGATTGGCTGGCGATTCAGACGCTATACAGCCACCCGCTAGTGCTCCAGAACTCGCTTGAATTGCCGTATGCCTCCGACGAGGCCTTCCGCGAGCGTATAACCAACCCGCCCGCGTCCGACCATACGCTGATCGCGAATGTCACATTGGCGAGTGGGCGCGAACGCATCGTCGGGGTGGCATGGGTTCATGTGATGGTTCACCGGCGACGCCATACTGGACGGGTTGAGGTGGTGTTGCACCCTGATTACTATGGGACAGCGTTTGAGGACGGGCTGTTGCGAGCGGTGACGGAGCTGGGCGACTATTGGCTGGGGTTGCGGCGGCTCGAAACGGTTGTTTTTGCGGCGGATCATGCCCGGCTGGCGGCATTTGAACGCCATGGATTTGTGCGTGAGGCGACGATATCCCGCTTTGCGTTCCGGGCGGGTGAGTATGCCGAGGCTGTGTTGCTGGCACGCTTGCTCGCTGATCAGGCCGGGGCCGCAAACGCGCAACAGGGAGAGCGATCATGACCCGAAAAACTATGTCGCCAGGCGCTGTAGTCCGGGGCGTTGAGACGGATGACTGGGAGGATATCGCGGCTATTCGCGATAGTGGCAATGTTGTTTATGGCACGTTACAACTCCCATACCAACCGCGCGAGGCAATGCGTGATTACATCGAAAACCTGCCATCGGATCGAATGATGTTGGTGGCTGAGATCGAAGGTCGCGTGTTGGGGCAAATCACATTACGTCTTCATTCGGGACGCCGTGCCCATGTCGTTGCATTAGAGATGATGATCCACGCTGATTTTCAGGACAAAGGCATTGGAACTGCCCTGATGGATGCCACGCTCGATCTGGCGGAACACTGGTTGAACGCCAGTCGCATTGAGCTGCAGGTGTTCACAGACAATGAGACCGCTATTGCCCTGTGCAAGAAGTTTGATTTCGTGGTTGAAGGCACATTGCGCGAATACGCGTACCGTGATGGCCAGTTGGTGGACGCCTATTTAATGGCACGCGTGCGAAGCGACTAGTGCTCAACCACAAAGGAACCTGAAGGAATATGGTATGCTATCGGACAAAA
>CAZSXY010000017.1:33540-51773 GCA_964611395.1 uncultured Anaerolineaceae bacterium | reverse complement strand
AGAGTGAGGCACACCATGAAACCGAACTCAGGTTAACAAGCAACTCACTGCACGCGCCACACGTGGACAACCGGCCTGGCCCCGTCCGCGAACCATTCCAGCACATAGAGCAGGTTGTTGGCCCGGTCGTAAGCCACGTCGCCAATCCGGTAGTGACCCTGCGGGCCGCTGCCCACCACGTCCACGTCCACCGCGTCCGGATTCAAGAACAGGCGCTCGTCGAGCACCACATGGGCGTACGGCTGCGGTTCCCAGGGTTCGAGTTCGCCCATCGCTACCCGCGCCAGGTCTGCCGGATCGTAGAGGATGAACCACGCTTCAAACCGCGCACTCCACCAGCCGCGCCCGGACGTATGGCCCTCGCACTCCACTAGGTCTTCCGGCGGGCAAGGCGTGCCGTCTGCCAACCGGCAGACCGGGAATTCCCCCACCAGATCGCCCGCCACGCACGGGAGGTCAGGCCCGGCGGGATTGGCGAAGCCGTACCAGTATTTGTCGCCCACCCCCTTCGTGCCGGCGAACAGGAGCGCCGTCTTGCCCGTGCCGGTGACGATCCACGCGCCCCCTTCCCACTCGTCCGGGTGCTGGTAGCCCGCTAATGCCCGTTCGATCTGCTCGGTTTCCGTCGATTTGGCATACAGAAGCAGCGGCACCTCTGAAAGATGCGCTTGCGCCGGTGCAGGCGTTCCTACCCCGTCGATCCAGGGGCGGTAGGCAAACAGCGACGGCCCCATCCCCGACCAGCCGCCATCGCGGAATCGCCCGGTTCCCAGCACGCGCCCCCCGACGTACTGATCGGCCCATGCCGCCGGAATGGCGAGCAAGTACCCGTTGACGCTGTAGAACGACTGATCGCCGATGAACCAGGGGCCTTGCATGTCCGGTGCGGCCAGATTGGGATCGAACCAGGCATGTGAGGCGATCTGAAACTGTGGGTCATCCTGGAAGTGCTGCCCCCAGGCCAGGTGAATCCTGGGGCCGGTGGCCGGAGTGTTGAGGTACTGCATCCCGACGCGCGGAAGTTCGTCCAGCCCCACGAAATGCCCCGCCGCCACGTCGTGGAATCCCTGTAAGAAGCTCGCCTGTGGCAAGGCGGCCACCTGCCCGGCAACCACCGGGGCCGGAATGGTGATCTCGGCCACCTGGTTACCGTCCGGCAATTCCCCGTAAGGCATGCGGTCGTGGCCCATCACGAATAACGATCCTGGAAAGCCATCGGCGGCCCCGCCCGGATCGCCGTCCGGGTTAAAGGTCATGGCGTTGCCGCCATACTCAAACGTCAGCGGGCGCTCCCCCGCATCGGGCAACCGGAACGCACCCACGTACTCGAAATCTTGCGGCTGCACCCGCGCCAGCGTACCGGCGCGGGCCGCCAACGGGCCGCTGGCCTGCAAACTCATGACGCATACCAGCACAATGACCACCGCCACGAACAATTGTTTTGGGTTCACCGGTTTTCTCTTTCGTCTGTCCCACCGTGTTACGTCTATTGTATACTCCTTTGCGGCGCATGGCCTCACCCGCCCCCCCTACACACACGTTACCTCCTGTGGGGACACGGTTTGGACGCTTTTTCGACAGATTCGGTCAAAATTGCGGTTGTCAAATGCGCCACCGTCCTTTATAATCAGGCCAGCTAGACCAGTCCGTTCAACAACCATTGAAGGAATCTACGTTATCATGTTCGTTCACGCCCAGGTTTGCGCTTGTATCTGTCTGTCCTTGCGACGCAAGCAGCGCTTGTGGCGTGCCGCCCTGGATTGAGATCGCGATCCTAGCAGACGGATTGAGCCTTTTAGACGGCCACGCAACACAAGCGTGGTCGTTTTTTGTGCGTTGACCAACCAACTCTACAACAAGTCACACCCAAGGAGACATTCGAATGACCGTCACGCAAAATCAAAAAATGAACATCGCCGAAAACATCACCCAACTGATCGGCAACACGCCGCTCGTGCGGCTCAACCGCATTGTCGGGGATGCGCCTGCCACAGTTGTCGCCAAACTGGAATACTACAACCCCGCCAAGAGCGTGAAAGACCGCATCGGCCTGTCGATGATCGAAGCCGCCGAACGCGAGGGGCGTCTCCAACCGGGATCGCTCATCGTCGAACCCACCAGCGGCAACACGGGGATCGCCCTGGCGATGGTGGCCGCGCAACGCGGTTACAGGCTGATCGTGACCATGCCGGAGACGGTCAGCAGCGAACGGCGCAAGATTTTGCGGGCGTTTGGCGCGCAAGTCGTGCTAACCCCTGCCGACAAGGGCATGAACGGCTCGATCGAGAAGGCCAACGAGATTCTCGCTGAGAATCCGGGCGCATTCATGCCCCAGCAATTCCAGAATCCCGCCAACCCGGACGTGCACCGGCGCACCACCGCCGAGGAAATCTGGCGCGATACCGCCGGCCAGGTGGACATCCTGGTGGCCGGGATCGGCACGGGGGGCACGATCACCGGCGCGGGCGAGGCGCTCAAGGAGCGCAAACCATCGGTGCAGGCCATCGCCGTCGAACCCGCCGAATCGCCGGTGCTTTCCGGCGGCGAGAAGGGGCCCCACCCCATCCAGGGCATCGGCGCGGGCTTCATACCGGACGTGCTCAACACGCAGATTTACGACGAGATCATCACCGTCACGGGCGATGACGCTTTCAAAACGGCCCGCCGCATGGCCACTGAAGAAGGGATGCTGGTTGGCATCTCATCCGGCGCGGCGGTGTGGGCCGCATTGCAGGTTGCGCGTCGCCAGGAAAACGCAGGCAAACTGATCGTGGTCGTCATCCCCTCCTGGGGCGAGCGTTATCTCTCGACACCGCTGTTCGCCGACCTGGAAGACTAGACGGCCTCATTGCCGGATGCCCCAAAGCGCCACCGGCACCGAAACGAGGAGTTCGGCCATGCTGAAGACAATCCGCGAAGACATCCGTTGCATACAGGAACGTGACCCCGCTGCCCGCCATTGGCTGGAAGTGATCACTTCCTATGCGGGGCTACACGCGCTCTGGATGCACCGTATGGCGCATCGCCTGTGGCGCGTGCGTCTCAGGCTGCTGGCGCGATGGGTGTCGCACGTCGCGCGGTTCCTCACCGGCATCGAGATCCACCCCGCCGCGCGAATCGGGCCGCGCCTCTTCATCGATCACGGCATGGGCGTCGTCATCGGCGAAACCGCCGAGATCGGCGCGGATGTCACCCTCTATCACGGCGTGACGCTTGGCGGGGTCAGCCTGGAGCCGGGCAAGCGCCATCCGACCATCGAAGACGGCGTCGTCATCGGCGCTGGAGCCAAAGTATTGGGAGCTATCACCGTGGGAAAGAACTCGCGAATCGGCGCGAATGCCGTCGTAGTCAAGGACGTGGAACCGGACATGGTCGTCGTTGGTATCCCTGGCAAGCCGGTCAAACGCCAAACCCCAGAGACCGCAACGCACAGGCCCGACCTGCATCACGATGTGCTGCCGGATGTCGTCGCCGCGCGGCTGGATCGCATCCTCGACCGGCTGGATGAGGTCGAACGGGCCATTCAAGCCAACGGCTCCACGCCAGGAGATAACGGGCATAAAGCCAAAGATGAGCCTGATGTCTACGAACTGGACTACGTGATCTGATCGCTGGCCCCGTGCCGCCGCAAGCCATAACCACAACATACAAAGCAAGTCCTTCTCCCAGGTGGAAAAGGGCTTGCGTGTGTACTGCGATTGTTTGCGGTTATCCGGCGATCCATCCAGCGCAATTCTCGAACGCAGGAAGGTGCTGGAATTCGGACGCATCGCGCAGCATTTGGAAGACCTGCACGATATCGGGATATTCCTGTACGGTGGCCAGCCACTGATCGTACAGTTCAAAGTTGGCAATCTCCGCCGCCGCGCCCGCTGCGCATGCATCCGCCAGCGTGTCAAACTGCGGGACGTCTACCAGCGGCTCCGGTTCCGGTACGGTCAGCCCGTAGCGCTCGATGATGAAGCTCAGCGCCGCGATGTGGCTGCTTTCCGCCATCTGAATGTTGGTGAAGGGGCGCACCGCGCCGAACTGGTCGATTACGGCCTGGTATGTCGCGTAAGCATGGTATTCATCCTGAATGCCAGCCGACAGGGCGGCCACGACATCCGCCGGTAAATCACCCGGAACCGCCGGGGCCAAGTCCAATAACCAGTATTGCATCTGCTGCTGGTTGCTGTTTTGCCAGCCTGCACTATTCTGCATACCTAAGCCGATGCTGTCACCGTATGCCCCGCCGGGTTGCTGGCCCACACGTTGCCCGTTCCCACGTCCACCGCGCCCGCCGGGTCCCTGAGCCGCGCTCGTGTCGGTCAACACCGCCAATGAGAGACCCGCAACCGCCACCACCGCTACCACTATGATCCCAATCTTCAGAATACGTCGCTTCGCCATTCGATTACCTCGCTTTGCTACCCGGCGGCCTCAGTGACCGCCGTTTCCTTTCCAACGTTGCGCATAGTGTAAAGGGGCATTGTGTAGAACTGGTGAAGAGATTTTGGAGAAATTGTGTGTTTCACATCCGCAGTGTTGGCGCGGCAACAGACGGCAGCGCGCGCGGCTGCTATAGTAGTGTCCTGATGGTCACCCAGGTATGGCCCAGTCACTCTCTTGATTATAGAAGCGTTCCAGATCAGAGGGAGGACGAAATAACCGTAGGCAACCCGCCCGGTTCGTGCTATAGTTTGGTGACAAAGTAATCGCTATGAGCGCGATACAAGCATGGACTGCGGCGGCAACGACCCGCCGGTTCTTCTGAGCAAATCGAATAAGGAGCTTGACACACATGGGTGAAAAGACATTCGTCGTGACGGAAGCCACGTTCGAGAACGATGTTCTGAAGTCGGATACGCCAGTGCTGATCGATTTTTGGGCCGAGTGGTGCGCCCCGTGCCGCATGATCGCGCCCCTGGTAGCTCAGCTTGCTGAGAAATACGAGGGCAAGCTCAAGGTCGGCAAAGTCGATGCCGACGAAAATCAGGGCCTCCTGATGCAATACGGGATCATGGGCATCCCCACGCTGATGCTGTTCAAGGACGGCGAAGTGGCCGAGCGCATTGTGGGCTTCATGCCCCTGCCCGCTCTGGAACCGAAGATCGTCCAGCACCTCGACTAACCAAACCACCCATCGACACACCATCGCGACAACCCGGCGGCTCTCAGCATCGAGAGCCGCTTTTGCCGGTTGCGCCCCCGCCCCCCTACCGCCCCACCGGGCTGCATTACCTTGAGCCAGGAAAATGACAAGGCCGCCGGCAAAAGTGCAGGCGACCTTTATTCATGCGGGTCTCATTGCGCGACGGCGCTGGCCCCGGCTAGCGCACGAAATGCGGCCCCACGATGATGCGGAAGAACGGCCCTTCCGGGGTGTCAATCTCCGGCCCGTCACCCGACTGCGCGTGAAATGCACCGCTCTGGTAACCGAATCGCAGCCCGACGAGCACGCCCACGCGCCACACTTTCAACATAAAGTCGATCCCGATTCCACCGCGAAACAAGGCGGCCCCCCAACCGCTGCTGGTAGATGAGTCGTCCTCAGCCGTCATGTCCCGCGATGCGCCGCCGCCCATACCGCCCACGCCTACCAGCGGGTAAATGCGGAAGAAGCGATTCTGCGCGACGATAAAGCCGATGTCGAACGCACCATACCCGCCGCCATAGGACAACTCGCCGCCATCAATCGCTTCTACGTCACCTGCGCCGCCGCCACAGCCATCGATCACCAGTCGCCCGGCGGTGATCGCCGCGCCGCCGCCGCCCCCCGGCATCGCGTGTACGCGCGGCAGCCCCTGCTCTTTTAACCAGGTTGTCATCGCATCGGTCATCAGGGTGCTGTCTTGTACGGTCGCATAGCCGGTCACGGTCATTTGCCGCTTCCTGGCTCCCGGCTTGTCCTCTTTTTTCTTTTCCTCCGCGCCCTCGGACTCGGCCACTGCACCGAATAAAATGGCTTGCACCAATCGAAACAGTCCGATCATCACTTTCCCTCCACACGTATCACCAACTATCGACAGGGTTATCAACAGGGTGTCGATAACTCGCGCCCTGGCGCATGAAATCCTGACCTGCGCTCTATAAGTTTACTATATCACGCCCGGCGTGCATCGTGTTATCCCGGCAGCCAGATGAAATAAAGGATCATTTCGCGGTCGCGGAAAGTAAAGGGGATGGCATCATCCGCAATCGGCGGCGATGCAAACAACGTCGCGACCGGCCCGCCATCCAGCGACATCACGTGGATCAGGGCGCGCTGCCGCGTGTCGTCGTTCTCAGTCCAGGCGATTTGCGCCTGGTCGGGGCTGACGGCGAAGGACGTGCTCCACAGCACCTTGTCGGACTCGTCCGCCGTGTAATCCGGCTCGGCAGCCACCAGTTGCACCGGCTCGCCGCCGATGGTCGCGATATACAGCCCCGATTCCAGCGAAGTGCACACCGGATCGGCTATCGCGCGGAAAATGATCCGCCCGTCATCCAGCCAGAGCGGGCGATCCATGAACATCCCCTCCATCGCAAACGCAATCTGGGGATCGGCCTCCCCGCCCAGAATGGCAACAGGCAGCCACAGGTCGCCCACCAGGGCCAGCGGCCCGGAGCGGCACGCACCACGATAGCGGGATTCCTCCCAGGTGGTGGTCGCGTAGATTTGCTGCGTGCCGTCCGGCGAGCGCCAGGGTGTCCAGGACTGGATCAGATCGCTATCGGGTGCGATCCAGGCAGTGGTTCCGGTCGTTGGATCATACGCCTGCAAAGACGCCTCGAACCCGCCCACCGGCCCAAGCCCCAGCGTGATCGCCACCGGACGGCCATCCGGCAGCCACCCCACGTCCAGGTACATGCCATCCGGCACTCGCAAAATTTCGACGGCTCCCTGCTCCCCAACGGCGCGGGCATAGTAAGCGACCAGCGAATCCGCCGTCTGCGCCACATACGCCACCGACCGCGCATCCGGCGACCACTGGCCCACCACAAACCGGCCCCCGTCAGGCAGCGTTCCCACAATCGACGCGCGGCGGTCGGCCATGTCCAGCGCCATGACCGTGTGCTCCGTGCTGTACAACACCTGCGCACCGTCCGGACTGGGCAACAGCGGCCAGGTCATGACCGGCTGGTCAACATCGACGGCGGACGAACCGTCCAGGGGCACGACGACAAGCCGCCGCGCCTTCAGCCCCTGGATCAACACCAGCGACGGTGGCACGTCCGCCACCGGTTCCGGCGACAGGCCCTCGTACACGGTAGGCGAGACCACCACCGGCGGCGGAACGCCCAGCGAAACCACGCGCGGCGCTGCGGTCTGGTGTGCGGCGACCCTGGCCAGCAGAACGCCACTGCCGATCACGCCAGCGACAAGCGCCACCTTCCACCAGCTATGCTGCCTATTCACGCGCAACCACCTTATAACCAAACGGGGGCCGCTCCTACGCCGCCCCCGCCGAAGATCGGTGCACCGCCAGACCGTGTGGGGACTAGCGTACCGGAACCTCGATTCCTTCTTTGATTCGCGATTCGATCAGCCGCCCATCGCTCATTTCATGCACAATGTCAGCCTCGGCCATCACCTGCGGATCGTGCGTGACGATGAGCAGCGTCACGCCCCGCTCCTCGACCAACCGCCGCAACAGCTCCAGAATACGGCGTCCGGTGCGGGTATCAAGCTGGCCTGTTGGCTCGTCGGCGAGCACCAGTTCAGGGTCTTCGGCCAGCGCGCGGGCAATCGCGACGCGTTGCTGCTCCCCGCCGGATAGCTCATACGGGCGGTGGCTGGCGCGGTCGCTCAGGCCCACCCACGCGAGCGCCTCCTCGACGCGAGCTTCGCGCTCCTCAGGCGAGACGCCACGCATGCGCAACGGCACGCCGACATTTTCACGCGCACTGAGCAACGGCATCAGCCCGAACGACTGAAAGATGAACCCCAACTTGTTCAGGCGTAACTCCAGCCGTTCGCTCTCGCTCATCTGGTTCAGGTTGCGCCCCAACACCCAGACGGTTCCCTCGGTTGGCGCGTCCAGCCCGGCGATTAAATTGAGCAGCGTGGTCTTGCCGGAACCCGATCGCCCGACAATGGCCGTCATGCGACGCGGCCAGACATCCAGCGTCACGTCGTTGACCGCGTGAATGTCCTCACCCTCCAGGTGATAAATGCGGTGCAGGTGATCCAGGCTGACCACCGGCTCAAGGCTGCTTGAGTATCCATTGTCTCTGTTGCTCATCAAGGTTTTACTCCTCGCCGTCGTCGCTCGTCTCGCCCTGGCGATTGTGTTCGGGCCACACGCCGATATGGTCTTCATTCAAATGCAAGCGGACGCGGTCTTCCATGTCCAGCGCTTCGATATACGCCTCAGGCAATTGCAGGCGACCCGCGCGATCCAGGATCGCGTATTCTTCTTCATGAATGGCCACATCGCCGTCGCGCCGCCGCAGAATCTCGGTGCTGGTGCGCCCGTCGCGCATCCCGACCACGCGATCCACGCGGGTAGACACGTTCATGTCGTGGGTCACGATGATGATCGTCACGCCGAAGTCTTCGTTCAACCGGCGCAGCGACAAGAAAATCTGCTCGGCTGAATGGCTGTCCACCTCGCCCGTTGGCTCGTCGGCCAGCAGCAGCCGGGGGCGATTCGCCATCCCGACCGCAATCGCCACGCGCTGTTGCTCGCCACCGGACAGGCGATCCGGGCGGTGATTCATGCGATCGCCCAACCCGACGCGCTCCAGCAGGTCGGCAGCTCGCTCGCGCCGTTCACGCGCGGGGAAGCCCGCCAGCGCCATCGGCAACTCGACATTTTCAATGGCTGTCAGGTAAGGTAGCAGGTTCCGCGCCGTTTGCTGCCAGACAAAGCCGACCATATGCCGCCGGTAATAAACCTGGTCGCGCCGCATCATCTCCAACAGGTTATAGTCGCCCACGCGGACGCGCCCGGCTGTCGGCGAATCGAGTCCGCCTAAGATGTTCATCAGCGTCGATTTACCCGATCCCGACGGGCCGACCAGGGCCATCATTTCGCCCTGGCGAACCAGCAAGTCCAGCCCCTGCAAAGCGACCACTTCCAGGTCCGCGACCTTGTAAATCTTCACGAGGTTGTCGCACTCGATGAAGATCGAACGGTCAGCCGCCTGTGGCCCCAGGGTTTCCGCGGTGGTGGTATGTGCTTGACTCATTGTGACTAACCTCTCGCCAATCGCGGCGCGCCTGCACGCCGGTCACATCGCCATTTGCTGCGCGATACGTGTGTCATGTGTTTGCGCCCGGTTTATTCTTCGCCCATGCGCAACACCTGGTTAATGCTCATCCGCCGCAGGAAGATCGCGGCCACGCCCATTAAGATCGTAAACGAAATCACCAGCGCCAGCAGCAACCCCGCCAGCGACACCAGCGGCAACGCCAATGTTTCGCTGCCGACCAGCGCCAGGAACGGGAGCAGCAGGTACGCCAGCCCCGCGCCAATCACGCTGCCGATCACCAGCGCGGGCACGATCAGCGCCACCTGCTCGATGAACAGCAAGCGCCAGATATGCCCCGCGTCCCACCCCAGCGAGCGTAACACGCCGAAGGTAAACAACCGCTGCCGGGCCGTCACCACCAGGTAGAAGGCAAAATCCAGCAGGCTGAGCAGCAGGCTGATCCAGAAACCGGCAAACAGCATCCCCGCGACGGCGCTGGGCAACGGCTCGCGCTGAATCTCACCGTAGCGATCCCACGCCCAGACGACGTTGGTCACGCCCTCGCCCAGCGCGTCGATCGCGCGCTTGAGCGCGGGGGACGGCGCGCGGTCGGGTAGCTCTAGCCACACTTCATTGTTGGCAAAGAAGAATGCCGTGGACGCCGCCTGGTTGATCACCGGCTGGATCAGCGCGAAATGCGTGATCATCACCGGCGCTTTCTTGTCGATTGAGGGGAATTCATCGAAGACGCCGACGACTTCATATCCCAATTCCACCGACCCGCTGCCCAGGTTCAGCACCACGTTGCGCTGATCGCCCACAGCCAGCGGTTCGTTGGCCACCGACCGGCCCGCGAACTGCTCCGCAAAGGCGCGGTTGATCACGACCGGCAGGCGACCCAGGCGCGGCTCGTTGACGGTGATGCTCGGCTCGCGGCGGCGACCGCCGCTCTTGCCCATGCTGTAACTCAGGCGCAGCGCGGACGCGCCGTCCACTTCCGGCACTTCGCCGGTCACCTGCTGCATCGTTACGCCGCGCACCAGGCTGCTGCTCGTAACCTGCGTCCACGAAGCGGCATAGGGATTCGCTACAACAGCCTCGTTCCAGGCGTGAGTCTCGTCCTCGAAGCTCTCCAGCGGCGTCGTGGTGCCGAGCACGTTCTGGGCCGCCACGCGGTCGATGTAAATCACGTGCTCAAAGGCGTCGATGTTGCCCTGCTCGCTGGTAATCGCCAGCCGCATCAGGCGATACGGGGCATGCCCGCGTGCCGACAACTCGCCCTCGAATGTCAGCCACTCACCAACCGGCGTGGGCAGCAAGGTGTCGGCCTCGTCAGCGCCGGGCACATCTGCCATTATGATAGTATCAGGCGGAACCAGCCGCACCCGGTACGGGATGCCAATGGCGTCTTGCAGGTACGCCGTCAGGCTGACCGTTACGGGCGGATCGTCGGCGTTTGATTGCGGCATGGAGTACACCTGCACCGACAGTTTGATGGCGTCTTCCGGCAGTTCCAGGCCCGGCGGGTCGGGAATCGGGACGCCCGCCAGTGGAGTCACGATGTCCGCCAGCGCGGAGAACGCCGGTTCGACCTGCTCCGGCACGACCCCGAACAGGTGAACGTCTCGCTTCGTCGATGAAGCCGTCGGCTCGCCCGAAACATGCATCACCGTGGTGGCGTGCGACACCCCCGGCATCTCGCTCCAACGCACGTCGCTGGCATCCAACAGGGCGGGATTGTACTCGATGCGCGCGCTGCCGCCCGTTTCCTCGCGTGCCGTTGACCATGCGCCCCTGTCGCGTGTGGCCGACAGCCCCAGCGACGCCGTCCCCAGCGCCAGCGTCATGATCAGCAACAAGACCAGCATTGCGTAATGGCCGGGGTCGCGTGCCACCCGCCAGATCGCCAGCGGAGTCGTCAGGTGGCGGCTGCGGCGCGTCAGGCGCGAAATCCCCTCCATCATCCACGGGAAGATGCGCATCCACAACATCCCCAGGCCCAGCACAATGCCGAAGATCGCCGGGACCGAATCGAGCACAAATGCAGGCAACTTATAATCGCCGAACACGTGGTAGCTGCCGCGTTCCTCGGCAAAACCACCGCTTGATAACTCCTCGCCGATAAGCTCAACCACTTCACCCGGCGCAGCGACCAGGTTCTGCAACAGGACGCTGAAATCGCCGCCCACCAGGTAGTACAGGCGCAGCACAAACAACACGCCCAGCGCCAGGAAAATGACATCCAGGTAATAGCGCAACCACCAGGGAGTGCCCTTTGGACGTGACGCCTGCTGCTTGAGCCGGAGCAGGCTCTTGCGGGCCGCCGGTATGGCGGGCCACGTCAGCCGCAGAATGATCGGCAGCGTGATCAGCGCGCTGAGGATGAATGAAATGCGTGGTATCTGCGTCACGCCCAGCGAGCGGCCACCCAACGCCGTCGCCAGCGGCCCGTAACGCTCCAGAATGCTCATAAAAACCACGCTCAGCAGCGGCCCCGCCGCCAACCCAATCACGGCCAGAAACACCACGGTGACCAACTGCATCATGACCAGTTGCGGCGAGCTACCGCCCCGGCTGATGATGGTGCCCCATTCCTCGCTTTGCTGTTCCAGCACCAGCGAGGCGGTGCTCGCCAGGTGCTGCGCCATCAACCCGGCAATCAGCGCGGAAAAGGCGATGATCACCAGCTCGTTCTCGGCCACGTCGCCGGAATAGCCTTCCAGCAGCGACGCCAGGCCGGTCAGCACGCGGATGCTTGGATGGTACGCCGCCAGGCGGCCCGGCAACAGCGCCAGCTTATCCGCGTAGTCCCGGATGTTGCTGGAGGTGATCACATCGGGATTCGTCTTGATCTGGTAAATGTAGCTACTGCCCGGCGTGACATCGACCAGCCAGTCGGTGTACGCCTCCGGGATGGTCGCCATCCCGTAATCATAGCGGAACTGGCCGGGGCTGGTTTCGACCTCAGCCCCATACAGGAAATTGCGATTCCCTTCCCAGAACGGGTCGTCCGGGTCCTTCGGCTCGACAATCCCCACCACGACCACCGAAGCCACCGCGCCCGTGCCGTCAAGCTGCCGGGTGCCGAGCACCATCCGGCTGCCCAGTTCGAGGTCGGCTTCTTCGGCCACCGCCGAAGTAACGACGATCTCCACCTGCCCGCGATTGTAAATGCCGATCTGGCGGGCTTGCTGTTCCGCGTCGCTCAGGCCGGTCGGATCAACCGCTTCCGGCGGGGGCAAGCGCACCGGCCAGCGCCCCTCAATGAGGTCGAGAATCTCCGGCATGTTCGCAAACGCATACGGCTGGAACGTGCGCTCCAAGCGCGTCGACCGGGCCGTGACCTGTTCCCCGTAGCGGAACATATAGCCGCCCGTCGCCAGGCCGGGATTATTGATGCCACCGGTCGTGGTAGGCGGCGTGTAATCGGCGCGGATGAAAAAATCATAGTCCACCACCAGCGCGCCCAATTCCTTGCTGACGACATCCAGCGCTTCTTGAGAGATCGGCTCGTCATCGACCGCCAACACGATCGCCAACTCTTTGGGCGTGGCTTCTTCCAACTCAAAACGCAAGCCCACCTCGGTCACCGCACGGATATAAAACGGCCCCAGGGCAAAAAAGCCCGTCAGCAGGCAGATCGCCAGCAGCAGAATCGCCAGAGAGCGCCACTCACGGCGCATGCGTTTGAAGATCAGTCC
Organism: uncultured Anaerolineaceae bacterium; assembly: GCA_964611395.1. Lineage (GTDB taxonomy): Bacteria > Chloroflexota > Anaerolineae > Aggregatilineales > Aggregatilineaceae > CAZSXY01. The sequence continues at coordinate 38,913 of CAZSXY010000017.1, read as the reverse complement.
GAGGGTCATAACACCATCTTCCCAGCCAAAAACCTGCCGCCAACAGCCATCATTCGTCGCCCAGGCGCAGCGTCCGCGCCAGCGAAAGCTGCCGTACCAACAACAGACTCGAACTCAGCACCAGCAACAACGCCCCCAGCATCAGCAAGGCATACTCCACCAGGCGGCGCATTTCGATGCGCATGACAAACGGCGGCGTCACGCCCTCGCCCGCCGCGCCAAGCGCCAGGGTCGGCACAACCTGCGACGACAGCACCCACCCCAACAGCGCGCCGAGCGCCACGCCAAGCCCCATCACAAAAGCCTGTTCCATCGCCAGCGCCGCCACCACGCGCATCGACGACAGGCCGAGAGCGCGTAGCACGCCGAACTCCGTCCGGCGGGACTGCGCCGTCAGCCCGGCATATGTCAGCAGGCCAACGATGCTCAACGCCAGCGCCATGATGAACGCCAGGTACATCAACCCTAACAAGCCGAGCGCCAGCGGGTCGGTGCTGAGCTTGCCCAGTTCCTCGGCCAGCGTTGTCTCGCTCAAGATCACCGCCGGGTTAGTCCCGCCATTGTCCAGCTTATCGATGAAGGCGGCTACGGCTCGTTCGCTACGTGCGTCGATGCCATCACCAAGCCGCAACCAGACCTCGTCCGGGTAGAACGCGGCACTCGGACGGCGATTCATGCGGTAGAGCAGCTCACGCGCATCCACCACCATGAACGAATCGCCTTTGAGGTCCTCAAGGTGTGGCACGGTATCGTACAGCGACGGGTAGTAGTCCGCGATCTGCACCGCGCGGAATTGAATGCGGCTGCCCCCAATGTTGATCAGGCTGAAGGGGGCGGCGTCAAGCCCCCATGTCAGGCCGTTTTCTTCCTGGACGCGCCGGCTCACCACCGCGTCCAGCGGGCCTAGATCGGGATAATTGACCAGAATGCCGATGGTCGTGCGCTGCGCACCCTGCTCCCAGCGCACGTAAAGGGCATCGGCGCGTTCTCCGGGCACGTTCCAGCCGGGGGCGGTATCGCCGCTCGCCGTCGCGCCACTGTCATAGAGGAATTCCCAGGCGCGATCGGTGAAGATCGGGAACGGTGTGGCCGCGCCTTCGGCGTCCCACAGCGACATATCGGCCAGCGTCAGCCGCATCCCGCGCTCGCCGCGTGCGCTGGGGCTGCGATACTGCCAGTAGAAGGATACCAGGTTCACCGGCGCAACCGGCTCGTATTTAGACGCCCCCAGATCGGCCTCGTAGTAGACCCATCCGGTCGTCACATAGCCGCGTGCCGCCATGCCGGGCGCATCGCGTCCGACCCGCGCGTACTCCACTTCGACCGGCTCGACCGGCACATGCACCCACGTGCCGTTGGCATCAAGCAGGCGCAGGAAAAGCTCGGTGCGCTGCACCATGCGCCCGACATCGGGCCGGTAGGCGCTATCCGCCCCAGGACGGAACGACGACACCTCAAAACGCGCCCACAACCCGATCCGGTCGGGCACAAAGGGCAGCGCTTCGCCACGTTCCGGCAAAGATGGCGGATCGCCGGGGGCGCGGGGCGTATACACCGGCCCCAAGTCGGAGCGCCAGTAGAGCGTCTGGCCGAATGTGTCCGGATCGATGGCTAAGATCGTGCCGCGCAGGTCACCGGCGAGGCTGGTGCTCAGGTTGGTGTTGCGAATACGGTACGCGGTGCTGGCCGCCGTCACCTCGTCAAGCGCCATGTAGACCTCGGCAGGACGGGCGCGGTTCACGTTCAGCGCCGTGTCACGCTCCACGACGCGCACATCCGTGCCGACCCGGTACTTCGCCTGGTCGTTGTGACTGTTGGATAGCGTCGCGCGAAAACTCGTCGCAAACCACCCGATGCCCACCGCCAGCGCCAGCAAGAAGGTAATGCGCCCGTAATGCACCGGCTCGCGGCTGAGTTGCCAGCTTGCCAGCGCGTTGAGCAAACCGCGCCCCGCCGTCGCGATGCGTGCGGCCAGCGCCGCCAGGATCGGGAACGAGCGCAGCGCCAGGCTGCCGAGCGCCACAAACAACAGCGCCGGAGCCATCAGCATCAACGGATCGGCCTGCTTGTCGCCCAGGGTCGTATCGCTCAACGGCGACCCTTGCTGCACCAGCGCCCACAACGCCACCAGCGCCACCAGCGCAATGATCACGTCCAGGTAGTATTTCTGCCACCATTGCTGCTTCTCGCTACGCGAAGCCGCGCCACCGGCCAGCACAAGCGGCAGGTTCAACACCGCACGGAGCGAAAACATCAACGCCAGGAAGGTCACGAACGCCGCAAGGCCGGATGAGAAGAACACAACCGGCGTCAGCGGAAGCGGGAAATCTTCCGTGCTTGCCACCGTCGGGCCGAGCGCCGTCAACAATGCCTGCGACAGAAACGGGGCGATCAGCGTCGCCAGAACAGCGATCACCAGCGCCTCAATGCCCCGCAACAGCAAAATCTGGCTGTTCCACGCCCCGCGACTCTGCAACATGGCGATCTCGCGCCGCTCGCTCCGGCGCACCAGCGCAGCAGTCACCACCAGGAAAAACAGAACGAGCGCGCCAATCTGCCCCAACAGAATCGCAAACGGAACCACCAGCAACGACTGCTCGTTGGCATAGTCCAGCAAGATGCCGTTGTCGAGGTCTTTGCGGATGATGTCGAAATCGATCAGGCGCGTGTGGTAGTTGAAGCCGAGGTCTTGCCGCGCGGTTTGGGTTGACGGATCGCTGGCGTCGGTTAATGTGAACGTTTCGCGCATGTTGCGCGCAAAGATGCGCAGCGCCTCGCGGGCCGTGTCAATGCGGGAATAGGGCAGGTTGTCATGGGCAAACAGGATGCGCCAGCCGATCTTGGTCGGCGTGTCCGGCAGGAACTCCATCGCCACCCGGTACAGCGACTCCTCGGTCGTCAGCGCAGCAAAATCGTACAGCCACAACCCGGAACCGGAATCCCGGTCCAGCAACCGGATCGGTGAGGGTTCCATCCAGAATGGGTCGTCGGCGTCGGCGGGGGCCACGATGCCGACAATGCGCGCGGTGATCGGGCGACTGGTCGGGTGCCCGCCACCGGTGCGCCCTTTCTGATCCATGCCCTGATCCAGCACAACGACCGTTCCCAGTTCCAGGTTCAGTTCGTTGGCCACCGTCAGGCCGATGGCCATCTCAATATCCTCGCCGTGTTCCGGCACATCCAGCGGCAACCGCCCATCAACGAGGCGCACGCGATCGGGCCAACCGGCATAGTACCCCAGGCGCACGCGAACGCCTTCCAGCGGAATCAGCTCACCGGTGTCTGTGTCCACCTGCGAGACGCCCGTCGCCTCGGCCTCGCTGAACACGTTCACCTCGTCAACCCAGTTGGCAATAACGCCCAGATCGCGGTCAACCCGCTGTTGAACCGCTGCGGTCGCCTGCTGCGCCTTGTCGATCATCGTGCCGCCGTCGGCCCACTGCGTGCTGGCACGCAGGCTGATATTGGCCGCCACGTGCACATCACGTGCCGGTTCCTCCGCGAGCCGCTGCGTCATGCCGACCTGTGCCACCGCCGTCGTATACAGCGGGACCAATGCGCCAATGGAGGCACTGAGTATGGTTCCGGCGATGATCGTCAACAGCGAACGCCACTGGGTAATAAGGCGCGCCATTGCCAGATGCACCGCAAAGCGGACCGGAGTCCGCCCCAATTCGTTCAAACCTTCGACAAAACGCCTTGTCCAGCGAGGGTTCCGGTTAGAACGACGACCTTCCATAGAAAGTATCCCTTGATGTTGCGAATTCCCGTGCGGGAACGTGCCGCTGCCCACCGGCACGCACTGTATGTACGTCGCTTCACTGTTTATACGCGGCAATGGGCGTGAACTGTCACCGAACACGGCACAAAAACGCGTGCCGCCATCCAACGACGCAGGGCGCTATTGTAGCGCATGTGTGCCACGCTGTAGAGTCCCAAAACCACACCGAAACGGAGGGACGTCCCTTGAAGTGTTGCGAAGCTCTTGACGGCGCTCAAAGTCTCGCAATGAGTCGCTTGTTCAGTCCCCGCTGTCAGGCTATACTGGTTCATGGCGCACGCAGTGGGACACCATCATGTTCGTTCCCCCTGCTCCTAACAAGCAATTATGCTATTATTAGTCTAGCGGTGGGCCTCCTGTTCCACGCGGGGGATGCAGGGCGTGGGCTGCATGACCCATAGGGAACAGTGCCCATGAGCCGAGTCGACTCCCAAACAAGGTGGTAGAAATAGTATGGACTTCGAGGAAAACAAGCAGCAACCAAACGCTCCAAACGACGAGCCGGAACCCTCTGACGCAACGGGGGATGAGGACGAAAGTTTCCTGGAAATGCTGGAGGCTTCGTTCGATTACGCCCCGCCCCAGCGGGGTGAGATCCGCAACGCGATCATTCTACAGATCGAACCGAACGAGATCATCGTCGATATGGGGGCCAAACAGGACGGAATCGTCACGTCCCAAGACCTGGATCGCCTCGACGACGACTTCCGCAAGTCATTGCAAGTCGGCCAAACCGTGCCGGTCTATGTGTTAAACCCACGCGACAGCGACGGCAACTTGATTGTGTCGATCAACATGGGCTTGCAGCAGTACGACTGGGACGCCGCACGCGAGTTACTCGACAAGGATGATGTGGTCGAGGTGACCGTCACCGGCCACAACCGGGGCGGCGTGCTGGTGCGGTGGAAGTCGCTTGAAGGCTTCATCCCGTCCTCGCATATGGTCACGGTGAGCGCGGGACTCCAGGGCAACGAACGCCGCGAGGTGCTCAACGAACTGGTCGGCGAAACTGTCGGCGTGAAGGTGATCGAGGTCGACCAGGATCGCCGCCGCCTGATCTTCTCCGAGCGCGAAGCGCAACGCGAATGGCGTGCCCAACAAAAAGCCCGCCTGCTGGCTACGCTGAACGAAGGCGATGTCGTGCGCGGAACCGTGACCGGTTTGCGCGACTTCGGCGCGTTCGTCAACCTGGGCGGCGCGGATGGCCTGATCCATGTGAGCGAACTGGCATGGCACCGCGTCGATCACCCGCGCGACGTCTTAAAGATCGGCGAAGAGATCGATGTCTACGTGCTCAGTCTCGATCGCAACACCAACCGCATCGCGCTCAGTCGCAAGCGCCTGTTGCCCGACCCCTGGGACGACGCCCTGGAACGGTACTACGAAGGCATGCTCGTCCAGGGAACCGTCACCAATGTGGTTGATTTCGGCGCTTTCATCGCGCTCGATGATGGGCTTGAGGGCTTGCTTCACCTGAGCGAAATGGGCGACGGCACGCTGAAAGAACCGCACAGCTACGTCAAGAAAGGCGACCGTCTTCAACTCCGCATCAGCCGCCTGGAACCCGACCAGCGCCGGGTGGGCTTCACCCA
>CAZSXY010000017.1:0-33440 GCA_964611395.1 uncultured Anaerolineaceae bacterium | reverse complement strand
TTCAACTCCGCATCAGCCGCCTGGAACCCGACCAGCGCCGGGTGGGCTTCACCCAACGATGGGGCGTAGACCAGGACGAGCCAGACGTCAGCGAAGACGAGGAAGACGAGGGCGAAGTGTTCGCCGAGACAGAGGAATCCGTTGAAGTTCCCCTCGAAGACGAAGTCGAGGACACTGAAGCGGTGGACGCCGAAGCCAGCGCCGAACTTCCCGACGAGGCCGGTGAGGAGCCAGCCGAACCCGCAGCCGACGTGACCGAAGGCGCGGGCGAGGAAGTCGAAGAAGAAGCCGAAGAAGAGGACACCGAAGCGGCTGACGTAACTGAGGCAGTGGACGCCGAAGCCAGCGCGGAACTTCCAGACGAGGCCGGTGAGGAACCAGCCGAACCCGCAGCCGACATCACTGAAGACGCGGGTGAGGAAGCCGAAGAAGAGGCCGAAGACGAAGCCGGGGATACCGAAGCGGCTGACGTGACTGAGGCGGTGGATGCCGAAGCCAGCGCCGAACTTCCCGACGAAGCCGGTGAGGAGCCAGCCGAACCCGCAGCCGACATTACTGAAGACGCGGGCGAGGAAACCGAAGACGAGGCCGAACCCGCACCCGACGAGGACGAAGAAAAAGACGCCGCCGCAGACGACGAATAAGACGTTTGCGCCCCTGCTTGCGCCGTGGGTTTGGAAATATTTTTCACGTAAACCATCCTGTCCGGTTGGGCGTGGATGGTTATGTGTTTTGACGGGGGTCACAGGCGGGCTAATTCTTGTGCATTTGTTATCAAGGGGTTTGACAAACCCCCACGCGACGGCTATAATGCAGCCCGACTTCGGAAAGGAGGGCGCGCTGCGCTACTAATCGCTTGGTGACTGGAACAACTCTGGCCGTATTCATCAACAACACCGATAGAATCGCCGTGGAAGCCACCAACGCCAGCGTAGGCGCTGCGTGCACCTAAATCAACAGCAGACCGGCCCCGATCATCAGACGGATGATCATGCCGGTTTTTTTGTTGCCTGCATCCGAGTCAAAAAAAACGACCTCCGGGGGAAAAAGCTTAGGATCATGATCGAAAGAACAGACACACAAACACACCTGGCAGAAGAGGACATGGATTTCCTGGCCTTGCTTGAGGAATCCCTGGCGGAACAACCCGTGCGTGGCGACATCGTCACGGGTGTTATCCAATCCATCGACAACACCGGCATGTTGGTCGATCTCGGCATGAAGCGCGACGGCTTCGTACCGCGCAATGACATGGAGCGTCTTGGCGACATTCCAGAATTCGCGGTCGGGGATGAAGTGCCGGTGATGATCGTGCGCACGGAAGATGACGACGGCAACATGATTGTCTCGGTTGCGCAGGCCAAGCAAAACGAAGACTGGATCCGCGCCGAAGAATTGATGAACAACCAGGAAATGCTCGAAGGCGTGATCACGGATGCCAATCGCGGCGGTGTGATCGTCCCGTTCGGCAACCTGCGGGGCTTTGTACCGGCCAGCCATGTCACAAACCTGCCGCGCGGCCTGAGCGAAGAAGAACGCACCCACCACCTCAACAGCCTGATCGGCCAGCCCATCAGCGTCAAGGTGATCGAAGTCAATCGCCGCCGCCGCCGCCTCGTCCTCAGCCAGCGTGAAGCACAGCGCGAAATGCGCGATGCCAGCAAAGACGAGCTTCTGGCCAACCTATCCGAGGGCGAAATTCGTCGCGGTGTGGTCAGCGGGCTGCGCGACTTTGGGGCCTTCGTCGATCTCGGCGGAGCCGACGGCCTGATCCACATCAGCGAGCTGGCCTGGCACCGCGTCAAGCACCCGCGTGAACTGCTGAAGGTGGGCGACGAGATCGACGTGTACGTGCTGCGCCTCGACCAGGAAGGCCGCCGCATTGGGCTGTCGCTCAAGCGCCTGCAACCGAACCCCTGGACGCAGGTGGACGATATGTATCATATCGGCCAGGTCATCGAGGGCACGATCAGCCGCGTGACCCAGTTTGGTGCATTCGTGAGCATGGAACCGGGCATCGAAGCGCTGCTGCACGTCAGCCAGATCGCCGATCCCACGCCCGAAAACCCGGCGGACTTCCTGCACGAAGGCCAGACCATCAACGCCCGGATCATCAGCATCGAGCCGCATCGCCAGCGCCTGGGCCTGAGCATCCGCGACGTAGACAACGACCTGGAATTTCCTGCTGCCGAAGATGTCGATGAGGCCGCGGAAATCGAAGAGGCCGAGTTCGCCCCAGAAGCCGAAATTGAGGCTGGTCAAAGTGAGCCTGACACGGTAGAATCAGAGGGTGCGGAACCGGTAGCCGAGGAAGAACCGATTGCGGAATAGTTCGCAGTTTATCGCATGAGATGAGGCAGGTTTTCGCAACCTGCCTTTTTTACGACCGCCCGCATACACTCAGTCTGGACAGAGGGGAGGTGAACCGAGTGGCCCACGTGGAATTGCAGCCCGGCGAATCGCAAGAACAGCTCCTGAAGCGTTTTCGCAAAAGCGTTGCCAAAAGCGGCATCCTGAGCACCGTCCGGCGCAAGCGCTGGCATGTATCCAAGAGCGAATTACGCCGCATCCAAAAGAAAAAGGCGATCCGCCGCGCACGCCGTAAGCAGCGCAAGGCAAACCGGTACTAAACCTGCAGGCGCTCTCGCCTGGAAAGACCGGCTTTGTTACGACGATAGTAGGAAATGCACATGCGCCAGGGGTGGCTGAGTCTGCCCTGCGCGGTTTCTGGCCCCGGCGCGTGTGACACAAACCTGAGAGAAGAAGTCACACATCTATGGCCAAACGCCCTGACGAGAAAATTGAGATGGAAGGCACGGTTGTCGAAGCCCTGCCGAACACTCAATTCATGGTGGAGTTGGACAACGGGCACAAAGTGCTGGCATACCTGTCCGGCAAGATGCGGAAATACTATATTCGCATCCTGCTCGGTGATCGCGTGCGCGTGGAAATGACCCCTTACGATTTGACGCGCGGTCGCATCACCTACCGCTACAAGAAACGCAGCGGTGCGTCGGCAATCACCGACAAAGACTAAGACGCCTTCCAGTACAGTTGTCCAACGAGATTCTTCGCTAAGCCTCCGTCCTGCCTGAGGCTTTTTGTCGTTCGATCCCCAGTCTCATCCCACACAGGGCCTGCCCCGTGCGCCGTCTCAATTGGAGTCCGGCGGGCGCGTGCCCGGAAAATCGGCGCGAATGCCATGCAGCCCCCGGTCAATCTCCCAGGGATACACGATATACGCATCGGTGATCGCGGCGTAGAAGTCCGGTTCGGCCCGGCTGAACAGCGAGCGGTAGGGGTTGAAGTGAAAGACGCACGTAAAGCCCGTCGCACCGGCTGATTGCGCCCGGCTCTTGACGGCGGTGCTGGTTCGCCCGCTCCCCCACACATCATCGACGATCAACACGCGCTGCCCGGCCAGCAACGAATCGTTGGGGAACTGCAAGAACTTCGGCCAGGCTAACAGGCGGGTTTTTTCATCGAGATCGTATTCCGCCGGAAAGTCCACAGCCGCATTAAGTACATTCGTAATATCCAGCGCCTCGCATAGCAGGCCACCGGGCACAATGCCGCCACGCGTGATCACGATCATCGCGTCAAAACTCCCCGCAGCCCGCAGTTGAGGCACAAGCACATCGACCAGTTTGTCTACATCGGACCAAGTGAGCCATTCCTGGCGCAATGGGCGGCGCGACGGATCCATCGTGGGTGCCCTCTATGTGTGTTGGGTAGTGTAACCGATGATACAGTGCCATTATGACCGTAGTTGAGCCTAAAGTCAAAGGGCGCTCAGGCAACAAAAACCGGCTCACGCTTGCACCGCGCCCCGAACCGAAGGATAATTGAAACAGGCGTTACGATGCGGAACAAGGGTTGTGGCAGCGCGGGAATAAGGAGAGACAAGCGTGAAATCAGCAGCCGAACGAATGGTCGAAGCACTAACCTGGGCCTTTGTTGTGATCTGGCTGGGTTTCGCACTGGTCACCCACATTTTGGGGTACGTCTGGGTGGTCGTCATGATACTGAGCATCATCTTGTTGAGTTCGGCGATCTACCAGCGTAGCCGGGGCTGGCACACGTCCCTGTCGATCTGGGTCTTCGGCATCTGGATGGCCGTGTTCAGCGTGCTTGAAACTGTCAGCAGCCTGCTTGCCGCAGCCGGCGACGGCGAAGGTCTGCAGATCGACCTGTGGGTGTACCTGGGTGTGGCGCTGGTTTCGATGGGCGTGGCCGTGATCCTGCGCATGATACAACCCGACCTGCTCGCCGGGGGCGCTGATACGGAACGCCGCGACCGCGACGACGCACGTCCCTATATCCCGCGCCGGGTGGTCGAAGATTCGAGCAGTGGTTACATTCCTCCTTCACGGGAACGACCGGGCCGGGGCCGGAGACGAGCCGCCGACCAGTCCCGCCGCGATCCATATGGATACCAGCCCGCCGAGGATCACACGCTCACCGATGACTCCGCCCACGATGAACCAGCCAGGTACACGGGTCGCGACCCGCGAGGTTACGATCCCGAACTGGATTACGCCCCCCGCGACGAATACGCCTATGATGACGATAGCGCGTTGCCGCCCGCCCGCCCGCGCCAGGGTGAATATGAACACGGGCCAACGACTCCATACGATGACCGTGACTACCACACCTACCAGGAGCCACCCGCCCCCGCCGAAGAATACCCATATGATCGCCAGCCTCCCGCGCGCGACCAGGGGCCGGGATACGAGTACGATTACGGTGCGCCGGAGTATGGCCAGGCTGGCAGGCTGCCACCACGTAAACGCGACCGCCGCCGGGCGACTCGCCAGCCGCGCCGCCGGGAACGCCCCGTCGAAACGCCGTCCGATATGGAAGCGCGGATCGAAGACATCATCCGCCGTGCCCGCGAGCGCCGCAGCGCCCCCCCCGAAGACCTCCCCTACTGAGCTGAGGAAGCCGGGAGGGTGCGCGACAGGTAGTTCGGAAAAGCCGGGGCAGGTTCGCCTTTCGCCGTCGGGCACGCTAGAATGTGCATTGAAGGAGTCCGTCGCTTTTTCACATCGGCAACCCAGTGACAGGAAGGTGGGATGTGTCGAATAACCTGCCATCCGTGACCAGCCCGCCCTGGAGCGTCACCACCAAGCGCCTTGTGGTGCTCGGCGTGCTGACGCTCGGCTATGTCATCGCGCGGCAGGTGGACAGCGTGGCGTGGATGTCGATCGTCGTCACGGTCGTGCTGGCGTATCTGCTCTCGCCGGTCGTCACGTTCTTCGAGCGCCGCCTGAGCCGCATTCCCAATTACGAAACACGTCGCTCGCTCAGTGTCCTGCTCACCTGGTTGTTGGTGCTGGGGGCCTTTGGCCTGATGATCTGGCTGGTGGTACCGGCCATCGCCAAACAGGCCCGCCAGCTTGCAGATGAATTGCCTGAACTGCTCGAAGATGCGCAGGACGACTTGAAATCGGTTCTGGGCAAGCCGGTTACCATCGGGGGCTTTACGGTCGTTCCCTGGGACGAACTGGAAAGTATTTTCGTCGGCGAAGACGAGACGGCGCAGGCAGACCTCAGCCAGACCTTGCAGGATGCCGTACTGTCCCTGGCCGATCCGGCCCTCGGCTTCCTGGGGGGCGCGGTGTCGTTTCTGATCACCACATTCTTCGTGCTGACGATGCTGTTTTACCTGATGCGCGACGGGCCGGTGTTCGCAACCTATGTGGTGAACGCCGTGCCCGAAAGCTACCGGGGCGATACGCGGCGGTTATTGCACGAACTTGGCATGGTCTGGAGCGCCTACCTGAGGGGGCAGGTCGTGCTGAGCCTGACCATGGCCGTGGTCACCACCGTAGTCACGGCGATTCTGGGGCTGCCGCAACCGCTGCTGCTCGGCCTGCTCGCCGGATTCCTGGAATTCATCCCCAACCTGGGGCCGGCGCTCGCCCAGATACCGGCCTTGCTCTTTGCGCTCACGACGCCCAGCTCGACGATCCCGGCGCTGGATGCGGGGCCTATCTATGCCGTTGTCGTCTCGCTGACGTATATCGGCCTGCAACAACTGGAAGCCATCTTCTTAGTGCCCCGCGTGCTCGGCAGCACACTGGACTTGCACCCCTTTGTGGTGCTGGTCGCCATCCTGATCGGCGCGAGCCTAGCCGGGGTGCTCGGTGTGGTATTGGCGGCTCCGACTGTGGCCACGCTGCGCCTGTTCCTGCGTTACCTGCGCGTCAAGTTACTCGATGAAGAGCACTTCCCGTCCGCCGAAGCGACGGCGCACTACCAGCGAAGTCTCGCCTTCCGGATGATACGGTTCTTCATCAACCGTCGCTACCCGGTCACGCCGCCAGCAGGCCCTGCCGAACAGGTGGCAGCGCTACCGCCGCCAACCGGGAATCCGTCCGACTCGCTGGACACCTGATCGGAACCAGGCGGGGGTGTCCCGCGCCTGCGACACTCGCATCGTCCGCCAGTAGAAAGAAGTGAACGAGGGAAGCATCGTGCCACCGACCCAAACCCCAACGTTTACGCGTGCTGAATTGCGCATCCGGCAGGCCCAGCCAGAAGATCAGGCTGCGCTTGAGGCCATCGCCTCCCAAATCTGGGACGGAAACGACTATTTGCCCCGCGTGATCGGTGACTGGCTCAACGATCCACACGATGGTTTTTTCGTCGCCACCCTGCGCGACCAGGTCGTTGGCGTGACCAAGATCACCCGGCTGGGCGAGGGGGAGTGGTGGCTGGAAGGATTGCGCATCGATCCGGCCTTTCAAGGACAGGGGTACGCACGCATCATGCACCATTTCGCGATCAACCACGTGCGGCAACACGGCACTGGCATTGTGCGCTTTTCGACCGGCTCCACCAACGACGCTGTGCACCGTCTCGCCGGTGAAACAGGGTTTGAGCGCGTCGCCGTCTACGCGCCCTACGGCGCAGACGTGCGGCACGAGCCGGTGGAACGGCTGCGCCAGCTACAACCGGAGGATCTATCGCGGGTGCAGTCATGGCTGGATGCCTCACCGCATTTCGTCGCCGCCCAGCGCAGCATCGAATGGAACTGGTCATTCTACCTGCTGACCGCCGAACGGCTTGCCGAGCGGATCGCCGCCGGGCTGGTCTACGGCTGGATGGAGGGCGACACACTGGCCGGGCTGGTGATCGCCAACCCGGCCGACCGTGACCGCTGGCCGGGCACCCCGACGCTGAAGATCGCGTATCTCGATGCCCGGCCCGGCATGCTAGCTGCGCTGGCACGCGAGACGCGCCGCCTGGCCGCCGCGCTGGATCGCGTGTACGTGCGCATCAAGGCGCTCAAAGAACGTGACCGGCTGGTTGCGTTCGAAGAAGCCGGGTTTGCCCGCGAATCGGATCATGACCTGTGGTTGTATGCGCGGGACGTGGTGCTGACCACCCATGCCGCCGTGCGCGTGGACAGGCTGCCCCCACTCGAAAACTAGGCAGACACCCTGCCAGAAAGACATTGAAGCCACCCCCATGGTAGATTTCTGGAATCGCCTGTTGCGCCGCAACCTGCCAACACCGCCGCCGCCCGAACCGCTCAGCACGGATCACATCGACACGGGTTACCGCCTGTTCTGGACCAAGCTGGCGCTCACCTGGGACGCAACGCGCCGCGCAACGATGGCCCGCCGCGTCGCTGAAGTGATCCGGTCGCCTACCTTTGAAAACAACGCGCTCGAACGGCGGTTCCGGGTCGAGGGGTTGGACGACCTTGCCCACAGCGGCGCGAGCTTGCTGGCGCTGGCCGAGGTGTTGCGTGCCCTTGACGCGTACGAAGCCGATCAGGGCGAGTAGCAGCTTGCCGCCCCCCCAAAAAAAAGGGCTGGCCATGAGTTTGCATCCTATCAGCCTTGCCCTGCGTTTCTTACTCGAACTCGCAGCATTAATCGCGCTCGGCCTATGGGGCGCGCACCAGGCCGGGGGCCTGGCCGGAATTGCGCTCGCGCTTGCCTTGCCAGCCGCCGCTGCCGCACTATAGGGCATCTTCGCCGTACCGGGTGATCCCAGCCGGTCGGGCAAAGCCCCGGTCCCTGTTTCTGGCCGCGCTGGACAGCGCACGCACATTGTACGCCCTGGAACCGGCGCGGCTCGCCGCCGGGCATGGCCGCGTCATCGAGAAACCACTGGCGGCGATGGCTGCCGCGATTCGCGCTGCCGAGCGCAGTTTTGGCGCATGACCGCCCAATTGCCAACCCCACCCTGGACAATCAGGGCGCGGGCGGCGAAAATGGGGAGACTACTCAAACAAACGAGCGATCAACAAAGGAGCGCATCAAAACATGGCAACGAACGGCAACCCGTCCGACATCCCGATCGAGACTCTGGCCGAAACAGAAAACTACACCATCTGGGCAGCCGCCGAACCGGATGGCGAGCAGACCTATCACCTTGAGCTTGGGCCGGTGACGGCACACTTCTTCACCGAGGAATGGAAGGAGTTCCTCAAAATGATCCGCGAAACCGACGACGCCACAGACGTCATCGAGGAAAGCGACGACATCGAAATCGAACTGGATTGGGGTTCGCTCTACTTCTCCGCCGAGGAGTGGAAAGAATTCCGCCAGCTCATCGACCTGGTCTAGCCGGATTACCGCGGGGCGGTTGATTACGCCCGCCCCGTCGTTGGTCTGCCACCTGCCCTCATGTCCCCGTCCCCGCTGAACCTGCGGACTCTGAACTTCCTGACCGGCTCACACGGCCAATCCACCCTGGAGCGGCTGGCCGGAGAAGACCTCAGCGATGCCAACACCCTCCCCCTGCTGGACTCGTTGCGCCGCGAGTTGCCGCCCGAACAGGCCTGCGCCGCGCTGACTCTGGCCCGGCTGCGCGTTCGGGCCGCAAGCAAATTCAGCCGGTCGCACGCGATGTTCTTCACGCCGGACGCGCTGGAACAGGCCACCGCCGAACCGGTGAGCCGGTGGCGTGCCAGGCGGTTCGGAGACTACCATCTGCTGGCCGACCTGGGATGCGGCATCGGTGGCGATACGCTGGCGCTGGCGGCGTTGCCCGGCGCTACGGTGATCGGCATCGACCGCGATCTGCTGCGGCTGCGCATGGCCGGGGCCAACAGCGCGGCCTACGGGCAAGCAGCACGCTTCGTCCAGGGCGATCTATGCGATCCGCTGCCGTTGGCGGGCGTCGAGGCCGCATTCTTCGATCCGGGGCGTCGTGCCGGAAGCCGCCGCCTGTTCTCCGTCCGCGACTACATCCCGCCGCTCGACGTGATCGCGGGGTGGTCATTTGCCGCGCTCGCCGTCAAGCTCTCGCCGGGCATCGACCTGGCCGAACTGGGCGCTTACACCGCTCAGGGCGCGGGGATTGAGTTCGTGAGCATGGGGGGCGCGCTCAAAGAAGCTGTGCTCTGGTGCGGCGAAGCGGGGTTCGCCGGGCGTTGCGCGTCACGGGTCAAACCATCCGGCGCTGGCGAAACACTCCGGCCCCAGGGCGCGCCCCCGCCGCCTCTATCAGCGCCGCGTGCGTACCTGGTCGAGCCAGACCCGGCGATCATTCGCGCCGGACTGCTGGGCGAACTGACCGAACACCTGGGCGTTGCGCTCTACCGGCTAGACGACTCCATCGCCTACCTGACCGGCGATGCCCTGGTTCATACGCCCTGGGCGCGCTTCTGGTCCATTCGGGACTGGATGCCGTTCAACCTCAAGCGGCTGCGGGCAGCGCTGCGCGCGCGCGGCATCCGCCATGTCACAGTCAAGAAGCGCGGCAGTCCCCTGACGCCGGAAGGACTGATCCGCAAGCTGAAACTCGCTCACGGCGACGGCGAAGCAGTCATTGTCTTGACGCAGGTCAACGGGCAGCACACCGCGCTGATCTGCGATACACTGGTGACCGTGTAGAGAAAAGGGGTGCGCCTGTGGACCTGGTGACGATCATTGATTGGGCGGTGTTCGTGGGGGGATTCTTAGGCTTTATCGGGACGCTACGGGGCTGGCGCGTATTCATGGACGAACGGCGGATGCAAACGCTCATTGCCCAGGCGGGAGAGCGCAACGTGCGCTGGTTTGTGGCGGGTGGTTACCTCGTCTTGGGGATGTTCGGCGCGTTGCGCGTGTTGGGTTAACACCATCCCCAGGCGGCGTGTGCCGCGCTTGTGCAAAGTGACCAAACACGCCCCCCAAGTGTTAAAAACCTAGAAAAGCCTCTTGGCTAATGGCCTATGCCCTGCTACAATGAGGCTTGAATGATAGCAGTATTGGTCGGAGTTTGCCGATCCGCGACAGAAGAAATTTGAGAGGCATCGGATTAGAGACTTAGCACAGTAAACCATCCGTCCCCTGAAAAGGTTTCTTTGACGTGCGAGCGGGAAACCGCACACCTAACAGATTTTAGAAGGCACGTTTACTTGTTCGCGCCTCGCCTGAGCTCCGTTCGCAGCCCTGCTATCCATGTTAGCGCGTGACCTGAGCCGTCCTCAGCTTGGTCTGAGGAGTTTTCGGTTGTTGAGAACCGTTTGCCTATGACAGCTTTCTTGATTGTAGACGTAGACGACTTGCTTCAGCGCCTTGAAGCACGCGGCGTCGCCATTGATATTCAGACCATCGCGCAAGCGTTGCTGAATGCAGCGTCGCTGGCTGCCGGTTTGGGTAGCCCCGACGAGCTGATGGCGATTGCCGTCGCCGACTGGAACCGTTACCGCCGTCCGAGCGGTAGCGCCGGGGTTAGCGTGCAGCAAGTCTTTGCGAATGAGGGGTATGATCTGTTCAACGTGCCGGATCGCAACGTTGTGACCGATGCGTTGTTGATGCACTACTTCGCATTCGAGGAGCAAACTGTCGATGAGCTGATCATCGCTACCACACGCCTGGATATTTCAACGCTGGTTCACCGCGTCCAGACCACCGACCGCGCCCGCATTCGCATCTGGGGTGACGAACCGCCGCCCAACGTCGATGACGTGATCTTCCAGCCGCTCGAAGTCATTTTAGGGATTCCCAGCAAGACGGTTGCGCTCTACATCGACTTTGAAAACATCTCAATCAGCCTCAGCGAACAGGGGTATATCGTCAACATTGACGAGCTGCTGGACGGCATGATCAAACAGGCGCAAACCCACGGCCAGGTGGTGCATATGGCCGCCTATGCGCCCTGGGGGCAACGCGGCAGCCTGGCCCCCATGGTTGACCGCACCGGGCGCGAAGTGTCGGACGAGGTCACGAGTCGCCTGGCACGCGCCAACGTTGACCCTGTCTTCAGCTTGCCGGGCAAGAACAGCGCCGACATGCGCATCGCCAAAGAGGTGTTGGACGATAGCGCCCGGCCCAACAGCGCCGATGTATTCATCATCGCCAGCGGCGACCGCGACTTCAACGAGGTCTTCAGCGCCGTGCGCACCCGCAACAAGCAAGTCATCGTGTGGGGCGTGCGCGGGAGCACCAGCCGTCTGCTCGAATCGAATCCTGCGCTGAGCGTCGAATACATCGAAGATTTCTGCAGGTTAAAGCGTGTCACCGACGCGCTTGCCGAGCATGAACCAGACGTGGAACCGGGTGCCGAGACGCCTGAATTCCGGCCTTCCCAGTGGTCGAGCGTCATCCTCCAACTGGATCGCCTGTTGAGCGCGCGTGGGGCAGAGTACGTCAGCCTGAACGAACTCATCGCGCAATTGATCGACGTGCGGGCCGTGCCCAATGCCGATCGCGCCGAAGACCTGATCTTCCAGGCGGCCAACCAGGGGTTGTTGATCATCGATACGGACCAGGGGATCGTGACCCTTCAGGGGTCGAACCCGGTGGTCGAAAAGACGCGCCTGATCCGCGACCGGATCGTGCACAGGGTCGCCAATACGCTGCACGTGCGCGGGTGGGAATATGTCAATTACGGCTTTCTGCTCAAAGGGATCGACATGGATCACGGCCTATCCGGGCCGGGGTTGAACACGAACGATACGTGGCGGTCCGAATGGGTGGATACGCTGGTGCGTGAGGAGATTCTCAAGCGGGAACTCGTCCCGCACCGCCACAACCCCGAAGACCTCGTGCCGGTGATCAAACTGGCTGATACAGAAGTCAGCACCACCATTTCGCACCTGGCTGGTGTGTCCCGCGAAGACATCGAGCAGATGATCCGCCGTGTGATTGTCAGCGTCGAGCAATTTACGTCGTTCCGGGGGTTTGCCTGGTGCCCGCTTGGCAGCCTGCACCGCCGGTTGCGCCCCTTCGACCCCAGCACGACCTTCCAGCAGGCGGTTGAAGAACTGTTGGAGGAAGGGGCGGTCGAGGTCAAGGAATACGAAAACCCGCAGAGCGACTTCACCACGAAGGGCATCTCGCTGGTGGAACAATCGCCGCTGGTGCAGCAGGTCCTGGAAGAGCGCAACCACTTCGTGCGCGTGCTGCTCGACCTGTACGAGCGCCGCCTGCCGATCAGCCGCGACGCGTTGCAGGCGCACACCGAACTGAGCGAGGGCGACCTCGATTTGTGGATTTCGATCATGCAATCGGAGAACGTGCTCAAGTCAGTTCCCGGCCAACGGGATGTCTACAGCCTGTTCCGCATGCACCACACCGTTAGCATGGTCGCCGGTGATTCGCCCGAAACCGGTTAGCCAGCCACAGCGAACGCAAACGGTGCAGGAACACACGCACCGCGCAGGCCAGGGGCGCTAACCCTGGCCTGTTTCCTTTCACCTCCGGGGCACACGTCCGGCCTCCCGATCACAGACACCCACCCGCGCCAGCAGCAACCCGCGCACCTGCGCAGAAACCCCGGTGCGGGTGCCGCGTTTTTGAGACTTCCCAACCCCTTAGACGGATGGTATAATGCAATGCGGTTTATGTAAACCATATCGTTACTCCGACCGGCGGGCCAACGTCCGGGCCGCCTGGTGACTTGAGGTCAAGAAGGACGCAATCGATGTCTATCACGAAAAAAGAAAAAGAAGCCATCTTCGAGAGCTTCGGTCGTCACGAAGCTGACACCGGCTCCCCTGAGGTGCAGGTTGCCATTCTGACAACTCGCATTCAGCAGCTTACCGAGCACCTGAAGGTGCACAAGCACGACGAGCACAGCCGTCGCGGTCTGCTGAAGCTGGTTGGCCTGCGCCGCCGTCACCTGAAGTATCTCAGCCGCAAGGATCCGGCGGCCTATCGCGCGCTGATCCAAAAGCTGGGGCTTCGTCGCTAAGCATAAGAAACCATTCGGGCGCGGGTCGCCACGACCTGCGCCTGCTCTGATAGCAGGTATGAGAGCTAGGAATGGTGTGTTCACCGGGGGCGCAATTCGTGCGCGACTGGCCCCGGTTGACAGCAAAATACCTGATTGATCGATTTTGGCCCGGAGCGGCAGGAATTGGAACATGCGGTCAAGCTATCCCGTGTGATTCACCGCACGCTTGACACCAGGTTCCAGTCCCTGACCTCCGGGCCCTGTACATTCGGAGGTATCAATGACCACCCCACAGGCTATGCCGGCCAGTCATCGTTTTACGGCGATGGTCGGCAGCAAAGAAATCATCCTCGAAACGGGTAAGCTGGCCGAACAGGCTGGCGGTGCCGTGACAATCCGCCTTGGCGATACGTTAGTATTTGCCACCGCGACCATGAGCGCCACCCCCCGCGAGGGCATCGACTTTTTCCCGCTGAGCGTGGACTACGAAGAGAAGCTCTACGCCGCAGGGCGCATTCCGGGCAGTTTCCATCGCCGCGAAGGGCGTCCGTCAGAAGCGAGCATCCTCATCGCCCGCGTGACCGACCGCCCACTGCGCCCGCTCTTCCCCAAAGACATGCGCAACGAAGTGCAGGTGATTCTCACACCGCTCAGCCACGACCAGGAACACCACGCGGACGTTCTCGCCATCGTGGCCGCGAGCGCCGCCCTGCACATCTCGGACGTCCCCTGGGACGGCCCGATCGGTGCGGTGCGCGTTGGCTTGATTGACGGCGAGTTTGTCGCCAACCCCACCATCCCCGAGATGGAAAATAGCTCGCTCGACCTGCGCATGGCCGGAACGCGTGAAGCGGTCACCATGGTCGAAGCGGGCGCGCATGAGATTGACGAAGAAACTATGGTGCGCGCGCTGCGCTTCGGGCACGACGCGATGCAAGACCTGATCGCGGCGCAGGAGCAAATGCGCGAGCAGATGGGCAAACCCAAGCGTGAATACCAGCCCTCCGGCATCGACGAATCATTGCAGGCCGAGGTCGAGCAGAAGATCTACGACGACATCGCGACCATCGTTGCAACCCACACCGATCGCGACGTGCGCACGGCAGCTATCGATGCCCTGCGTGAACGCTTGTTGGAAGAATACGGGGCGATGGAGCCACCTGAAGACGATGAACCCATCAGCCTGAAGGATATCAGCGCAGCGCTGCAGGCCACCCTCAAGAAAGAGGTGCGCCGCCGCATCATCGAAGACGGCATCCGCCCGGATGGGCGCGACTACACTTCCATTCGCCCGCTGGCCGCCGAAATAGACATCGTGCCGCGCGTGCACGGTTCCGGCCTGTTCAAGCGCGGCCAGACCCAGGTCTTGAGCATCTGCACCCTGGGCACGCCACGAGACAGCCAGCCGCTCGATGGGCTGTACCCCGAAGACACCAAGCGCTACATGCATCACTACAACTTCCCGCCCTACAGCACGGGCGAAACATGGTTCCTGCGCGGGCCGAAACGCCGCGAGATCGGGCACGGCGCGCTGGCCGAGACGGCCTTGCGCCCCATGATCCCGCCGGAAGACGACTTCCCCTACACCATCCGTGTCGTGAGCGAAGTCATGTCCTCCAACGGCAGCACGAGCATGGCCAGCGTATGCGGCAGCACCCTGGCATTGATGGCCGCCGGTGTACCCCTCATCCGCCCCGTAGCGGGCATCGCGATGGGACTCATCAAAGAAGACGACCGTTACGCCGTGTTGACCGACATCCAGGGGATGGAAGATCATCTCGGCGACATGGACTTCAAAGTCGCCGGGACGGCAGACGGCATCACGGCCCTGCAAATGGACATCAAGATCAAAGGTGTGAGCGACGATATCTTGCGCCAGGCGCTCGCCCAGGCCCGCGAAGCTCGCATGCAGATTCTCGATGTCATGCTGGCGGTCATTCCAGAGCCGCGCAAGGAACTCAGCCCCTATGCGCCGCGCATCGAAACCATCAAGATCAACGTGGAAAAGATCGGCGCAATCATTGGGCCGGGCGGCAAGACCATCCGCGCCATCCAGGAACAGACCGACACCAAGATCGACATCGCCGAAGATGGAACGGTGTTCATCTCCAGCAACGACGGCCTCAGCGCCGACCGCGCACGCGACATGATCCTGGGGCTGGTCGAAGAAGCCGAACTGGGACGCATCTACACCGGCCGCGTGACGCGCGTCGAGAACTACGGCGCGTTCGTTGAAATTCTGCCCGGCCAGGACGGCCTGGTTCCGCTCAGCCAGCTTTCCGACCACTTCGTGGATCACATCGACGACGAAGTGGCCGTTGGCGACGAGATCATGGTCATGGTCACCAACATCGACAGCGACGGCAAGATTCGCCTCAGCCGCCAGGCTGTGCTCGAAGGCTGGACGCTGGAAGAAGCTCGCAGCGCTGACCGGAAGATCAGCAGTGGCGGTCGCGGCGGGAGCCGGGGCGGTCGCGGTGGTCGTGGTGATCGCGGCGGTCGTGGCGGTCGCGGTGGCGACCGGGGTGGCCGCAGTGATCGCGGCGGTCGCCGGTAAAACGCACCGTTTTCCCATCACCCTAGCGAAGCCTGAAATGGAGGAGCCGCCCAAACGAGCGGCTCCTCTTTCGTCCTCGACCGGCCACTTAGCGTGGCGGCGGATAAAACGCCTCGACGGTGAAAGTCGCGTCGAACTCAAGAGGCGTGTCGGAGTCTAGCCCAAGCGCTTGACTGGCAGCACGCACCGCCGCCAGCCCGTCTTCGACCTGTTCCTCAGACAGCCGCCATGTGCTGGACCACACGCGGCGTTCCAGTTGGTCCAAGAACTCGCGGGTAGCCCGCCGAAAACTATATCTGTGCACGTGCGGCTCGTCGCACGATTGCCAGCCAGCATCCGGCAGGAACGAACGGTACCGCTCGCGCGGCACGCCGATGTTGGGCAATCGCCTGCTACCCGACGCCTCCAACCACACTTCGAACAGATCGGGTGACGCTGACCGGCGCGTCGTCTCATTCCATCCATTCATCAGCACGCCGCCAGGCCGCAATACGCGTGCAACCTCCCGCAGAGCATTGGGCCAGTCACCAATCAAATGGAAGACGTGCACAGCTACCACCGCATCAAACGCCCCCGCCGGAAATGGAAGCCGTACGGCATCGCCCTCTACAGGGAAAGCGGGTTCGTCACCGCGCTTGGCGACCAGCCGCGCCAGCATTGGTCGTGCCAGGTCAAGCGCAGCCACCGCTCCTACGCGTTGCGCCAATGGCAATGCGATTCGGCCTGTACCAGCTCCAATTTCAAGCACGCGGCTGTCTGCGTCCAGGTTTCCGGCATGGCAGAATAACGTAGCGATGTGCGTCTCCTCGCCTGCCGGAAAGCCCCGCGTTTCATCATAGAAGCTCGCCGCACGGTCAAAGGTTACCGAATCAGGCAACTTTTCTTCTCCAGGGAACCAATAAGGGAGTGCCGGAGCACTCCCTGCCTGCCACTGCGAGTGGCGATCCGGCGCTTAAGGCCGCCGGTCGAGGCTGAGGCGGCTGATGAAATCGTTGATCGAGATGGTCGGCAGGCTCAGCGGCTTGAGGTGCCCGCGCGTGATCAGTTCCATGCTGACCCGCGCCACCGTTTCGTTGTCGGGCGCGTCGATCACGTGCACAAAATCATACTCACCAAGCGTCGCGTACTCCTCCAACACCTTGACGCCCAGGTTTTCGATGTCCAAGCTGATCTGGCGCAAGCACGCGGGGTCTTCCATGATGCAGGATACACCGTGTTCCGTGAGCTTGCTCATGAGAATATATACGGGCATAGTTGGCTAACTCCTAAAATAGTTCGAAGTGGTCCAGAATCTCCGTTACCTGGCGCTGAGAGCAGTCTCCGGACGTCCCCCTAGCGTCAAGGCAACGATCAAACCAGTATAGTAATGATCTGATGGTGGCGTTCCCCTTCGAGAATCACACGCTGCCCTACCCCCATTCACTGACTTGATACCTCCCGCAGTCCGTGATTGGCAGCAGCAGGATCGCTCACCTGGCAAACAAAGTCGAAAGAGTAGGTAAAGGCCAGTGGCGCAATGCCGATCGATAACTTACGCAGCGCCAGTTTTATCTTGCCGCTGATTCCTGATGTTTGGCCGAACGCCTGCTCCAAGAACCAATCATCTCGCGTAACCGACTGCACCGTCAGACCCGCAGCTTCAAACAGCGCCCGCCATTCCGGCAGGCTATGCTGATGCTCAACTAAGTCAATCTGTTCGGTGCCCCCGCGTCGCCCCAAAAGGCGGCTGATCATGTAGACCCAGAAACGGCGGTTCGGTACGCGCAAGATCACCGTGCCCTGCGGCTTTGTGACCCGACGGATTTCAGCCAATCCCCGCGACATATCCGGAAAATGCTCCAGCGATCCCCAGCAGGTCACTACGTCGAACTGCCGGGCAGCGAACGGGAGATGCTGACCGTCACCAACACTAACGCGCGCCTGCGAGCAAACGCGACGCGCAATGCGCACGGCTTCAATGGCCAGGTCCACCCCCGTCACAACGTGCCCGGCTTCGGCGGCGGCTTTGAGGAAGAACCCCTGGCCACACGCAACGTCCAACACCGTGGATGGGCTGCCTGCTTCAAGATACCGCAGCCGCCGCACAGATTCCTCATACGGGCGGCCAAAACTTTGCTCCCGGCCAGAAAGATACCGGCGATTGTACCAATCGGTGATAGTCGCTTTGGCTGGCACGAGTCGCTTGCTACGACTTTTCGGCATCTCAGTACGCCTTCGCGAAATACGCCATTTCCTGCGCCTCACCACCGCAGATCATGCACGTGCCGTGCTCGCCGGGGTGCGGTTGAGCCAGCGGGAAGTTCCGGCTCACAGCCGACGCATCTTCTTTGACTTTCGCTTCGCACTCGGCCCCACCACAGAACCACACCAGCGCCCACTCGCCGCGCTGGATGACCTCGATGAATTCCGCGTAGCTGCCCGTCACTTCGTGCAGATGGCCGTCGCGGAACTCCGTCGCCTGCTTCAGCAGGTTCGCCTGAATCGCGTCAAGCAGCCCGCGCACAGTCGCCACAATGCCGTCCTGGGCCACAAAGCGCTTGCCTTCCCTACCCGGCATGTCGCGGCGCGCCAGCGCCACGCTGTGCTTTTCCACGTCCTTCGGCCCGATCTCCATCCGCACCGGGACGCCGCGCATCTCCCAATCGTTGTATTTGAAGCCGGGCGAGAGATTCGGACGGTCATCCACATGCACCCGGATGCCCGCGTCTTTGAGCTGCGGCGCAATGCGGTTCACAACGTCCAGCACGGCCTCATGCTGCGCTGCATCGCGGAAGATCGGGACGATCACCACCTGGATCGGCGCGAGCCGGGGCGGCAGGCGCAGGCCCTTGTCGTCGCCGTGCGTCATGATCACCGCGCCCACCATGCGCGTGCTCACGCCCCATGAAGTCGTCCAGCAATATTGCAGATCATTGCTTTCGTCGGTGAACTGGATGTCGAAGGCTCTGGCGAAGTTCTGGCCGAGGTCGTGGCTCGTCCCCGCCTGGAGCGCCTTACCGTCGCGCATCATCGCCTCGATGCTGTAGCTCGCCAGCGCACCGGCAAACCGTTCCTGGACGCTCTTGCGACCGGGGATCACCGGGATCGCCGCATCGTTCACGGCGAAGTCGGTATACACGTCGAGCATCCGCATCGTCTCTTCCACCGCTTCTTCGTGCGTGGCATGCGCGGTGTGCCCCTCCTGCCACAGGAATTCCATCGTGCGCAAAAACAGGCGCGTGCGCAATTCCCAGCGCACCACGTTGGCCCACTGGTTGATCAGCAACGGCAGGTCGCGGTAGGACTCGATCCATTTTTGAAACGCCCAGCCGATGATCGTTTCGGATGTCGGGCGCACGACCAGCCGCTCCTCAAGCACTTTGCCGCCGCCGATGGTCACCACGGCCAGTTCCGGCGAAAAACCTTCGACGTGCTCGGCTTCTTTCTTGAGAAAGCTTTCCGGGATGAACAGCGGGAAGTAAGCATTCTGGTGGCCCGTCTCCTTGAAACGGCGATCCAGCCCCGCTTTGATACCCTCCCACAGTTCGTACCCGTATGGTTTGATGATCATGCAGCCGCGCACCGGCGAATAATCGGCCAGATCGGCTTTTTGCACGACATCGGTATACCAACGGGAAAAATCTTCGGATTGCGGTGTGACGCCCTGCTGTGACACGATCAACTGCTCCTTACATCCACGTAATGAGTGATTCCGGAAATAACCAACCGTGGCCGGAAACGGCCAACGGCACGATTGTACCGCATTTGAGGGAAACGGCTATCGTCACCTGCCGCAGAGCACGCCGGTCACCCGCGCAACAAGGCGCTCAACAACCTGCTTACCATTCGCGCACACGGCGTCACAACAGCCACACACCACCCTCGCCCGAATCCCCGGCGCTGAGGGGCAAACACGGGGAAACACGCGACGAGTCAACATGGTGCTTACCTGAAAACAAATGCTCCCGGTCGAACCAGGCGATCAGGCCTCAGAGACACCGTAAGCACGCCGTTGCACACGATCCATTATCATGAACTCAAGATGACCCATCATGGTGTTCGACACGCGGAGATACACATGGCAACCACCTACACAGAAACCGGGCGACACGCGACACACGGGGCGCAACGCGCCACCGAAACCGGCGAGACCACCCCTTGCCAGAGCGGTGACCAGGTTCTGCCCAAGCGGCCCGTTTTGACGGGGGTATTGAATCACCAACCGTTTCGGGTTCCGGCACAGGAACAGGGCAATAAGGTGCTCAGCCCCAACATGGTGGTGCTTCTTCAAATGTTGCCGTCCGGAACATGCGCCTGGCTGACGCTTGAAACGCCGCTGGTGCTGGGCCGGAACACGGGTGAAACAACCGGGCCAACCGAGCACCTCTTTGATCTCACCCCATTTAACGCCGAATGGCATGGTGTCTCCCGGCGGCATAGCCTCCTGCGGCGCACCCACCAGCGTCTGACCATTACCGACCTGGGCAGCACCAACGGCACGTACCTCAACGGCGAGCGCCTTGAGCCACACCAACCCGTCACCATCGCTGACGGCGATCACCTGATCGTGGGGACGCTGCACATCGCGATCTTCTTTGTGCCATCCAGAGCGCAAGGAGACCACAGGTAGGCTGTGCGCAATGGGTTGTGGGTTATGAGTTGCGAACGATGTGCCAGATGCGGCCCACCGTTCCGGCTACCCGATGGGCGCGTAACCATCCAGGCGACAGTTGGCGGCGGGTACGCCGTCGCTTTGCAGCGCGTCGATGCGGTCGCGGCATCCCTGCACAGCCGCCGCGCCGTCGAGCACCGTCAAGGTGACGGCGAACGTTCGCGCGTCCCCCGGCTCCAGCCACACCAGCCGCCCGGAATCGCGTGCCGCTACCTGCCCTTCCGGGATGCAATTGCCCGGCTCGATGCCACTCACATAGATGCCCTGGCGCGTGTTCTTCCACTGGGTGATATAGGGTAACTGGTTCGCGTCCCACTCAAACTGCAAGCCAAACGCGTCATTAAGCAGGGCGACAACCGCCTTGCCCTGGGCATCTGCTTTCAGGTGGTGGAAGTAGACCTGCTCCGCGTAACGCGGTATCGGGGCGTCGTAGACGGGCCAGCGCTCCGCGCCTTTCCACGCCTCCGGATCGCGGGGGTGAGCCGTGTGGACAGGTGCGGCCAACTGCGTCCCCGCCTGGATGAGGGGATAGCCGAGGTTGACGTGATAGAGCACCATCAACGGGGCGGGCGCGTCCCCCAGGTTGATCACGCGATCCGTCCAGGCGATAACCGGCTCGCGCAGGGAGAGGCGATATTCCCGTTCCAGGCGGAGTTGCTCGCCAAACAAGCGGTTTTCCGACACAGCGCCGCGCAACGCCAGCACGTAATCATCGCCGGTCCACCCGCCCGCTACAGACACGTCCCCCGCCCGCAGCCGCGTATAGAGGCCATGCAGGTCGCGCCCGCCGTCGGTGATCGGCTCGTCCAATCCCGGCCCGGCATGAGTCAACCCGCAAGTGGTCAGCAGCCCGCCATTGAACGCCCGCAGCCACGATCCCGCCAATTCCGGCATGTGCGGCGACCCCTGGCTGATCCATGTGAGCGGCACGCCCTTGTAATGCGCCGTCCAGATATCCAGCCCCCGGTCGGGCAGGATGGTGTACGCCAGCCCGCTCGCGTTATACGCTTCGATCTGCCGCATGCCATTGGGCAACGTGGATTGGCGAAAGTCCACGAACTGGCGCATATCCAGGCTGTGCGCCTCCAGCGCCGCGCGTGAGAACCAATCAGCTTGAATCATCGGTCTTTCCCCCTTCTCGGTCACTGTAACTCCACCAATGATGACAAATCAGCAGGCGGCCAGGCGGCTGCCCACTGTTCGTTCACGATCACGACTGGGGGCTTTCTGGCGTCCCCCGATCATCCCACGTGCGCCCGTAATTGACCCGCAATTTGTCCAGGATCGCCTGTTCGAGGTCGATACCGGTGAGGCTGGCAAGCTGCAGCAGGTACAGCGCCACATCCGCCAGTTCGCCCGCCAGCACCGCGCGATCCTCGATCGCGCCGTTCCACTGGAAGTGTTCGAGAATCTCGGCGGCTTCGATACAGATGGAAACAGCGATGTTGCGTGGGGTCTGCGGGCGGGGTGTATCCGGCTCGTACCAGCCTTTAGCCCGCACGAAATCATGCATATGCTGGGTCAGTTCGGCAATGTCCATCCGCTACTCCGTCAGTCGCGCAAAATCCACCATAAGGGGCACGTCAAGCGTCCCTATTATATGCCAGTTTCGCAACGGGAGAGGCGTTGAGTTGGGAGTGGGGAGTCTAACGTGGGGGAGCCGTGATGCCGGTTTTTTAGCGCCGCCGGGCACCCCGCGCCGATTCAAGGGCAACAGAACCTAATACGCGTTGCGGCTGCGCCCGATGAACGTCTGGAAAATCGTCCGCAGCACGATTTTGATGTCCAGCCACAGCGACCAGTTCTCGACGTACCACAGATCGTACTTGGTGCGCTCCAGAATCGAGGTATCCCCGCGCAGCCCGTTGACCTGCGCCCAGCCGGTCATACCCGCCTTCTCCCGGTGACGTTCCATGTAGCGCGGAATATACTCGCGGAACCGCCGCACATAGTAGGGTTGCTCCGGGCGCGGCCCCACCAGGCTCATCTGGCCCCAGAACACGTTGATCAGTTGCGGAATCTCGTCCCAGTTGGTCCTGCGCATGAGGCGTCCGATCCGTGTCACGCGGGGATCGTCTGCGGTCGTCCAGCCGGGACCGTCCCTTTCGGCGTCCTGGCGCATCGAGCGGAACTTGATCATGGGGAACGGGTGACCGTCCAGCCCCATGCGTTCCTGGCAGAAGAAGACCGGCCCCGGCGACTCCAGCTTGATGATGATCGCGGTCAGGGTCATGAGCGGGCTGAGCAGCACCAGCCCAATGAACGACCCCACAGCATCCATCGCTCGCTTGAGGCTGAGCTTCCAACCGCGCAGCGCTACATCGCGCACGGACAGCAGCGGCATGCCGTTGAGATCGTCCACCGTCAGGCCGCCCGCCATGTAAGCAAAAATGTCCGGATAAACCTTGATATCAACCTTCCCGCGCTGGCACTTGCTCACCAGTTGCACCAGTTCGCGGCGCGACGCTTCGGGCAGGGCAATGATCACTTCATCGACTTCATACCGGTCGATGATGTCCGGCAGGTCATCCGTCGTGCCAATGATGGGCACATCACCGACCGTCCCGCCCTGTTCGCCATTGACGGCCCCAACGATGTTCAGCCCCAGGTTGGGCGACCAGCGAATTTTCTCGGCAATGGTGCGGGCCACTTCCCCCGACCCAACGATCAGGACGTTGTCGCGCCCAATGCCCAGGTCACGCAGCCGCACCGTTAGCTGGCGGTACAGTTCGCGCCCGACAATGGCCAACACAATACCCAGCAACCACGCGTAGACGACCACGCCACGCGGGTAATCAAGCTCCAGGGCGCTGTTTTTGAATGCCAGTGATTCAAACGCCACCGCCAGCAGCGTCCCAATCGACACATGCTGCGCGACGGCATAGCCCTCGTCGATGCGGCTGACGGCGCGGCGCTGGTGGTACATCCGCGCGAAGTAGAAGACGCTCAACGTGGTGAACACGTGAACAACCATCATGGGGACGTAGTTGGAAAACGGCGGGGGATTGACCGGCACAGCCGGTAACGGCAGCTTGGCACGCATCATGTAACCCAGCGCAAACGCCAGGCTCAGCATCAGCATGTCAATGCCAACCAGCGACGTGCGGAGCAAGCCGCGCACCTGGCGGTCTATCGCGGAGCTTACCCGGAAGCGGCCTGTTTGGGTCGCCACAGGTCCCGCCACAGTGGTCGCCCGCCCCTGAGCGCCAGCCCGGTCAGGATCAGGCTGTGCAGCCACCAGGGAGTCGTCCGCCGGTAGTGCTTGCGGTAGAAGATCAGCATCGCCCGGTAGAACTCGATCTGCGCCCGGCGTGACTGGCGGCTCGCCGCCCGTTTGACGTGGGTCACCGTCACGCGCGGGTTGTACATCACCTTCCACCCGGCCTGCTTGATTCGGTACGCCCAATCCAGGTCCTCTCCATACATAAAGAACGTTTCGTCGAACAGCCCCACCTTGCGGATCGCCTCGCGGCGAACCATCATGAAGGCCCCCACCACCGAATCTACTTCGGTTTCAATGTCCGGATCGAGATATGTCAGGTTGTACCGCCCAAACCGGCGGCTACGCGGGAACAACCGCGACAGCCCGATCATGCGGTAAAAGCTGATCTCCGGCGTCGGGAAGCTCCGGCGGCACGCCAGGTCCAGCTCCCCGTTGAGCATCACCAGCTTCGCGCCGGCGATGCCAATCGACTCGTCCGCGTCCATGTATGCCACCATGTCGCGCAACGCGGTCGGCGGCAGGACGGTATCGGGATTCAGCGCCAGCCCGTAGCGCGGGGCCTCTGGCCCGCAACCGGCCTCGAAACCCAGCGCCCGCAAGCCCCGGTTATTCCCCCTGGGGTATCCCTCATTTTCCGGACTGGCGATCAGGGTCGCGTCGGGGAACTCGGCGCGAACCATGTCGGCGCTGCCATCTGACGACGCGTTATCCACCACCACGACGCGAAAGGTCACCTCGCCTGCCGACGCAAACACCGACGCCAGGCAGTCGCGCAACAGGTCGCGCGTGTTCCAGTTGACGATGACGATTCCCAGATCGACCATGTTCCCCCGGTCACTGTGTGCGCCAGTTGATTCTAACGAACAGACGGGTCGGATTCAAGGCCCACCCGCGAAGGCAGGCAAGCCATCCGGTAAAAATAGCATACCACAGGCACACGGGTGAATGCCTTATGGGGGCCTGACGGCAGGTTGACGCTTGCCGGGTGGCTGCCTGCCGTTTTACCCGATGATACGGCGGGCTTCGGGGAACGCGTTTGTCCAGGCTTCGATCAGCCGCCCGTGAGGGCCGCCAACCTCGAAATCGGCAATGCGCACGCGCTCGTAGCCATTGGCGTCAGCGCGTTCCACCGTGAGGGTCACGCCGTCGTGGATATTGGGCGGCACAACGTCCCCCGCCCAGGCCATCTCCGCATCGGCGAGGCCGCGCAAGAAGTTTTCAAGAACCTGCGAGTCAATGTGGCGCACGCTGCCCTGGCTAAGCGCCGTACGCGGCGTGCAGCCGTTGGAGCTAATGAGTTGGCCTTCGTAACCGGTGACAACCACCACACAACGACTCTGGCTAACGGTGAACGGTTGCAGAACAGTCAGAATGTAGACGCTATCCGCGCCTTCCGCTTCACGAAACCGCTGAACGGTCATCGCACGATTGTCCGGCATAGGGTCGGTTCGCCTTTCTTTTGCATCATTTGCCGCGCTTTTCACTGTCATGCCGTCTCATTATAACCGGGGTGTGCATCCTAGCGAATCTCCGAATCGCGGGCCGTGAGATGCGCCGTCGGCAGCGTGAGGAGCGGATCGCCGCGCAGCACCGCCCGCAGCGCCGCCCGGTCATCCCAGGGATACTCCACAGCGCCGAAGCACATGCTTTGCTCGTGGCCCTTGCCGCACGCGATCACCAGGTCGCCGCGCCGCGCCAGCGAGCAACCGAATGCCAGCGCCCGCCCCCGATCCATCACGCGCCAGAACGTTTCGCCCTCGCGCCCGCCCTGGCTGCGGCAGCCCCCGGCCATTTCGTCGAGAATGGCCGCCAGCGACTCGGTGCGCGGGTCTTCGGCGGTGAGGATCACGCGGTCGGCAAGCTGCATGCCGATCTCGGCCATCATGCGGCGCTTGGCCCGGTCGCGCAACCCCGCGCTGCCGAAAATGGCAATCACGCGCCGGTCGGACGGGATCATCGTGCGCGCCGCTTCCAGCGCGCGCCGCAGGGCGTTGGGAGTATGCGCGAAATCAACAATCGCCAGGAAGTCCTGCCCCTCGTCGATGCGCTCCATCCGCCCCGGTATCGGTGGCATGGCGCGAATTCCCCCGCCCCAGGCAGCGCGAAGCCGCGCAGAATCACCGATCAGGGCGCTGGTCGCCGTCGTTGCCGCGAGCACATTCGCCACATTGAACGGCCCCACCAGCACCGAATCAACCGGCTCCTGTAACCCATCCGGCCCGCTAATGGTCAGGCGGGTGGCGTCCGGGCCGTAGGCTATCGCGCCAGCATGGAATTCGGCGGGGATCGAAGGATCGAGCGCATAGGTCAGCACATGATCGACGCCCTGCGCCCGCTGGCGGAACACGTCGGCGCTGGGATCGTCGGCGTTGATCACGGCCACTTTGGGCACGTCCGCCTTGCGGAACGATGAGGCCGCCATCGCAAAGAGCCGCGCCTTAGCCTCGCGGTATTGCTCCCACGTGCCATGAAAATCGAGATGCTCGTGCGTGACGTTGGTAAGCACCGCCACGTCGAAATCCACCCCATCGACGCGCCCCTGGGCCAGCCCGTGTGACGTGGCCTCAAGCACAACGTGGGACAGGCCAGCCTCCACCATGCGGGCCAGGTACATCTGCACTTCGTCGGCGCGGGGCGTGGTCACGTGCAGACCGGTCGACAGTTCCTCGTCACCGATCACGGCGCTGACCGTCGTAATCAGCCCGGCGCGGAACCCGGCAGCCTGCAAGATGCTGTGAATCAACGTCGCTGTCGTCGTCTTGCCGTCCGTGCCGGTCACGCCAATCACCACCAGCCGGCGCGACGGATACCCGTAATAGGCCGCCGCCAGCGGTCCCAGCGCGGACGGCCCGTGAGCGACCTGCGCATAGGGCACAGGGCAATTCACGTCACCCGGCGGGCGCTCTCCAACGACGGCCACCGCCCCGCGCTCGACCGCCTGCGAGATCAGGTCGTGCCCGTCCACGTTCGCGCCGCGCCGCGCCAGGAACACGCCGCCGGGCTGCACGTCCTGCACGCTCTCGGTGATGGGCGCGGTGATGGCTACATCCTGATCCGGGTGCGCGAGTACGTCAGGCCATCCGGCCAGCAGTTCACCGAACTTCATACACGCTCCATTTCCAGCCCTTCAACAGCGAGCACCATTGTAGCCGATCAGCGGCTGTTCACCCAGGAGTCCGCCGGGAAAAAATGGCGCAAACACCCCGCGCCAGGGCATGCGCTGGCACCAAACAACGCCAGAGGGTGTACTCTCTGACGTTGTCAATTTCGGTGTTCATTTGTCGCGCGGCAGCACGCTTACTGGAGCTGCGTCGCCAGCATTCGCAAGTCTCCGCGCACGCTACCGTCAACGACCTTGTCACCGGCGCGGATGATCAGGCCACCCAGAATGTCCGGATCAACCTTGTACTCGACGTCCTTCGCCCCGGTAACCTTCTGCACCTGAACTTTCTCGTCATCGTCGAGCGGAACCGCGCTCACCACAACCACCTGCTCGCCCAGGCCCTTGGCCTCGGCTGGCACTTCGGAGAAAAAGCCCTTGACGATGGCCTTCTGGCGCTTCTCGTCCAGCGCTTCGCCGATCAGCTTCTCGGTTGCGGCGATGGCCAATGCCACGATCTCGTCGCGCGTATCGGCCAGAATGCGGTTGCGTTCTTCCTCGGCCTGGGCACGCGCCTGGGCGCGGATCGCCTCCGCCTCGTTGGTGGCCTCGCGCAACATCTGCTTGACCTGTTCTTCGCCACGCTGGCGAGCTTCTTCGAGCAATTTTTGCCCTTCGACGCGCGCCTGCGCCAGCAATTTGTCACGTTCGCGCTCGGCATTCTCACGTGCTTCTTCGGCGGCGCGTGCATCTTCAAGCCCCTGTGCGATCCGCTCGGAGCGCTCGTCGAGCATGTCCAGCACACGCGGCCAGGCGAGCTTCGCCAGCAGCAAGAAAATGATGCCGAAATTTACCAGTTGCGCGATAAAAAACCCTAGATTAATGCCTAATGCGTCCACCGGAACCCTCCTGGACCGCGACTACAGCACGAACAGGATGATCAGGGACACAACCAGAGCATAGATCGCGACAGCCTCGGCAAACGCGATACCCAAGATCATGTTCGTGGTGATCTGGCCGGATGCGTCAGGATTGCGTCCGATCGCGTTCAACGCGCCCTGCACCAGCACGCCGATACCGATACCAGGCCCGATAACACCAATCATCGCCAGACCGGCGCCGATGGCCTTTGCAGCATCTACTTCCATGAAATCCTCCTGATAATCGTCAGTTGCGTAAAGTTATGCCCAGATTGAACGGGGCGAATCACCAATGGGTTAATGATGTTCGTCGCCGGAGCCATGCCCTTCCATGGCCATCGCGCTGAACACCAGCAACAGCATCGCAAACACGAACGCCTGGATCAGCCCGACGAAGAGTTCGAGCCCGTACACACCGGCCGGAACCAGCATCGCCAGCAAGAACGACATGACAAAGAGCAACACGCCACCCGCGAATAGGTTGCCAAACAAACGAAAGCCGAACGAGAGTACCTTCGCCAGCTCCGAAATGATCTCAAGCAAGCCCACGACGAAGTCCATGATCCCCATCGGGTTCTTGCCGAGGTTCTCCAGGGCAGGCGTATTGAAGAACTTGGTGAAGTACCTGAGGCCCTGCGCCTTGACGCCGAAATACTGGATCGCCACGAAAGCCAGCAGCCCCAGCCCCAACGTCAGGTTGAGGTCGGTGGCCGCCCCGCGCACGAATGGCGTCACGGCGTACAGGTCATCGCGATAGTACGGCTCGTTGAGGGCTTCCTCGACCAGTTCCTCCGGCGATTTAGCGTCTTGAGCGTGTTCTGCGTCAGCCTCTTCCTCAGCGCTTGCGTCTTCGGCATGCGCTTCGGTTTCACCGGCTTCCGCCCCATCGTCCGCCGCCGCAAGTTCCTCCGCGGCGAGCGCCACCGCCTCGGCCATCACCGCTTCAAGGTCGCCACCGTTCGCCAACACATAATCCGCCACGCTGTTCGCGTTGCCGACATCATCCCGCAACGAGATGCTTTCGACACCGAGTTCGTTGGCAGCCGCTACCAGAACCGCGTG
The DNA here is from genome assembly GCA_964611395.1 of uncultured Anaerolineaceae bacterium. Lineage (GTDB taxonomy): Bacteria > Chloroflexota > Anaerolineae > Aggregatilineales > Aggregatilineaceae > CAZSXY01. The sequence goes on along the minus strand of CAZSXY010000017.1, from coordinate 4,802 downwards.
CTGCGCCGCCTCGAACGCCGGGGCGGAGTGCACGCCATGATGGCAGGCCTCGTAGTTCTCCTCGGTGGCGCGGATGCCGGTATCCATGGCCTTATCGACCCTCAACAGGATACCGTTCCTGTCATAGCCGTTCACGCCTTCATCTGCGCAGTGCATCAGGCCAATACTCTCTGCGCCCGGCACGAGCTTGACCCAGTTCGCCACCAGTAAGAAGATGAAAATCGTCGCCATCAGCGGGAAAATGGTACGGGCGTTCGGCCCTGCGGTTGATTTTGCCAGTCCCCACAGCGCGTCGGTGATCACTTCGAACAGCCCTTGCAGGCGTCCGGGCACCATCTTCATGTTGCGGGTCGCCGCGAGCGCAAACCACAGCACGATCACATCGGCTACCAGCGTGCCAATGATGGTGTTTGTCACGGTCAACCCGTCGACGCCGAGGAAGTCTTCCCAGACAACCTCGCCGGGAACCATAATCACCGGTAGCGCGACGGCTACACCGGCCCCCGGCATGACAACAAAGGGGATAATCCCGCAAAACACCACGCTGACGGCAATGATGCCTAAAAGTATCAGAACTCCTTTCAAGAGCCATTCTCCTTCATCATTGCATGTGCTGCCGGATCAGGTGACGATTCATCAGGCGGTGGCGGCGCAGGCTTGATCGCCGCAACCGACGACAACATCAACCGGATCATGGCATACAAACTCACCGGAACACTTAATAAGACGAACCCAATCGTAAACACAGGGTGTGTATCTAACCTGGAGTCTAGAAACATCCCTGCAAAAAGCGCCATGAAGATCAGCACGACCGTCATGCAGCCCGCCTGCCCGGCTACGCTGGCCAGTGCCATATTACGCACATAGTCGGGGTCGAACTTCTGGTTCATGCGCAGTGTCCTGCGTAACGCCCAATAGTGAGCCGCCGGTATGCTGACCATCAGCAATCCGATGCTAAACACCGGGTGCAGACCGGTCACCTGAAAATCAAGTAGCAGGCCCAAACCAGTTGACAGCAGAACAAAAACCAACGCCGTCAGGCCTGGTTCTCCTATGACCGCTGCAAAAGCAGCCTGGCGTGTTGAGGTCGCTCGCACGAGCTGCATTGACCATTTGTTCCTGCTATGCGACAGGGGAATGGCGAACAAAAAATACTCGAACAAACCCCCATAAACAAACTATTTTTACCTGCATGTGCCGCAGTGCACAAGCCTAGCAAAGTCGTTAGAGATTGTCAAAAATTCCTATTCAAAAACATGGAATATCTATGCTGGGTGGCCGCCATTTTAACGCAAATTTGACGATTCGCAGCAAACGCCTGCCGCCCCCGCCGCATCTAAACAATGAGAACCCGCGCATCACCGCCTGCGGGGGCGACACACCGCAATGGGAGAGTGGACTATGGCACGGTTTGACACACCGATTATCACCAACGATCAAAGCATCGATCGCGTCATGAGCGCGGGGCTGCCGGTGGTGCTGGTCGTGTGGCGCGGGGCGTCGCCTGATGCGGCGCTGGACGCGGCCATGCGCGAGATAGCACGTAACGACGCCGGGCGCGTGCTCGTGGCGAAGGTCAACGCGGACGACAACCCGCACACCGCCGCGCGCGCCGGTGGCCCGCTTCCGGCGTTGATCACTTTGAAAGACGGGCAGGAGGTAACGCGGGCAACGGGCATCACGGCGCGCGATCTGCGCGATCATGTAGCCTACCTGTTGGAGCGCGGCCCGCGCCCGCTCAGCCAGCCGGAGACGCCAGCGCCGACCGACCGACCGCGCAGAAACGGCCACGCCTCCACCGCGCCGGTGATCGTCACCGATGCCACGTTCCAGCAAGAAGTGCTCGACAGCGACCTGCCGGTTCTGGTCGATCTGTGGGCTCCGTGGTGCGGTCCATGCCGCATGATCGCGCCAATCGTGGAAAAACTCGCCCGCGAGTATGCAGGCCGGTTGAAAGTCGCCAAGTTAAACGTCGATGACAACCCCCGCACCGCCGCCGCTTACCACGTGCAGGGCATCCCCACCCTGTTGATCTTCAAAAACGGGCGCGTCGCAGACCGGATTGTCGGCGTGGCCCCCGAACCGCTACTGCGTGGCAAAGTCGACGTTGTCCTGCGCTCGTAGACTCAACGAGATGTGGGGAAACACGGGGGGTGATCGAAACGATCACCCCTGTTCGTTTCAGGAATTCGGGCGTGATACGGCAAACTTAATTGAACGTTATTCTTTTCTAGTAGTATTTTATGATAACATAATGCTATGCACATTTCACGGCGATTCATGAACGCAGGGCAGAGAGGATTACGCAGGGCGACAAGAGGTTCAAAGCGGGTTTGGGTGGTGTCTGATGCTCCTCGATGCTGCTTCGTTGCTAGACCCCCCACATAAGTTGAGGAAAAATATACTAACCAGGAGGATTCCTGCAATGAAGCGATTACTCATTTTAGCCGCCATCGTGGTGCTGTTGGTGGCTGCAACAAGCGTCCAGGCTGATGGTGGTGGCAAGGACAAGAAGTGCACGCGCATCCAGGATGGCACACTGCTAACAAGCGGTGGTGATGTGATCCCATTGGGCTACGACCAGTGGGGGTACAACTACCAGGCGCACATGTTCAACGGCAGATATTGCGACTACGACCGTGTGGCCGGGTGCCCGCCCGGCGAAGACTTCAGCCTGGCGATGAAATGGAACGACGCCTGGCTGTCCAACATGTCATGCGACGAAGACGACCTACTCGACCGGCACTACGGATACGCCAACTACCGCGGCTCCGGCGCGTGGCTGACCAATCACATGGCAGGGGAATACGATCAAGACGGGAAGACTTGCAAGTGGACTTACTTCGTGAAAATCGTGGCCGCGCCCGCCGATGCATATGTGGGGGATGGCGTGTGGTATAACGCCGATGGCACCGAAATCGGCCCCGTAATCTGGGGCGCTTTCGCCATCATCCAAGAGGTAGAAAACGATCCTTGTGCGGGCATTCACGGCCTGCAATATCTCAGCCCGGATCACGCAGGGCTTGGTAACTGGTAAGAGGAAAGTCGTCGCCCTGAGCATTTGAACGTGTTCGCCGAATTGACTTCACGGAGCCGGCGCGAGAATCTTCGCGCCGGTTATCTTGTGTCTTGCGTGGACAGGCGCGAGGCGCGATCAAGGTGACCGCGCCTTTGTAGTCGTTTTACGCCGGGCTTCTGATCCCCAACTGGGTGCGCAGCGACCGTGCACTCTATTTTCCGTGCTATCATGAAAAGACACGCAGTACAGAAATGCTCATTAGCCAGTACTGGGTGCCCTTAGTTAGTGGCTACTTTCTCTCACTTCGACAACGACAAAGAACATCAAGCCAAACACGTCCGCACCGTGCCATAGAGGAGAGAGGGCAATGAATAGCAAAACGATCGTGATCTTGGGCGGCGGCGTCGGGGGATTGATAACGGCCAACGAACTGCGCCGGCACCTGACACCTGAACACCGCATCCTGTTGATCGACCGGCAGGCCAGACACCTGCATAACCCCTCGCTGTTGTGGTTGATGCTCGGCTGGCGCGATCCGGTGGACATTCAGGCCGATCTAAGCCAACTGGCCCGCCGAAACATCGAGTTCATTCAGGCCGATATCCAGGGCATCGATCCGGCTAACCATATCGTGCAGACTTCATCCGGTGAGTTCACCGGCGACTATCTGGTGATAGCGTTAGGCGCACAACCAGCGCCTGAGTTGACGCCCGGTTTTACAGAAGCCGCACACACCCCCTATACGCTGGAGGGCGCTTCCGGGCTGCGCGACGCGCTGCGTGAGTTCAGCGGGGGGCGGATCGTCGTCGCCGTTACCGGCCTGCCCTACCGTTGCCCGGCTGCACCCTATGAGACGGCCCTCATGATTCACGCCTACTTGAAAAAACGGGGCCTGCGGGACGCAACCGCACTACTGATGATCTCTCCGGAGGGAGAGCCTATGGGCACCGCGGGTCCGGCTATGGCAGAAGCCGTCAAGGAGATGCTTGCCGAACGCGATATTCCCTATCGCCCGCTGACAGGAACCCAGGCTGTAGATGCCAAGACCCGCGAGTTGGTGCTGGAGTCCGGTGAACGCGTCCCGTTTGACCTGCTTGCGGCCGTGCCAGCGCACCGCAGCCCTCAGGTGGTGCATGACGCTGGTTTGGTCAACGAATCTGGCTGGATACCGGTCGCGCCCGACACGCTCGCCACCCAGTTCGAAGGGGTTTACGCCCTGGGCGACGTGACCGTGATCCCGCTCCCTGGTCGCTTCAAGCCAGATGGCCCGCTGGTGCTGCCCAAAGCAGGTGTATTTGCCCACCGGCAGGCTGAGGTGGTGGCTTACAACCTGGCAGCCGAAATATTGGGCTGGGAGAAAAGGCAGTCCTTTGATGGCGTTGGTGGCTGTTTCATCGAGCTAGGTGATGGCCGCGCGGGTTATGGGGAGGGGGATTTCTATGACGCACAAGCTCCATCCATCACGTTGCACCCACCTGCCCGGCGCTGGCATTGGGTGAAAGTGCTGATCGAGAAGTACTGGCTGTGGCGCTGGTTCTCCGGCAGGCCACGCAGTCTGCACGCCATAGGGGATCGCATTTTGTTTGGATAGATGCCCTGGGGGGCCTCACCCCTGCCCCCTCGCCAACCGCGTCGGCGAAGGGAAAAGGGGGTGAGGTCTGGTCAAACAACCGCTTATAACAAAATGATGTACAGCGCGTGCGCGGCGTCCGTCGCCCAGTTCAGCAGCGGGGTCACCAGGATCGTGCCAAAGAGCAGCACCCCCGCCGTAGAAATCGCCAGC
>CAZSXY010000016.1:0-56720 GCA_964611395.1 uncultured Anaerolineaceae bacterium | reverse complement strand
ACCGGGGGCCGGGCGGCGACATCCCGGCCCTGGACCGTATCTCGCTCAGCCTCACGCGGGAATCATTCGTGTGCCTGGTGGGGCCGAGCGGTTGCGGTAAAAGTACCCTGTTGCGCATCCTGGCCGGCCTGCTGCCGCCCACCGATGGCCGCGCCCTGCTGGATGGGCAACCGATCACGCGGGCACAACGACGCATTGGCATCATCTTTCAGCAAGCCAACCTCATGCCCTGGCGCACGGTCGCTGGTAATCTCGCGTTGCCGCTGGAGCTAGCCGGGTTGCCCGCCGAAGAACGCGAACGCCGCACCCGGTCCATGCTTGAGCTGACAGGGCTGGAGAGTTTCGCCGGAACGTATCCATCAGCCCTATCGGGCGGCATGGCGCAACGCGTCGCCATCGGTCGCGCCCTGATCCACGATCCTGAAGTGCTGTTGCTCGATGAGCCGTTCGGGGCGCTCGACGCGCTCACGCGCGAGCAAATGAGCGAGGAATTGCTTCGCATCTGGGCGCGTCACCGCAAGACCGTTCTGATGGTCACCCACAGCATCCCCGAAGCCGTCCTGCTGGCCGACCGCGTGCTCGTCATGGGGCCGCGTCCGGGCCACCTGGTCGCCGATGTGCCGGTCCCGCTACCCCGCCCGCGCAGCCTGGATTTGCTGCACCGGCCCGACTTCGTCGCGCTGGCCGAACAACTGCGCCACAGCATTCGCCTGGCGTAACCCCACCCACATGCTTCGCAGGCGACATGCCGGGTATGTCGTTGCGGCGGCCTCGCCGATATGACTCGCGTATACTCATGCAGGGGATCGGGATGAGAACCGCAAGGGCTCACGGGTTCATTGCTTCACGCGGAGCGGTAGAACGTAAAAAGGAGCTATTGGGTTTTGTCACAGGGGGGCGGAACCTGGGTAGCCAGCGGGAAAACCATCCCAAAGATGCTGCCTTGCCCCAGCTTGCTCTGAACAAACACGCGCCCGCCGTGTTGTTCCACAACCGTCTTGACAATGGCCAGCCCCAGACCGGTTCCCCTCACCTGGGTCTGCCCCGGCACGCGATAAAAGCGCTCGAACAGGCGCGGTTGCGCTTCGGGCGGGACGCCCGGCCCGTTATCCCGCACCTCGATAAACAGGTCATCATCCTGCACGTAAGCCGACACCGTGATCGCTCCGCCGGTTTGCGTGTACTTATGGGCATTGCTCAACAGATTCAGCAAGGCGCGGTACAACCAGCCCATATCACCCAGAATCGGGGGAAGTTCATCCGGTACATCAATCCGCAACGTCTGGGCGCGCTGATGGATGCTGGGCGTCATATCCACCACACACCGTTCGACCAACTCGCGCACATCGAGTTCTTTGCATTGCAAGCCAACCCCACTCTCGATATGTTCCAGATTGAGCAGGCTGTCGATTAAATCCTGCATGCGATACAGGCTCTGCATGCCGATGTCGATGACTTCCTTGTGTCCGGTTTCCGACAGATCGTGTTGCAGCATCGACAGTGCATTGATCGTCACGCCCAGGGGGTTGCGTATATCGTGCGCGGCGGCCTGGATGAAATTAACGCGAGTCCGTTCGGCTTCGCGCAGGTGGGTAATATCACGGATGACCATGACCCAACCCTCGGCGTCCTGGTCGCTTTCGGGTTCGGGGTGCGAGTAAACCTGCGACACGATCACCGACAGGAAGCGCCCATCTTCGAGCGTCACCTCAAACGTCGTGTTCCCCTCGGATTCGTTGCTCATGGCCCGGCGCAACCCGGTGCGAAGGCGGGGATGCAACGGGGCCTTGCGCAACGGCAGCCCAATGATGGCCTCGCGACGCAGGTCAAATAGCGACTCGGCGGTGGCATTGATCAGGCTGATGCGCCCGTAGTTGTCGGTGGCGATGATCGCATCGCCCGACGAGTCGAGGACAGCCTCCAACCGGCTGGACTGGGCCTTAGTGCTTTCGTATAACCGGGCATTATCCAGCGCGACGCCCACCTGGTCTGCGATCGCACGCAGCACCATGAGTTCCTCTTCGGAGAACTTGTACGGTTCGTGGTTCATGACGCTGAGAATGCCGACCACACGCCCCCGCGCGTGCATCGGAATGAGCGCCATCGCCTGGACGCCCTCGGAAGCAAATTCCCGCACGTGCAGGCGCGGATCGTCAGAAACATCGCCGGTGACCAGCACTTCGTCGTTACTCACGACCATGCCCGACATCCCTTGCCCAAGCGGGATGCGCATGGGTTGGGATACGAAGTCATAGCGCCAGCCACGCTGCGCCCGCAAGACCAGTTCGCCGGAAGCCTCATCCACCAGGCTGATACCAGACGAGTCGACAGGAATCACCTGGAGGACCGCATCCAGTGCCGTTTTCAGCGTAACTTTGAGATCAAGCGACTGGCTGACCGTCGCAGCAACGGTGTTGAGTGCCGACAGTTGATCGACACGTCGCCGGATTTCTTCAGAAAGCAATTGATTGCGCAAAACAAGACTATCAGAGCCTGACGGTTCGGACATAATCCCTCAACACTCAAAGCAACCAAACGGGGCAGTGTGTTCCATCGTTTATCTTAACACGAAACAGTAGAACCCGCGTACGCGCTCAAAGGATGCCCAGGGCCGCCGCCAGCGCCAGCGCCACCAGCAACGACGCCAGCAACAAAACCCACGCCATCAATCGCCCACTCTCCTGAAGCGGGGTCAACCCCGACTCGTGCGTTTCGACGTTGCCGAGCAGATCCACGCGCACATCCAGGTTACGCAGGCCGCGCGTCAGCCGCGCCATCGACGGGTTGCGATCCAGCACATGCCAGCCATCCGCCAGGTAGGGTTCGAGGGCGCGCGCCAGGATCGCCTGGGACTCCTCAATGCTGATCGGCTCAATCTCAGGCTCCGGCTTCTGGGGTTGTTCTGAATGCAGGTCAGACTGATTTTCCGATAACATTTCTTCACCTCCAATTTCGCGGTATAGTTTGGGGCCGATGTGTTGGAAAAGATAGAAATCGTATCCGAGAGATTTCGGCTAAGTGGAGCAGTAACGATGGCATCAAGGAAAAAACGCCGCCAGCGCCGGGCCACGATTATAGGCGCGATTATAGGTTCCATCATCATCTTTACTTTCGTGCTCAGCCTCACCGCACCAGACCTGGGACGGCGTAGTAGCAGCTCAGGAGATGATGTGGCGTTCAACACCCCCCCACCGACCCCGTTGGTCGCCCCGACGCCAGACCCCAATCCCCAACTGACCGGCCAGCCACCTTATATCCACTCTAGCGGCTACTTTCAGACCTTCAGACCGGCAGGCGCAGACTGGATCATCGACGAAGGCGAACCGGTAAACGCCAGCGCGACGGCACGAGTCGTCATTCAAAGTCCACGACGGCTTGTCGTTATCCATAACTATATCCAACCCGGCGTGCAATACGAAACGCCCGCTGCGCTCAGCACCGGCTACCTGACACCAGAGCACTTCGCCGGGGCGTGGATCGACTACGATAGTTGGGAAGAAATCGGGCGCAGAATTGTAGACGACCGCGTCATTGTGGATTTCGATCTTGTGTCGCAGGGAATCGACTACCTGGGCCGTTCCACGTCCTACCTTCTTGAAGACTGGTTGTTCGTGTCGCGTATCATTGTCCCTGCCAACAATCCCGACTTGCTGGCATTGCTCGATGAGCTGGTGACCCCCGCCTTCACCGGTTTTGCGCCGCTGCTTGCGCTCCCCGTAGACTGGCCAGCTTATATCGACCAGCAACTTGGCTTTATGTTGAAGCACCCGGCTACCTGGGCACAGGTCGCCGGAAGTCTTGGCCGCCCGGTCACGTTCAACTTGCCGTCAGGGAATACGATCGAACGCGTGCGCCTCTACACAGAAGCCGACCAGCCGCTCGCTTCGCCGGATGATGCGGAGGCGTGGGTGCGCAATGCTGAGAACGTTGAAAGCATCCAGGGAATCGAACCCGTTGAACGCGAGGCAGGACGCGGGTATCTGGTCGCCTACCAGTTTATTGATACGGCAGGCGATCCACACAGCGGGTTGGTTGCCTTGCTGAATGATGATGCGCAGACGTTGTTCGTGGCCAATCTGCAGATCGAGCCAGCGGGCATCAACTTGCTTGACGCCGAAACAGTGCCTGACGACTATGTCTCCGCCCGCCAGAGTCTGGTTGAGGGGTTGCTCGTGCTTCCGGATGGCGCTCGCGTGCCAGCGCAAGCAGACGAATAGCACGTATCTTTCTTGCTCAGGAAAGAAAAAACGCCCGCAGCGCGGGCGTTTTGGCGTGCCTGGAGGGATTCGAACCCCCGACCCCTTGTTCCGTAGACAAGTGCTCTAATCCACTGAGCTACAGGCACATTGTGATGTGGGCGTTATCATAGCACAGGGACGTTTGGTTGACAAGAGTTTTTTCGCGCTCCGCGACAAGCGCCAAACGTATTCGGTTGAGGGGGGGAAAGACGATGCGGCAATCCGACATTCGCATGGCAAAGAGCTTGTGTGCCCCTGGTGTTTGACACCCCATCTCGAACAGTTCCCCGCCTGATCGAATCCCGCCCCGCCAGTTTCTAATCAAGCAAGCTGCGATCGGGTTGGCTTGAGAACCACTCATAGCGTTTCCGGTTCGGGCTTGGGCGAATGTCGAGACTCGTTGCATAGGGTTCCAACCCCAATAACTCAAACACACTCTGCACGTAAGCGTCCTGGTCGAGAACAAGAGCTTCGAGCGACAAGAAAAAGAAGGGGACATCGGTGTGTATGAGAAACTTGAAGAGATGCCGGTAGGCAGCCAGGTACTGAGCTTTTGCTTTGCCCAGGGTCTTGGACGCCGACGCACGTTGTAAGGCCCATGAAGCAAGGTTAGCCGCCGTGCTGCGGGATGTCAGCAGCACAACCAGCTCCAGGTTGAGCTCCTCGCATAACTGGTAAAGCCTGTCTACAGCCGGAAAATCCATGAAATAGGCGTAGTGATCACCGGTGGCATGAGGAACCGATCGCCGGGTAAGGACGTACTTTTTCCCATCCATCACCGGAAACACCTGCATAGCACCCACAAGATCATCATTTTCCAGACATTCCCAGACATCGTCCAAAACATCGCCGTGAGCCGAAGCATCCGGCGTCCCCAGAATATCAGGATGGGAGGAGAGAATCTCAGTGAAAATCCGCGTACCGGTCGATTCCGGCCCAATGAGAAGCGCCAGTTTTCGCGGGTGATTCTTGGCAAAGCGTTGTTTGATTTTCATGGTTTCCCACAATAGCCGCGACTGAAAGAGTTGTTTTTTTCGTCTGGCCCTTATCAGTTTCTTGATCTTGTGTTTTAGCGTTCTAATTCGTTGTCCCATCATAACCCTCATGGTGTACTTGCGGTGCGCTCCCTACCGCTTGACGCCACCCATCGAAATACCTTCGATGAAGTAACGCTGCAACGCCAGGAACAAAACCATCATCGGCACTGTGGCCAGGAACGACCCCATCATCAACAAGTTATAAGGCGTGCGGCGTTCGCCCTGTAGCAAGGCGATGCCGATTGTCACCACCCGTGTATCGGGCGTATTCGCCACGACCAGTGGGTACAGGAAATCATTCCAGGCCGCCTGCACCGTGATCACTGCAAAGGCTGCCAGCGATGGAATCGACAGGGGCAGCGTTACATGCCATAGGACGCGCAAGGGGTTTGCGCCATCGATGACGGCGGCCTCTTCAATCTCTAACGGTATCTGCATGAACGCCTGCCGCAGCAGAAACAGCGCGAACGCGCTGAACGTCCCCGGCACAATGAGCGCGTAAAACGTGTTGAGCCAGCCCAACTTGCGAATCAGCATGTATTCGGGGATCAGGATCGCCTGAAAGGGAATCATCAGCAAGCCCAGGCACAGGGCGAAGATCACGTTGCGCCCCGGAAACTTGAACCGGGCAAACCCGTAAGCCGCCAGCGAGCAGGTGATGAGTTGCCCCAGCGTGCGTCCGATCGTCAACAGGGCAGAGTTCAGCATGTACCGGTTGAAACGGGGCGAGGTATCGTATAGGGCCTGGAGATTGTCACCGCAGACCGGGTTTTCCGGAATCCAGCGCACCGGTATCTTGTTCAATTCTACAGGCGGTTTGCAGGCCGTCGAGGTCATCCACAGGAACGGCAGCAGCATGATGAGCGCCCCGGCCACCAACACGGCGTATGAAAAAACCTGGATTGGTACCGACAGGTCCCGGTGCGACGCTGCACGCTTTGTCCTTGCCGCTAACATCGTCTATGTCGCCTCCGCCTCGTAATATACCCAGTACCGTTGAACAACGAGTTGGAAAATGGTCACCCCTAAAATGATCACAAACAAGACCAGGGCGATAGCCGAGGCATAGCCGAATTCGGAGTTGGTGAATGCGCGCCGGTAGAGGTAATACGTCAATGTGGTAGCGCTCCCGCCAACGCCACCCGGAACCGTGCGCAACGTCATCACATAAACCTGATCGAATATCTGGAAACTGTTGATAATTGCCAGTACGACCACCAGGAATGTCGTCGGCGATAGCATCGGCAATGTCACATGGCGGAAGCGATGCCAGCGTCCAGCCCCGTCAATCAGGGCCGCTTCATACAATACGCCCGGTATCGCCTGCAGCCCGGCCAGAAAGATCACCATATCAAACCCGATGCGCTGCCAGATGGCGACCACCGCAATCGGGATCAGCACCAGGCCGGGATCGACCAGCCATTTTTCATCTCCCAGGCCAAGCGGGTTCAAAAACTGGCTCAAGATGCCATATTGGGGCTGAAAAATGCTCGTCCACACCACCGACGCAGCGACGGTCGAGGTCACAACCGGCAAAAAATAGGCCGTGCGCAACAAGTTACGCCCACGCAGAGGCAGGTTGAGCAGCATCGCCACGCCCAGCGCCAGCAGCACTTCAAGCGGAACCGTCAGGCCGATCAGTTTCAGGGTGTTGGTCAGGGCCTGTTCAAATTTCTCGTCCTGCAGCAAGCGCTCGAAATTTTCCAGGCCGACGAAGCGCGCCGGTTTGATCGCGTTCCACTCTTGAAGCGAGGTGGAGAACGCCATCAACACCGGAATTCCGAAGAAAAAGAATAGTCCCAACGTGTTAGGAGCAATAAGGGCCAATCCCCACAATGCCTTACGTCGGCTGAGTGGTGTCGGCCCCAGTATAGAGAGCAATCGTGAAGTCATCACACACTTGGCAAGGCCATCGAAATAAAGCCGGGGAGCAGTCAGGTCTGCTCCCCGGCAATTGCCGCACTAGAAAACGTCAGGGCAGTTCCGCGTTGATCGCTTCGCAGGTCGTGGCAACAGCATCTTCGACGCTCATGTCGAGGTCAAAGATCTGCACCACCAGTTCGGTGTTCATCACATTCCAGATTTCCTCGAAGACGGTGACGCCCTGCGAATCCACCGTCGCATCGACAAATGCCTGGATATTAACGTCCGTATCACCGAACGAGTCGACCCATAGTTGCTGGATGGCGGGGGAGGGGTTGGCCGGAGCCACGTTGCCGCCCTCGGCGAAGAACTTTTGCCCCTCGTCGCTGGCCAGGTACAGGATCAGGTTGGCGGCCAGATCGGGCATTTCGGAGCGGGCCGAGGCCACATAGCCAACGGCGTGCACGATCGAACGGCTGCGCCCGGTTTCGGGGTGCTTGGGCAGTTGCACGACATCCCAGTTGAAGGTCACTTCTTCGAGCGCCTGCGTCAGCTTCCACGATCCACCGGTGATCATCGCGACTTTCTCGGAGGCCCAGAAGTTGAAGGCATCGTCTGCCGACGCACCGCCCATGACCGAAACGCTCGGCATGTAGCCCGCATCGTACAGGCCCTTGAGGAAGTTCAAGGCTTCCAGGCTTCCGGGGTTGTCCAGCGTGCAGTCGGTACGGGCCGCGTCCACGACCGGGGTCTCGCCCGTAGCGGCGATCCAGTTCGGATAACCGGCCTGGTACTCCGCATACACCGCCGCGCCGTATACATCGTTATCCGGATCGGTCAAGACTTCGGCAGCCAGTGCGAAATCGTCCCAGGTCCAGTCGGCGGTCGGGTAGTCGAGACCGGCGTCGTCGAACATGTCTTTGTTGTAGTAGACCGCAATCGTATCCCAGTTCACCGGGGCCGCATACAGATCGCCGCTTTCGCCCCAACGATAGGGACCAACAAGGCCGCTGCCCCAGATCGAGGTGTCGACGCCGAATTCATCCCAGTAGGGCTGCAAATTGAGGACAGCATCGTTATCGGCATAGAAGAAGAAAAATGGTTGCGACATGTTGAACACGTCCGGCAGATCACCGCCCGCCGCGTTGGTCTTCAACAAGTCCCAATACTGGCCCCAGGGTTGCACCTGCAGGTCAACTTCTGCGCCTGGGCAGTACTCGGCTTTCCACGCCTCAATCGAATCGCCGATGATCGTTGCCCAGTTTTCGTCCCAAACCCACATCGTGAGCTTACCCGGTTCATCGCAGGGGAGCGGCTTGATAACCGGCTCCTCTCCCTCTTGCGCCTGCACCGGCAAGGCCAGCAACAGCGACAGCACCACGAGTAACATCAGTGCCCATTGCCGCTTATGGCTTAACATCGTATTGCCTCCTTCTTAACTCCATTAAGTGAGAACATAACCGAACCAGTTCGATGGTGCGTGCGGGGATGTATTCGCTGCATAAAATGCATCATCGTAGCCTCATTATATCCGCAAATAGCGCCCAGTGCAGCAAGGATCAATAGTCATTCAACGACGTGTTTTGTTCATGTCACTTGGCGTGCGGTGGGATGCCACGTCACTTTTCTAACTTGTGCAATTTGAACAAGTGGCATACAGTGTGATGGCGTAAAATGACATTAGTCGTGCTATGAAATGCCGCAGAATCGGGCACACGCCTGGTGTAACTCGCCGGGTTTGACAAAGATTGAGAATTCCGGTTACCATTAAATACTCTTTTCGTATCTTTTACTCCCTAAGAGTCCCCCTCGCCTGCGGGGACTGGTTGTATCACTCAGTGGTCGTCGGTTCGCCCCAGGCATACAAGCGCGGAAGGAGGTGCATCTGAGATCGTTAGTCGAGAGGATTCACCGTTACACAGGCGGCCTTACATAAGTACCTTTCGATAAGTAGTCACACAGTCTGTCAATGAGGAGATTCACACCATGCAAAAGATTAAGTCCCTTCGTTTCCTGCTGTTGATCGTTCTGTTGGTGAGTGCCGTCACCCCCGCACTCGCTCAGGAAGGCGGCGATCAAGTCGTCATCGCTCCCGGCGAAAAGATTAAAATTGCGGTGGTGACTGATCTGACCAACGTGATTCCCGAATTCGGCCTGGACATTGCCCAGGGTGTTCAAACGGCTACGGCCTTCCTCAACGAGGCCGGTGGCATTAAGGGCTTCGAAGTTGAGCTGTTTGTCGAGGACGACCGCTGCTCCGGTGACGATGCTACTACGGTTGCCAACCGTGTGGCTTCCGACCCGTCGGTAGTCGCTGTAGTCGGGCACATTTGCTCCGGCGCGACCATTGCCGCCTCGAATGTGTACGAAGAAGCCCGCATCGTGATGGTGTCCCCCAGCGCCACGGCTGTCGAGGTGACCGCGCGCGGCCTGGACGTGATCAACCGCGTGGCTCCCCTGGACTCGAAGCAGGGTGCCATGGACGCACACTACATCTACAAGGTGCTGGGCGCTCGCAAGCTTGCGTTGCTGCACGATAACGATACCTATGGTCTGGGCGTGGCCGAAGCGGTCCGCGAGGAATTCGAGGCGCTTGGTGGCGAGGTCGTGGCCTTCGAAGGTATCAACCAGGAAGACCAGGATTACCGCCCCGTGCTGACCCCGCTTGTGGCCGCCGAACCGGATGTGATTTTCTTCGGTGGGTACGAACAGCAGGCTGTGCTTCTGGTCCCGCAGAAAAACGATGTTGGTCTGGATGACACCATCTTCTTCGGGCCGGATGGCATCAAGGGCCAGTCGTTCGTTGAGGGAGCCGGTGACGCTGCCGAAGGCACCTACGCCAGTTTCCCGCCAGAACTGAAATACGAAGAGTTTGACGCCAAGTACGAAGAAATGTTCGGCGTCCTGCCCTCAGAACTCGGCCCGTTCCACTACCATGCGGCTGATGCAGCGGGCATGATCTTCGCTGCGATCGATCAGGTCGCCGTCGTGGACGATGCCGGTAACCTGGTCATCGACCGTGAAGAGTTGATCAAGGCTGTCCGTGAAACCAAGGACTATGAAGGCCTGGTCGGAACCCTCACCTGCGCCGAGAATGGTGACTGCGGCCCGACGGTTTTCGCCATCTACATCGTTGAAGATGGCGAATTCGTGCAAGTTGAGGTGCCGGAAGATCTGTTCGAGATGGAAGTGGAGTAACATCGTTTGCCTGGGGAAACCCTGCTAGGATGAGCTAACCAGCGCCATCGTTGGAACACCGCGCATGGCGCTGGTACGATTTTGCTATGATCCGCCAGGTGCCCGGCCCTCTGTCGCGTGGCACCGCGTCGTTTTCCCCATAGTTCAATCAATGTGGCGCGTGGACTGCGGCACGCCCTGTGGATGGAGGACTTGTATGGCGCAAATAACACAGGCTCGCCCACTCAGTCGCCTTGACCTTGATCTCGACAAACTCAGCGGCCAGTATTTTGGCTGGGGGGCTTTGCTGGCCCTCTCACGGATCTTCTGGGTCATTGCGCTCGTGGCGGGGTTGTTTGGAACGCCACCCGAAACGATCTATCAAACCATCGGCGATTGGCTGTACAATGCGCTCTGGGTGTATGCCGTCGTTGGTCTGGTCGCCCTGAGCGTTATTCTCATCAGCCGCTATCGCAGCGAAGAAAGCGTTTCGTCAACCCGCATCATTATTAACTACTTAGGTGTCGTTTTGTTTCTGGCTGCGGCATACCGGGTGGGTGTGGTCGTAGAAGCTTCCCCAGAACGCTATCCGATCACGCTGTGGGGCTTGCAACTCGTGAACGGTCTGGTGTTGGGGGGCGTGTATGCCCTGGTCGCGCTAGGATATACGCTGGTCTACGGCATCCTGTTCATGATCAACTTCGCGCACGGCGAAGTTCTTGTCATGGGCGCTTTTGGGGGGTGGTTTGCGCTAACTTATATTACCGATCTGGGTGATGGCACGTTCGAAGTGGGCGCGGCCACTGTAGCCGCCGTGTTGCTCCCGCTGCTGTTCGCCATCATGTTTTTGCCCCTGGAGACGCTGGCAGCCCGTGCCGGACGAAAAGGGAAAGAAGCCGCCGAACCCGATCCAACATGGGTCATCACATTGTTCAGCTTGCCCGTCCGGTTAATCATCGGGGCGCTGGTGGGCTATGGGTTGTTGCAAGCCCTGGGTGGCTTTGCCCCTCATGTATACGAAGTCGTCATCACGATTGTGTCGCTGTTATTCATTGTGGCCATCGGGATGCTGACCTCCATGCTGGTGGCTGTTGCCCTTGAACGCGTCGCCTACCGTCCGCTGCGTGGCGCACCCCGCCTGACCCCGCTGATCAGCGCCATTGGCGCGTCGTTTTTCTTACAACAGGCCATGCTAAACGTCTTCGGGCCGTCCAAGCGAGCCTATTCCCGTCCTAAATTGATCGACGGGACAATCAAAGTGCGGATCGGCGACCTGGGAGTCATTCCGGTAACCAAAACAGGTATCATCATCGTCATCGTCTCGCTGGCCCTGATGATCATGCTTTACCTGTTCGTCCAGCGGTCGAAAACCGGTCGGGCTATGCGTGCAGTGGCCGAAGACAAACCGACGGCGGCGCTGATGGGGGTCAATGTGGATCAAGTGATCGTCATCACGTTTGCGATTGGCGCGTTGCTGGCCGGGGCTGCCGGGGTGATGATGGGCTTCCACAACCAATCATTTAACTTCCGGGCCGGTTTTATCCCTGGCCTCAAAGCCTTTACGGCGGCGGTTCTGGGCGGCATCGGCAACATCCCCGGCGCGATGTTTGGCGGCTTCTTCCTGGGGCTGGTCGAGGCGCTGGGGCCGACCATGCTCGGCATCCCCGCCGAATACAAAGATGTGATCGCCTTCAGCCTGCTGGTTCTGGTGCTCATCTTCCGGCCAACCGGTATCTTTGGCGAAGTGTTGGCAGAAAAGAAGGTCTAGACCATGCTGCAAGCACTCATCAAACGGTTCATTGACTCGCTGCGTGAAGGGATCATCGCTGGCTTCATCGCTGGCATGATCATCCTCTTCCTGATCCTGCTCGGCATCCCGATCAACCTGCGCACCCTTGCCCTGCCGTTGTTGCTGCTGGTCATGGGCATCTTCGCCGTCAGGCTGGCACGCCGCTTGCACGACGAAAGCGCGGCCCACGTGCTGAAGAATGCCCTGGCGATGGGCGTCGTGGCGGCATTGCTCGCATTCCTGTTCATGTCCTTGATCAATCGCTGGCAGGAGCGGGGTATTGACGTCAAAGACTACTTCCACTCTATCACCACCGAGACGATGACGGTGCTGTCCGGCGTGCCTGCGAACGAGTTGTTCGCCAATCCACCGCGCGATCCGCTCACAGGCGAATACCCGGAAGGCGCGGCGCTGCGCACAAATCCCATGCGCCTGACATTTGATGCGGACACGGGGCTGAAAGTCTTCGAGATCAACCTGGTGATTGGCGGGTTTTACGGCTTCATGGTCGTGCTGGTGGTGGTGAGCACGCTGAGCGCCCTCATAACCCGTATCTGGCTTGTGGTTGGCGTCGGCCATTACTTGAAACGGGGAACAGCCGTTATATCCGGCAAACCGCTCGCCCATTGGGGCGTGTTGCTGTTGCCGTTGTTCACCTTCGCTTTGTTGTGGTTGACCGTCGGGCATGGCACGTTCGACGCGCGATCGGGCACTTACAGTTCGCTCAATCCAGTCATTTCACTGGAGGGCAGCGCCCAGGAAGTCCAATTGTTGATTGGCTTCGCCATCATCCTGTGGGCGCTGGTGGCCATCCGCGCCGCCAAACCTGATGATTGGGGATTGAATTACCAGGCCCGGTTGGGCATCTGCCTGGCCCTGATCGCCGGCATCATGGCGTTGGGCCTATGGCGTATCGTGGATAGCAAAACGTACTTCATCGCCACCGCCAGCGCCCTCCGCGGAAGCGCCACGTTGAGCGTGCTGATCGCGGTGCTGATCGGACTCTTGCTCGTGGTGCAAAACATCATCGCGCTGCGCACGCCTGGACGCCTTGAAACCCAATTCGCCGGGACTCTGGCGCTGCTGGTCATCCTGCTCATGCCGCTCTACCTCAACCAGGGTCAAAACGACGTGATGACCATCGTCGGCATCAATGTCATGTTGGGCCTGGGCCTGAACATCGTAGTGGGGTACGCCGGGCTGCTGGACCTGGGCTATGTGGCCTTCTTTGCCCTGGGCGCGTATGCCTATGCCTTTTTGTCCTCCAACCAGCTCGAGCTCGACGACAACAACCAGCCGGGGGGGTTGAAGTTTGCCGGTAACGATGAAATGGTGATCAAACTGGCCGGTTGGATTTTGATCGCCATCGTGATCACGCTCATCGTCGTCTATGTGGGGGTCACCTTGTGGCGTCGCCGCGCACGGGCACAGAATCCCGTCGCCGCAGACCGCCAGCCGTTGATCCAGTTCCCGGCCCTGCCTCCCACCGGCATAACCGCGTTGCTGGCGCTCGTGGCCATTGTGCTCAGTACCGTCGTCGCGTCACTACTGGATGGCACAGGCGCATACCGGTCGCTGTTCGAACACACCTCACCTTTCCTGGTGGGGCTGGTGGCTGGCATCATTGTCGCCGGTCTGTCGGGCATTGCGCTTGGCATTCCGGTGTTGCGCTTGCGCGGCGACTACCTGGCCATTGTCACGCTGGGGTTCGGCGAGATCATTCGCCTGCTATTCACCAACCTCCGCGAGTATACCGGCGGGCCGCAAGGCGTGCTGGAAATCCCCCGACCACTGCCGACCGGTGCCACCGGCGGGGTGAACTTCCTGGCGATGGTCTACCTCGTATTTCTCGGTGCGGGGCTGGTGGCGTTTTTCTCGACGCGGCTCAGGGCATCGCGCACCGGTCGTGCGTGGAGCGCCATGATGAGTGACGAGGACATCGCTCAGTCTATGGGCATCCACCTGGTCCAATCCAAACTAACGGCGTTCGCCATCGGCGCTGCATTCGCAGGAATCGGCGGGGTGTTGTTTGCGGCTCGCCAGCGGAACATCTACCCCAACGACTTCAAGCTGGATGTGTCAATCGAAGTGCTCAGCCTGGTGATCATTGGCGGGATGGGCAGCATCCCCGGCGTGATCATGGGCGCAATCGCGCTGATCGGCGTTCCCGAAGTGCTCCGCCAGCTAGAGACGTACCGCATCCTGGTCTTCGGCGCGTTGCTGGTCACCATGGTCATCCTGCGGCCTGAGGGGTTGCTCCCTGCACCACCCGCACAGCTTCGCGAGCGGGCACGCATGTTGACCCGGCGACACCACCAACAGAAGGAAGGTGAAGCATGACGGATCACAAGGGTGTTGAACCCGTTCTCCTGTCTACCGGCGTGACAAAACGCTTCGGCGGGCTGGTGGCGGTGGGTGACCTGGACCTGACCATCATGCCCCAACAGATCGCCAGCGTGATCGGCCCGAACGGCGCGGGGAAGACCACCTTCTTCAACTGCGTCACCGGCTTCTATACGCCCGAAGAAGGGGAGATTCGTTTCCTCGGCCACCCGATCCAGGGCCTGCGCCCGGATCAGATCACGGCGCGGGGCATTGCGCGGACGTACCAGAATATTCACCTGTTTGCCGGAATGACCGTCATCGAAAACGTGATGGTCGGCATTCACTCCAACCTGCGCAGCACGTCGATGGGGGCGCTCGTCCGCATGCCACTCAACGCGCGCGAAGAAAATGCGGCCCTGGCGTTTGCTTATGAACTGTTGGAATTCGTTGGCCTGGACGATGTGGCCGATGTGCTGGCAACGAATCTGCCCTACGGCAGCCAGCGCCGCCTGGAGATCGCCCGTGCCCTGGCGAGCAACCCGTACCTGCTGCTGCTGGACGAACCAACCGCCGGCATGAACCCGCAGGAAACAGAAGATACGATGAATTTCATCCGCCGTCTGCGCGATGATCGCGACCTAACCATCCTGCTGATCGAGCATGACATGAGCGTGGTGATGGGTATCTCCGACCAGGTAACGGTGCTCGACTACGGGCGGAAGATTTCGGAAGGCACGCCAGAACACGTACAGAACGACCCGCTGGTGATTGAAGCCTACCTGGGTACGTCAGCCGACAAAGTGGATCTGGACTTCCTGGAAGTGTAGCGAGAAACACCAGAGGGAAAGCAACTATGGCGCTGTTAGAAGTCGAAAACCTGCACACCTACTACGGAAAGATTCACGCCCTCAAAGGCATCTCGCTCACCGTCGAAGAGGGCGAGATCGTGACGCTGATCGGCGGCAACGGGGCCGGAAAATCCACGACCCTGAACACCATTTGCGGGATCGTCCGCGCGGCGGAAGGGCGCGTGCTGTTGCGCGAGCGCGACATCACCCACCTGCCACCCCACCATATCGTGGAGCGGGGTATCGTTCAGTCACCGGAGGGGCGCAAGATTTTCCAACGCCTGACGGTGCTGGAAAACCTGGAAATGGGCGCGTATGCCCGGCAGGATATCCACGGCATTGCCGAGGACCTGGAATTCGTATTCGATACCTTTCCGCGGCTACACGAACGCCAAAACCAGTTTGGCGGCACACTCTCTGGCGGGGAGCAGCAGATGCTCGCCATTGGGCGTGCGTTGATGGGACGGCCCCGTATTCTGTTGCTGGACGAGCCATCGATGGGGCTGGCTCCGTTGCTGGTGCGTGACATCTTTCGCATCGTCAAGTACCTGAACGAAAAGGGCACGACCATTCTGCTCGTCGAGCAGAACGCGCTGATGGCGCTGGCCGTCGCCCATCGTGGTTATGTGCTCCAGACAGGAAAGATCATACTATCAGACGATGCGGCAGCCCTGCGTGAGAACGAGATGGTCCGTGCCGCCTACTTGGGTGAGCATTGATCGACCCTAAACAGGAGCGAGAGTCCGGTGAAACGAGCAAATAGTGTCCTGTTCATCGCCCTGATCGTGCTAGTGGGTGCTGCCCTGGCCGCCTGCAAGCCCAGCCCCAAGGCTCGCGCCGATGAATTCGTCAGATACTTGCCCGGCGAAGTGGGCGACTGGGAACGCGAGGACAAAGACACGGTCAAACTGCTATCCAGCACGATTACGAATATGGGCCACGTCATAATGATTTATGAGGGCGCGGATGACGCTATCGCGTACATCACCGTCGAAGCCCACCCCAGCATCGACTCCGCCGAACTCGCCCTGACAAATCGCGAGCGCGAGTTGCTGCTGGACGGGCTGGAACTGGACAAAGATCGCCAGCCGCCGAAAGCGACAGCGTTGGTCGCCCAGCGCGACCGCGTGCGGTATGCCCTGTTCCAGGAAGACGAGGTCGTCGTAGAGATCAACGCGATCGCCGCCGATGACGAAAACCCGGTCAGCGACGAAGCCTTTGACGAACTGCTAACGATCGTGCGCAATGCGTACGAGAAACTGTCCGAAAAGTAGCTTTTACGATCTACACGAACGGATCAACCGGGGCGCGGCCAGTTGGCGCCGCGCCCGGCGATTTCAGCGGGCGGCGCATGGCCTTATCGGGCGTATTGTTGTCACCCGGCGCAATCATCCGCTCGTCATCATGCTGGAACCCGCATCAAAAACCGCCTGCGCAACATGCAAGCGGTTGTGCATCGTCCTCACGAGTGACGAGCGTTTTATGCCCAGCCAAATAAACGCGCTACCGTCGCGGTCGCCAGGGTAATGCCTATTCCAAGAGCAACCGGCAACAATGTGGCGACCGTCGTCCATTTGAGGCTCTTGGTTTCGTGGTAGATGGTCATGATCGTGGTGCTGCACGGATTATGCAGCAAGGCGAACAGCATCAGGTTAATCGCGGTGAGCGTCGTCCACCCGCCTAACTGCAAAATATCGCGGATGGCGGTCTCCGAGTCCAACTCAAACATCACGCCCGCGCCCGCACCCACGCCTGATACCCCCACTTTCAACACGGTCAGCATCAGGATCGTCGGGATGATGATTTCGTTGGCCGGAATGGCCACAATATAAGCCACCAGAATCACGCCATTCAACCCCAGCAGCCAGCCAAAACCATCCAACAGGTCAATCGTGTGCTCGGCGATGCTCTGGCCGCCAACGATGATGTTGGATGATGTCCAGATCACCATGCCTGCCGGCACCGCCATCGTCACGGCACGCCACAGCACGATGAGCGTGCGGTCGATCACCGACGTGTAAAGCGTCTGCCAGATGCGCGGGGGACGGTACGGGGGCAATTCCAGGCTGAAGACGGAAGCCTCGCCCTTGAGCATCGTGCGGGACAGGAACCACGACACCGCAAAGGTCATGAGCACCCCCAACACAGCAATGCCCACCACCGCCGACGCCGCCACAAACCCGGCCAGCGCCGCCGGGACAGCGCTCCCGATGAATATCGTCGAGACCATGATCAACGTCGGCCAGCGCCCGTTGCAGATCGCAAAGTTATTGGTGATGATCGCGATCAGGCGCTCGCGCGGGCTATCAATGACGCGCGTAGCCACCACGCCCGCCGCGTTGCAACCAAACCCCATGGTCATGGAAAGCGCCTGCTTGCCGTGCGCACCCGTCCGGCTGAACAGGCGGTCGAGGTTAAAGGCCACCCGCGGCAGATAGCCGAAATCTTCCAGCAGCGTAAACAGCGGAAAGAAGATCGCCATCGGCGGCAGCATGACGCTCAGCACCCAGGCTCCCGCCAGGTAAGCGCCATCGATCAACACGCCGCTCAACCACCAGGGAAAATGCAATGCCGCCGCCCCGTCTTTCAATGCAGGGTGGACGGTATCCAGCAATAGCGTCGCCAGCATGCTCGACGGGACGTTGGCCCCCTGAATCGTGATCCAGAACACGAGGGTCAGCAGCAGAATCATAATGGGGAAACCCCAGGTTCGGCTGGTGACCAACCGGTCAATGGTTCGATCCAGGTCAAAACGCGGGCGTTCGCTAGGGAGGGTTACGGCGCGGTCAGCGATCTGGGCCGCCTCAGCATACAGCGCCTCGGTGAGTTGGTCGTGAAAATCGGTCCCCACCTCGCTGCGCAAACGTCGCGCTGCATTGAGAACGTCGGATCCAGCTTCGGTCATGAAGCCACTCCCAGCGCCAGGCGTTCGGCGACCGGCGGCGTATGCTCGCCGCGCGAGAGATCGCCCAGGCTGCCATCGCGGATCGCCCGCTCGATCTGGGGATCGCCATCAAGCAAGCGCATCGCCACCCAACGCGCATTCGGCAGCCCCGGAAAAGCAGCCTGGATCGTCGCGGCAAGCTGGTTCACCGCGTGGTCGAGGGCCGGATCACGGGTAGTCGTGATGCGGTAGGGCCGGGGTTGGACTTCGCCCGTCGCCACGTCATGCACCGCCTGGAGCAAATCGCGGATTCCCTCCTGGCGGCGTGCGACAGTGGGCACCACCGGAACCCCCAGGTCACGCGCCAGCCGCCGGTCATCGACGATCAGCCCATGACGCTCTGCTTCATCCATCAGGTTCAGGCACACAACCACTTTGTCGGTGATTTCCAACACCTGGAACACCAGGTTCAGGTTGCGCTCCAGCCGCGTGGCATCGACCACGATCACGGTCACATCCGGTTGGCCGAACAGGATGAAGTCGCGGGCAATTTCCTCATCGATGCTCGCCGCCAGCAGCGAATAGGTGCCCGGCAAGTCCACGAGCTTGAACCGCTTGTCCCCATACTCAAAGCCCCCTTCGGCCCGCGCCACCGTTTTGCCGGGCCAGTTGCCGGTATGCTGCCGCAAACCGGTCAGGGCATTGAAGACGGTGCTCTTCCCCGTGTTGGGATTTCCCGCCAGGGCAACGACGTAGTCCCAGCTATCCATCGTCACGCCCAGGCGCTCAAGATGCCGGTTCATCGGGCAACTTGCGCAGCCCGCGCTGTGGGGAATAGTGTTCGTCGTCGTGGTCATGAAGAAACCTCCGTAGGGATGCTGCGAACCATAATCTGAGATGCCTGGCTGTGACGCAAGGCTACCAGCGCCCCACGCACCCGGTAAGCCACCGGGTCCTTCATCGGACTACGAAACTCGGCGGTGATCGCTGTACCCGGCACAATGCCCAGGTCCATCAGCCGCCGCCGCTCTAACCCCTGGCCGAGCAAAGCCGTGACCACGGCGGTTTCGCCGGGTTGCACGTCGGCCAGTGTGCGTTCGATCATATCGTCGCGGTGTCGGGTCATCGAGGTCATATAAGGATTGCCTGTTTTTTCACAAGTTAAATACTGTGGCTTCATGATTACAAATTATATTTTAGGTCAACCGAAAAGTCAAGAGGATAAAAATAGAAATTTCATAAAAATCAGACTTGACCGGCCAGGCTTGCCGATTCCGGTGTGCACAGACGCCGCCAGACAACAGCAAACCGGCTGGCAGCAGCGTATTGCCACATGCCAGCCGGTGTCATATTCCCTTAGCCGGGCGCAGCTATGCCCTGACGTGCCCGGTGAGCAGGCGCAGTCCATTCAGCACGACAACGACCGTGCTCCCTTCGTGCCCCACCACGCCGAGTGGCAACGGCAGATCAATCACAAACGCGCTGAGAACGAGCGCCAGGATGACGGCCAGCGCAAAGCTTATGTTCTGCCACACCACGCGCCGCGCCCGGTGACCGAGGCCGATGGCGTAGGGAAGCGCTTCAAGTTCGTCGCCCATCAGCACCACGTCGGCGGTTTCCATGGCGACGTCGGTTCCGGCGGCCCCCATCGCGATGCCCACGGTGGCGACGGCGAGCGCGGGCGCGTCATTGACGCCATCGCCCACCATGGCTACCGGGCCGAACTCGCGCTCAAGCTGTTCAACCATGGCGGCCTTGTCATCTGGCATCAACTCCGGGCGCACGTCATCGACCCCGGCCTGGGCCGCGATCTGTTGGGCCACAGTCGTGTTGTCCCCGGTCAACATCACAACGCGCTGGACACCCGCGCGATGCAGCGACCGAACCATCGCGGCGGCCTGGGGGCGGATGCGATCCGCTACCGCAAGCGCGCCCATCCACTCGCTGCCGTTGCAAACCATGAGCACGGTCTTGCCTTCCCCGTGCAACCGGTCATGGACGGCCGCGACCGGGGCCGGGGGTTGCCCGGCGCATTCTACAACATACGGCATGCGCCCCACGCGTATTGTCGTGCCGTCCAGCACCCCGCTGACTCCGAGACCTGGGTCGGCGTAAAAATCATCCACCTCGACCAGGGAAAGGCCGCGTTCTTCTGCCGCCTGGCGCACCGCCCGCGACAATGGGTGCTCAGAACGCGCCTCGACCCCGCCAGCCACGCGGAGCACATCATCGACGGAGTAGTTTTCGAACGGGATCACGTCGGTCACAAACGGGCGACCTTCGGTCAGCGTGCCGGTTTTATCAAACGCCACAACTTTGATCGCCCCCATTTGCTCAAGGTGTGCCCCACCCTTGAAGATCACGCCCCGGCGTGCCCCGGCAGCAATCGCCGACAGGAACGCTGCCGGAACCGAGATCACCAGGGCGCAGGGCGAGGCCACGACCAGCAAGACCATCGCCCGGTAGAAACTATTGTGAAAGGCGTGACCGAATACCAGCGAGGGCACCAGCATGACCAGCACGGACGCAGCGATCACAAGCAGCGCATAATGCCGTTCGAATTCGTCCAGAAAACGCTGTGTGGGCGCTTTGCGGCTCTGGGCTTCTTCAACCATGGTGATGATGCGTGCGAGCGTGGATTCCGATGCGTGTTGCGTCACGCGGACATCAATCGCGCCCTGTTGGTTCAACGTCCCGGCAAACACCTTGTCACCGGGAAACTTTTCGACGGGCAGCGACTCGCCGGTGATCGTCGCCTGGTCGACCGACGTCTGGCCGGACAGCACTTCCCCGTCAACCGGGATGCGCTCGCCGGGCTGGATCAGCACCGTCTGCCCCACCTGGACATCGCGGAGAGATACCGTCTCCACGCCGCTTGCGGTGCGAATCCGCGCTTCTTCAGGGTACAAGGCGAACAGCGAGCGGATGGCGCGGCGGCTGCGCCCGATGGCGTAGTCTTGCAACACGTTGCTCAGCGAGAACAGGAACAGCAAGATCGCGCCGTCCCGCCACTCACCGACCAGCGCTGCGCCAAAGGCCGCCAGAACCATCAAGAAGTCGATGTTTAGCTCGCGCTCGAACAGGCTCCGCAGCCCCTCCTGCAAGCCATAGAAGCCGCCCGCGCCATACGCGATGACCCCCAGGGCGACGACCAGGTTATCACTCCCTTGCGCCACTTCGACAATCACGCTCAGCGCAAGGGCGAGCAACGTCACAACCACAAAAGCCGGTTCGAGCACCCGGCGTTTCAGCCAGCGCGGGGCGCGGAAAATTCCCGGCTTCCATTTCGTTCGTTCAAAGTCGCCTGTCGATTGCATGGTTACTTGCGTCATGCTCTTCCTCGATGGTGTGGTCTACGATGACGGCACAAGGCACGACCGCTTATGACTCCTGATCGCGCGATGCCCCGCGCCCGGCTACCGATTCGAACACCTGACGATCTTCGGGCGAGAGGCGTTCCAGCGTCTCAGGTTCCAGTTGCGAAAAGATGCGGTGTGCAAACAATTCCATCCACACGAACTGGCGACCGATTTGCACCATGTTCGCGTTGGTCGTCACGGTGGCCGTGTAGCTGAGCGTTTGCGAGCTGGCGATCAAGACTTCCTGCTCATCGACCACCACGATCAGACTATCGGCCAATTTATGCAACTCGCTTTCGCGCGGGGGGTGGTAAGCAATCTGCCCGACGTCGAGGGTTTCCTCGCCGGTCATGAGCACGCCCATTTTCACACCGCGCCGTTGCGCATCCATGATGACCTCGCGCAGCCGCCGGACATTCACATCCGTGAGCACAAGCATCGCCTCGCGCTGCGCGTTGGCAATCATGTTCTTCGCGTAACTCAACACTTCGTCTTCGCCGCTGAACGTCCACAAGTGACCCTCGTCACGGGTGGTATAGATCATGTTGAGATCGCGGCGCAGGACTTCCAGGAGACGCTCGTGCTCGTCTGCCAGGCGATCCAGTAGTGCGTCGGGGGGAACCGGGCGGTACAGGGTCGCCTTGGCCTCCTCCGCTTTGAGGACGGCCCCGCGTACATCAAGCCGGCCCAGCGCTTCATAAACCATTGAGCGCGGGATGCCGGCCTGCTTGCTGAGCTGGTAACCGGTGGCCGGATGATCTTTGAGCAGCGCCAGATAAACTTTGGCTTCGTATTCCGTGAATCCGATGGCGTTGAGATAATTTAGAATGTCCATGATTTTAGTAGTTCCAATCCGAACTAGTAGTTCGATTATAACCCGCTACTGCCTGTGTGCCAACATCCACCGCGCCCCTTCAGGGAACCGGGACGTGCCGTGCAGGCGCGATGTTTCTTGATCATATCGCAATTTTTGGCAGAACGTTGGTCTATGTATCGGGCGGTTGGGCCAAATGCCGCGTGACGCGCAGCCATAGCCCGTGATCATCCTGGAGCGAGGTTCATCTGGCTTTCGACGAGCGAAGAGTTTACAATCCGGGCCGTCAAACAGCCAACACCCGATCCGTGAACTCGTGAAGCGCCCTGATTATCAGACTCAACACACCATGACAACTCAATCTACCATCCGAACCCGGCTCCCCGCCGTTTTGCGGCTGGCGCGGTGGCAAGAGCATCTCCCCTTCACCCTGGCGGCCACAGTGCTGGGGGCAAACATGACCAGCCGCCTCAATGACGTTTCACCGGATGCCCGGATCATCACCGTCACGCTGGCGAACATCCTGGCGGTGACGTTCGCCTTCATGATCAATGACATTGAAGATGCCCCCGACGACGCCCGCGATCCAGCACGCCGGGATCGCAACGCGATCGCAGCCGGCGAGTTAAGCGCCGGGGCGGGGCGCGTGATCGCCGGGTTGGTCGCGGCGACTTCCGTGCTATTGTTCGCCACCCTGAACCACGCCGCGTTTGTCGCTGGCAGCATGACCGTAGCGCTGAGCTGGCTCTATTCATGGCGAGCCGTGCGGCTCAAAGCGTGGCCGGTGGTGGACGTGGTATCGCACCTGCTCATGCTCAGCACGCTCTTGTTTTTGTCCGGCTACCTGGCATTCGACACGAGTCCGGGCCGGGCGTGGTGGGTCGCGGCGGCGGTGGGTCTGATCTCAGCCTACGGGCAGCTCTATAACCAGGCGCGTGACTTCGCGGCAGACCGGGCTGCTGGCCTGTTGAACACTGCTGGTGTGCTGGGATATCGCCGGACGCTGATCGCGATGTATGGCTGCCTGGGGATGGCGATACTGCTGTTGATCGTGACGGCGTTCATGGGCCTGTGGCCGTGGTGGTTGGGGCTGGTCATCCTCGCGTACCTGCCTGTCGCGCTTCGCTTCCGCAGCCGCACTGACATGCGCGGGGCAGCAGCGATCGATCGCAGCGGGCGCTTGCAACTGGCAGCAATGCTGGGCGCTGATGTGCTCGTCTTGATCTGGTTGGTTGCCAGGTTGACCGGCTGACAAAGCACGCCCGGCGCTTTCATTTCCTCGCCGATCGGTTTACACTCGTGGCTGCATATGTCATCATCGCCCTGGCAGAGTCATGGCCCTGAACATACTGATTGTTGACGATTCGCCTGACGGCCCTTCTGCGCTGCAAAGCGCGCTCCAAAAAGCGGGATTCAGCACCGTGCGGGCTACGCATTGGCAGCAAGCTCTGGCGCTGGCCGACCAGGTGCAGCCAGACCTCATTCTTCTGTCCGCCGAATTGCCCGGCATGAGCGGGATCGAAACGGCCCGGCGTCTCCAACGTAACCCGTCCTCCGCCGCCATTCCGATCGTGCTGGTAGCCGAACGCGCCACGCCGGATGGCTACGAGGCACACCGGCGCGCTGGCGTTACCGATGTCATCATCCACCCGGTGAATCCTCACGACTTAGCCGCCCGCATCCAGCATATAGCGCGCCTCCACAAGCCCCTTTCGACAGTCTACTGGCGATTGCTACAAGAACACCGGCACACCACACACGCGCTCCAGCAACAGACACAACGGTTGCAGGCGATCAACCAGGCCACGAGCACAATCGCATCGGCCACCTCGTTCCAGCACGTCATCCAGGCCAGCTTGGAATCGGCGCGATACGCCGTCGCGGGGGTATCTGCCGCGTTGTACCTATACGACACCGAGGGGGGCGGGCACATGCTTCAAGTCGCGGCCCTCGGCCCCCATTACGAACAGAACGCCGCACGCCAGATCGTTCCGGGCTACGGTCTGATCGGCCAGGTAGCCCGCGCCGCGCAAGCGCACCTTGTCGCGGACATGGCCGATGTTGAAGCGATTCGGGACGAATATGCCGTGCTGGGCAAGCCGGAAGTGCGCTCTTTGCTCGCCGTGCCGCTGATCGCGTTTGATGAAGTGGTCGGCGTCCTGGAAGTGATCAATCGCACCGACGGCGTCTTCGATGAGCAAGACCTGTCCATGCTCGAAACATTGGCGGCGACGGCGGCGATTGCGATTGAAAATTCGCGCTTGTTCGACGAAACTCACCGGCGGGTCAACGAGTTGCGCACGTTGCTGGATGCCAGCGCAGCGGTCGGTTCTACCCTGGACTTCGGCGAGACCCTGGGGCGTATTGCGCGGCGACTGAGCATCGCGCTGCATGTGGAACGCGTCGTCGTCATCGGCTGGACTCCCGCCGTTCGCCAACTGGAAACGCTGGCGGAGGTGGTGAATGCCCACTGGCCCACCGGCAGCGGCCCCGTTCGCCTCATCGACCACAACCCGGTGATCGGGTTAGCCGTTCGGCAAGGACGCACCGTCATCGCCGGAGACATGATCACCGGTGACCGGCCCGCACCCGTTGACACCAACGAGTCCGGACTGCATGTCCTCGCCGCGTATCCCCTGATAGTGGACGATCGCGTGGTGGGCGTCGCCGCAATTTACGGCGAAACCACGCGCGCCAGTGCGCCGCAAGACCTGCAGGCCGTAACCGGCATTGTGCGCCAGTGGCAGGAAGATGTCCAGGCCTACGACGCCAGCGAGTGGTCATCGCGCCCCAACCTGACCGATCTGTGCCAGCGCGCGCTCGAAACAAGCGGGCGGCGCTGGTGTGAAGTGTGGGCAGTGGACGAAAAACAGAACACCCTGCACTTAGCCCGGCAGGTGGGCCATGCGCTATGGCTCGACCACGTGCAACACATCTGGCACACGACTCAATTTCCGAGCCTGGTGCAGGCGCTAGAGACGGAGGCAGTAGTGACTCTGCATGTCGAAAGCCTGGCTCCGGGATCGCATGAGCGGGCGTACCTCGAAGCGGTGGGCGGGCAAACCTGCCTGATCACGCCGCTGTTCATTCGCGGCGAAGCCGGAGGGGTGGTCTTGCTGGTCGACTCCAAGCCCGGCGGACGCACCTTCGATGAAAACGAGCGCTCCCTGTGCCTGGGCATCGCCACGGTGGTCGGAAGCGCCATCGATCACGCGCAGTTGTTCACAGCGCAGCAGCAACGCGCCTCCGCCCTCGAAGCGGCATACCAGGAATTGCAAGAAGCCGACCGCATGAAAGACGATTTGCTGCAAAACCTGTCGCACGAGCTACGCACGCCCCTGACGCACATGCTAGGCTATTTGCAGTTGGTGCTCGATGGCGCGTTCGGGGAACTAAGCCCCGCGCAGGCGGAAACGCTCCAATTGATCAACACCAAAGCCCAACACCTCGCCGACCTGGTTCAAGACGTGGTCAACGTTCAGCATGTGGGCGCATACGACTTCGCACCGGAAGCGATACACCTGGAGCGCATCATCGCCCAGGCCATTCACCATGGCGCTGCACGCGCACACGCCAAGGGCATCCGGATTGTGCCGCGCATCCCGCCCGGTCTACCGCTCGCCTACGCTGACCCCGCCCGAATGGGCGATGTCTTTAAGGAACTGCTCGAAAATGCGATCAAATTCAGCCCCCCGGCCACCCAGATCGAACTGGTAGCCGAAGACACCGGCGGCCTGATGCTGCACGTCTATGTGCAAGACCAGGGAATCGGCATTGCGCCCGACCAACATGAAAAGATATTTCGCCGGTTTTACCAGGTCGAACGCGGCACAACCCGGCGCTTTGGCGGGAACGGGTTAGGACTCACGATTGTGCGCCAGGTTATCGAAGGGCATAGGGGGCGCATCTGGGTTGAGAGCGCCCCCGGCGAAGGAAGCTGTTTCCACTTTACGATACCCAAAGCCAGCGCAATGACCGGCACGTGACCCCCCCATTGCGGGTAGTGGTCGCGCACATCCTGCGTCCGGCGTTGCTCATTTGAATTTCAACCGACGAGAATACACATCCCAGCAAAGCGGTAGTTGGGCGTCCGCTCTGCCTGTTCTATAATGGGCGACATGCGACAGAAAACCTTGTTTCAACTCACCCTAATACTCTGTGGTTTGTTTGTGACCGTGCTGCCCGGCATGCTGCCGCCCACCGCCGCCCAAACGCGCAGCCTACCGCCGCCGCACCTCGGCTACGGGATACACGTCGGACCCCACACCAGCGCTAGCCCCGCGCTGGTGGATCAGCTTCGGATGGATTGGGTCAAAGTCTACGAAGTCGGGCAGGTAGCCGCGTTCCGCAACAAGCGCGTGCTGTTCCGCATGGACTTGCCCTGGCCGGCGAACTGGGAGGCGTTCCGCACCAGCATCCGCCAGCGTGCCGCCGAGCTGGCCATCCTGGGCGTCGATGCCATTGAGGTGCATAACGAGCCGAATCTCGCCCTCGAATGGCCACATGGGCCGAACGCCTGGGAATACACGCAAATGTTGCGCGTGGCCTACACCGAGATCAAGGCCATCGCGCCGGACATCATCGTGGTGTCGGGCGGTCTTGCGCCCACGATCACCACCGCCGACCGGGGCGCGATCAGCGATCTCGACTTTGCCGCCGAGATGCTCGATAACGGGGCCGCCCAATGGTTTGATGCCTTCGGGTACCATCCCTACGGCTACAACCAGCCGCCGGAGGTTGCTCCCAGCCCCGATACGCTGGTCTTCAGGCGGGCCGAGTTGATCCGGGCATTGTTTGAGGAGCGGGGCATTTATGACAAGCAAATCTGGATGACGGAGTTCGGCTGGCTGCGCGATCCCGCCGAAGACGGCGTGCAGTGTTCCGACTCCGACCCCCATTTTGCCGGATTCGCCTGGCTGCGCGTTTCAGGCGATACGCAAGCCGACTATACGGTGCGGGCGTTCGACTGGGCCGACCGTCACTGGCCCTGGGCCGGGCCGATGTTCCTGTGGAACCTGAACTGGTCGCTCTACCCGCACGACATCACCCCGCCGTGCAGTCATATGCGCTGGTTCAGTGTGCTGCGCAGCGACGGCTCGCCTTTGCCGGTGTTCCACCGGGTAGCGGCCATGCCCCGCCGTCCCAGCGATTACCTGCCGCGCCTGACTATCTACGCCCGCGACATGACGGTTGAGACGAGCGTTGCTTGTCCGGGTTCGGCGCTGGTGGGCACATTCGAGGTGTTCAATTCGGGTTATCCAGGCTCCTTCAGCGCGATGGTCGAGGGAGCCAGCCCGCCGGGAGGCCCGGCGCTCGAAGTCTACCCACCGCGCGTATCTAACGGCGACCGGGTGCAGGTATACGCGGACACTACCGGGCTGGCCCCCGGCCTTCACGTGATTTTTGTCAATGTCACGGCCCAGATCGGCGATCAACTCGTCGCCGAAACCATCCAGGGCTATATCGTGGTCACCGATATCGCCGGCGAGTGTTAAACAGCAGGCATTGTTCTGCCGCTCTTGTCCCACCACAAAAGCGCCCCGGTGCAAAGCCGGGGCGGTTATCTTGTCATCGCTGGTTTGACGGATCAGAAGCTCTGGTAATTCCAGGGGTTGACCGGTGCGCCGCCCGGCCCGCGAATCTCGAAGTGTAAATGCGGGCCGCTGGAACGGCCACTGTTGCCGGTCACGGCGATGTTTTGTCCCTGCGTGACCACCTGGCCGCAGCTCACGAATGCCCCGTTGAGATGTCCGTAAATGCTCAGCGTGCTGCCATGCGCGATCACGACGGTGTAGCCGTATCCCCAGGTGCTCCACCCGCTGAAGATCACCGTGCCGCCCCCGGCAGCATACACCGGCGTGCCTGCGGGCACAGCCAGGTCGATCCCCCCGTGGTTCCACGAGTAATCCTGCGTGATCGTGTAGCGCCGCCAGATTGGCGCGCCGTAAGGCGGCGATCCGCCGGACACGACTTGCTTGCCGCACGACCCCGGATCGCCGACGGCGAACGAGGCCACGCTGCCCCCCGTTTGCACCCCCGTGCCCACCGGGTTACTGCCGTCGGTGGTGGTCATGACGATGCCAGGGTCCCAGTAGATGGGTTCTGTGGAGCCGGTTCCGCCCGGCACGACGACCCATAACCCCTCCGGCAAAGTCGTCTCCGGTGACGCGCCGAACAGGGTGTTATGCTCCGAGTCGATGATGGCGTAGGGATCAACGGCGTAGGTTTCGGCGATTTCGGCGATTGTCTGCGGCCCCAGCACATGGTGATACACGCCATCGACCGGCAGGATGTTCAGTTCCAGCCCGACGCGCATCGCATTGACATAAAAGCGGTCGTTCGACCAGATGATCGTGTTTTCCTCAAGGCCGAACTTCGCGGCGATCGTGCGCAGGTTTTCGCCCTTTTTGACCGAATAAGTGATCACGGTGCTGCGCGTGCGTGCCGGGATGATCGTCAGTGGATCGATCTGGCGGGCGATGGCTCCGTCATCTAGCGCGACATTGGCCGGCATATCCAGCGCGGCAGCGATGGCCCGCGAATCGGCGGTGGGGCGCACCCAATCGACCGGCGGCAGGGTTGGCGTGGGGGGTATGGTAGGCAGTGGCGTCGGGTATTCGACCGCGGCGATGCCGAGCGGTCGCGCGGTGGGTGCATCCGGTAGCGGGGCGGAGCGGCGATCCGGCTTGCTGCCGGGCCACAGCAACACGGCGGCAGCCGTTGCCAGCATGATCAGCGCTCCAAGCACCATCACGCTGCCCAGGAATCGACGCAAACCATCGTGTCCCGCGTTATCGGGGGTGCGCGGCTCCATCGTTGCCATGTACCGGTACTCCTCAGTCCCTCACCATGTGCTAACAATACTGTGGTTTCCGGGCGGGATAGTACCGCGCTCTGCCTTGTTTGGCAATTGTGAGCCGGGGGCCGGTGGTGGGGCGCAGGGCGCGGAGCAGTTGTGCGGTTTAGACCCCAATGCTATAGTGCGAAACCAGGGGAAACCGGACGACACGTGGACTGTCACGAGGCGAGCCTATGGACGCACGCACATTGTATCACCAGGCTGTGCTGGCCATCCGCGATCACCATGACCTGGTACGCGGGCGCGCGTTGCTCGTTCAATCGCTCAAGCTCGATCCCCGCAACGATAAGGCGTGGCTGTGGCTCGCGCGGACGGTTGAGAACCCCGAAAAGCAACTCGAATGTGTCGAGCGAGCTTTGCGCATTAATCCGGACAACGAAACAGCGCAGGAACTCAAGAAGCGGCTGCTGGCGAACCGGTCGCGCGTTTCCCCTGCAGCAGACGCCACTACCGAGTCTGCTGAAGAAGCCCGTTCACCGGCTATCCACCCAATTGGCCCCCTAACCGTCGATGTGCCGGTTTCATCCGAAGAAAATACGCGCATCGCGCAATTGATGGACAAAGCCGAGATTTATCTCGAAGCTGGCGAGACGGAAGAAGCCATTGCGCAGTGGGTAGAAGTTCTGAGCATCCGCGTCGATCACGAGCTGGCGTTGCGCAACGCTGCGGGCCATCTGTGGAAGCTGCGGTATTGGGACGATGCCAAAGAACTGGTGCAGCGCGCCATCACCGCCGGTACGCGCGTCCCCGCGATCTACCTGACGGCGATCGACATGGCCGAACGTCAAGGCGACGCGGCCTGGGCGCATGATCTGCGGGCGCAGATTGCGACGAGGCCGGATGTGGACGAGCAGCTTGTTGTCAAGGTGGCCGACTATTATCTGAACCGGCACGATGGTGACATCGCCCGCCAGTTCTTGCTGCAAGCCCTTGAGACGCATCCTGACGCCCAGGCCGTGTTGATCAAGCTGGGAGACGTGCTCAAGGAAGCGGGTCAGCTTCACGAGGCGACCCAGTATTATGACCGCGCCGTGCGGCTGGATACGCGCACCAGTGCCGGTAAGGAAGCAGACGAGCGACTATCCCAGGCCGTGCCGATCCTGACCGACCGCGAGCGTGGCAGTGTGTTGCTGGCCCTGCGCGAGACGCTGGGCGTCGCCGCCCTGTTCCTGTTCATGGGGTGGCAGGATGCCGGGTTGGATTTATTCGACATGGGGCCGCGTCGTTGGGGAGGCGTTTTCTTGAGCTTGCTCGGCGGGTATCTGCTGGTGACGGCCACTTCATCGCCGCAGCAACGCCCGATTGCCGCCTGGTTAGGCGGCGCTATACCCCCCCAGGAACCGCAGCCACAACCATCACCCGCCGGAGCCGAAGCGATGATGTCCCTGCGCGCGCCGGGACGTGTCCTCGAAGAACCGACAAACCTGCCCGTCCTGCCTAAAAGCGCGCGCTATTTGCTCGCCATCACGGGAATTATCTTGCTGGTTCTGGCTTTTGTCCTGGTCTTTTATCACTCGCTCGACTGGGTGAGCCACCACCGCCCGCCGTATCTGCCCTGGTGAGGCCGCCGGGCATCCACAAGGAACGCGCCCTATGTGCCTGTTGATCGCGATTCTGGCCTATTTCCTGCTCATTCTGTTCATCTCAACGTTCTTGTTCCCCATGCCGGTCAACGATCCGGGGTTGGTACGCTACCGCACGGTTCCCTGGGTAACGCTGCTCCTCATCACCATCAATACGGTCATTTTCGTGCTGTGGATCGCGCCCGAACTCTACGGCCAGCAGGAAAGCGGGATCGCGATTGAGCCGACATTCGAAGGCTATGTGGGCAAAATCAACACGTATGGCTTCAACGAGGAGGCGGTGCGCGAAGGCGGTGGCGTTGCGGCCTTCGCGACGTTCACGGCCATGTTCATGCATGCGGACTTCTGGCATTTGTTCGGCAACATGATCTTCTTGTGGGCGTTTGGCCGCCGGGTCGAAGATGCGTGCGGGTCGTGGCGCTTCCTGCTGTTTTATCTACTGGCGGGCATGGCGTCGAACGTGGGCAGCGTGCTGCTCAACCCGGACATGGACACGATCCCGGCGATTGGGGCCAGTGGCGCAATTTCCGGCGTGATGGGCGCGTACTTACTGCTCTTCCCCGGCGCGTGGATCAACTGTCTGTGGGGGGTGGGGCTGATCCTGCGTCTCCCCATCGCGGCGATTCGCTTGCTAACCGGCAAGAAAGACGCCAAATTATGGCGCTGGACGGTGCCGTTGCCCGCGTGGTTGTTGTTGATCTGGTACGTGGTGCAAAGCACGCTCCCCTCGCTGGAGACGATCCGCAGCGACCAGGAAATCCAGGGTGTGAATCACCTGGCGCACCTGGCGGGTTTCCTGGCTGCCCTGGCCGTCTTCCTGTTTGTGCGCAAGGACTTGCTCATGCGCTACCTGCAAGGGCGGTCACTATAAACGAAGAGGCCGCCATCCGAAGATCGCGGCCCCAGGTTCTCCACTTCCCCTTCGGGCACTTACTTGCCCGACCCCAACGTCAGCCCCTGGATGAAGTAACGTTGCAGGAAGATGAAGACCAGGATCGTCGGCAGCGTGGCCAGCAGCGCTCCCGCCGTGATCAGTGGCCAGTCGGTCACGTATTGCCCCTGCAGCGTGGCCAACCCCGCGGTCACTGGTCGCAGGGCATCCGATCGCAGCAGGATCAACGCCCACAAGAAATCATTGAACACCCATGTAAATTCCAACGTCGCCAATGCGGCCAGCGAGGGCAGGCTCAGCGGCAGCATGATCTGCCAGTAAATACGGAACTCGCCACAACCGTCCACACGCGCCGCGTCGAGAATCTCGCCGGGCACCGTGCGCATGAAATTGCGCATCACGAAGGTGCAGAACCCAAGCTGGAACGCGGTGTGAATGACGATCAGCGCGCCGTATGTGTCGTAAATGCCCAACTTATTTGACAGGCGGAAGACCGGCAGCAGCAATATCTGGAATGGCAACATCATGCCCGCGACATACATGAAGTAGATTGCGAAGTTCCCCTTGAATTTGAAGCGGGCCAGCGCATAGGCGCTCAGCGACGATAGGAACAACATGCCCATCAGCGCCGGAATGGTGATGATGAAGCTGTTGAGCAGATAATTTCGCAGGTGAGCCTGCTTCCAGGCTTGACTGAATTTGTCAAGCGTTATGTTATCCGGGATGCTCCAGAAGCCGTGAATCGCGATGTCGTCCATTGTCCGGAACGACGTGATGAGCGACGCAAACAGCGGGACAAGCCAGATCAGGGTCAAGGCGGTCAACGACCCGTACTTGAGGGCGGACCAGAACAGTTTGCGATTGCGCTCGGCGCGCACACCTGGCCGGGTGATGCTGGCGATGGTAGCCATGATGTCCTCCTAGTATTCCAGCTCGTCTTTGAGCGTGCGCCACAGGTAGATACCCACGAAGAAGACGCTGATCGTGAACAGAATCACGGCAATGGTTGCGCCATACCCCATGCGGTAATTGTTGAACGCCTCCATGTACATGAGGTTGGCCAGCACTTCGGTGTTTTGGTTGCCCCGCGTCATGATCTGGACCAGGTCGAACGCGCGCAACGAGTCAATGACCGAGATGATCAGCACGATAGTCGTCACCGGGGCCAGCAGCGGGAAGATGACGTGGCGGAACAGCTGCCAACGGTTCGCGCCGTCGACCAGCCCCGCATCAATCAGCGTTGGATCAATGTTTTTTAATCCGGCCAGGTACAACACCATGACATACCCCACCTGCCGCCAGATCGCTGCCGCGATGATGCAGTAGATGGCGATTTCGCGGTCTGCCAGCCAACCGGGTGGGCTATTCGTGATGCCACCTTCTGTCAATAACGTATTGACCAGCCCCCTGTGTGGGTGATAGACCCACGACCATACCAGCGCGATCACCGGGCCGGAGAGCACCAGCGGCGAGTAAAAGCTGACCTTGTACCAGCGCCCCCCGCGCATCTCGGTGTTGAAGATCAGGGCCATCCCCAGCCCCATCGTGGTCGGGACGGTGATGAACAACGCCAGCCAGCGCACGTTGTTGCTGAGCGCCTCGGTGAAGGCCTCATCGTTGAACAGATTTCTGTAGTTCTGTAGCCCGATGTAGCCCGGACTGCTAACGCCGTCCCAGTTGGTCAGGCTGAGGTAAAAAGTGTAGAACGTAGGGGCGATGATCCAGACTAAATAGAGCAAAAACGGCACCAGCAAAAACAAAAACGGGGTCGCTTCCTTGGGGACAGACGGGAACGCCCGTGGACGCTTCCAGGTGCGTGAGAATAGGGTATCGCTTACCGCTGGATGTAGCAGGATCGCCTGAATAACCAGCCCCACGGTTGCCGCGAGGGCTATTTTGAATCCTCGACCAATCTGCACATATTGTTCAATGGCTTCGTTGTCATCTATGAAATAAAAGTG
This sequence comes from uncultured Anaerolineaceae bacterium, assembly GCA_964611395.1. Classification (GTDB taxonomy): domain Bacteria; phylum Chloroflexota; class Anaerolineae; order Aggregatilineales; family Aggregatilineaceae; genus CAZSXY01. The sequence goes on along the minus strand of CAZSXY010000016.1, from coordinate 23,091 downwards.
AATGAAGTAGTACAGGCCAATGAGTCCGGCCACCGCCGTGACGGCCGAGGCGATCTTGCCGCGCTCCGGGCTGTTTAACCCCCACACGGTGACCAGCCCGGTCAGTAATGCCGCGATCGGTACGAGTAAAATATGCAGGGAGCTAAAGCGGCCGTATGTGCCGTCAAGTAACACATCCGACATCAGGCGCGCGCCGTTGTACTTCACTTCGTCCCAATACCAGGGCGCAAACAAGAACGCAAACAAGAGCAGGGCCGCAGCGATCAGCCCGATGAAGTTTGCACGGGCAGGATCAACTGGCGGGCGCATTTTTTGTGGGCGGGTTGCGGTAGCCATGATAAATCAATCCTTGCTGAGCAGTCACACGGGAAAAAGTGGCGGCACGGGGACCGTGTAACTCCGTGCCGCCAGGTGCGCATCAGGTGCGTGTCCGATTACTCTTCGGCACCCTCTTCGAGCAGGCGGATACGTTCGGCCTCCAGCTCTTCCAGGATCGAGTCGATGTTGGCGGGATTATCCCAGAATGCCATGAAGCCATCCATGCCAGCGTCGGCCATGGGCGGGGTGGTGTCGCGATCATAGAATTGCAGCACCATGTCCGCCGTCTGGATCAGGTTGACGCCCTTCTGGGTGGCCTCTGAAGCCCCCGACAGGTCCACGTCGACGCGGGTGGGCAGGCGGCCTAGCTCATCGAAGCCCAGCTGCTGGATTTCCTTCGAACCGAGGAAGGCCAGGAACTTCTTGCCACCCTCGAGGTTGCCTGCGTTGGCAGCCATAAAGTACCCATCGGTTGGTGCGTCCTCACCCACGGGCACGTCCGGATCGATGATCGGGAAGCGGAAGAAGTCGAGGTCCTCTTCCATTTCATCGGGGTAGGAATCGGTGATGAACTGGCCCATCAGGTACATGGCCGCTTCGTCCTGGATCATGAAGTCCAGCGCTTCCTGCCAGCTATAAGCTGCCGGGTTCTCGATGAAGCAGTTGTGCTCAAAGAGCTGGTTCCAGTAGTCAAAGACGGCTTTGACGCGCTCATCGGTGTAGGATTCCTTGAGCAGCATCAGGTCCTGGTGGAACTGCGGGCCGTTGATACGCATGTTCAGGTAGTCGAACCAGGCGGCTGCCGTCCAGCGGTACTTGGTGCCGATGGTGAAGGGCGCGTATCCGGCCTCGTTGAGAGCATCGCACGTCGCCAGCAGCTCGTCCCAGGTTTCTGGGGGATTTTCAATGCCGGCCTTCTCAAAGGCGGACGGGCGGTAGTAGATCGCCCACCAGTAGTAGGACGTGGGCATGAAGTACTGCTTGCCATCGACGGTGGCCAGGGCGTTGAAACCCGGCGCGAAGTATTTATCAAACTCGTTCTCGACCCACATATCGGACAAGTCCGCGATCAGCCCCTTGTCGATGAAGAAGCGTGCGCGGTTACCCGCAAACCAGGTCAACACATCTGGGGCTGGATCGGCGGTGAGATAGGCACGGATCGCCTGTTTAAAATCCTCGTGGGCAATGATCGAATGCTCGACGGGCATCATGGGATTCTGTTCATTCCACATGGCGACAACCTTCTCATCGAAGGCGCGCGGTATCGGATCGCCGTGCATCGAGTTGTAGGTAATGATCTCCGGGGCCTGCGCCGACACGCTGATCAGCGGCACCAACACGGCGACCACGATCAAAAACGTGACCAACAATCTGGGTTTGGTGATCTTAGACACAGTTCGCTCCTTACAAAAACTCAGACAAACGAAAGGATTCTTACTTGGTGTAGCTAATTGGGCGTTTTACATCGCATCTTCGTTTCTGGTTCCGGCTATTCGTGCTCCTTTCCGTTCAAATGGACGGCTGTTACCAACCGGGTGAGTCTTCAATCCTCGTTATATCGTGAGGCAGGCAATCAAGATACTGGCGCGGAAGACTGGCGCACCACCAGTTGGGGCGGCAGGACAACAGGATCGGGACGCTGGCCCCCAAGCACCTCAAACAACATACGTGCGGCTTCTTGTCCCTGTTCAGGAGCGCGTTGGTTGACGGTCGTCAGCGGGGGCGAAAAGACTTCCGATGTCGGGATGTTATCGTATCCCACGACGGTGAGATCATCCGGGACTCGCCGGCCCATGGCGTGGGCTTGCTGGATGGCTCCCATCGCCATACGATCGTTTAAGCACAAGAGTGCGGTAAGGTCGGGATAATCGGCCAGCAAGCGAGCCGCACCGGCCGTACCGCTTTCGATAGACCAATCGCCACTGACGATTGGAAATGAAGCGAAATCCAGCCCGGCATCGTGCGCGATAGCTCTCATGCCAACCAGTCGACCGCTAGCGCCGTAGTTCACTTCTTCAGGCACGTCGATGATGCCGATCCGGGTGTGGCCCAACCCGATAATGTGTTCCATCATCAGTTGCCCACCGATTTCGTCATCATGGCGCACAACGAACTCGTTCTCAGCGTAGCCGATGACCACTGCCGGGATGTCTTTTTTCCGCACCTGGGCCAATGTGTAGGCACCAGGGTAACTGTCGATGGCGATCACGCCGTCCAGATAGCCGCTCATGATGAGTTGTTGGTAGTGAATGTTCGGCTGGTGATTGGTCAACTTGGGGGTGCTGAGCAGGATGTTATAGCCGCGCTGGGTGCATTCGGCCTCGATGCCTTCCAGCGTGTGCATGACGTTGGGATCGGTGAAGATGGCTTCGTAAACGTAGGGAAACACGACGGCGATGATGTGCGTCTTGCCAGAAGAAAGCGCGCGCGCCGCCAGGTTTGGCACATAGCCCAATTCTTCGACGGCGCGCATCACTTTGAGGCGCGTTTCCTCGGTGAAATAGGGCGTGTTCGATAGCACTTTGGACACCGTCGCCGTCGACACCCCAGCACGCCGGGCTACATCTTCTAAGGTGGGCATAGTTAAGCGTTCCTCAAAGATAACCCGCCCATAGTTAACCGCTTAACTCTCCGTTCAAAAAAAATAACCCATAAGGAATAACCGGAATAGTTAAGCCCTTAACTACAAGAATAAAATGAATGGCATTGTTTGTCAAGCATTCAGAAATCCAGCGCAAAATCAGCACCACTCATCCTTGCCAAGCCCCATGCGTTTGTGTATACTTCTCACCACAAATCGGCGACGTAGCCAAGTGGTAAGGCAGAGGTCTGCAAAACCTCCATCGTGGGTTCGATTCCCACCGTCGCCTCCAACAAAAACGGGAGCTTAAACAGGCTCCCGTTTTGCGTTCGGGACGGCGTTCCGCCAGCGATTGGCGCGACGGCGGGTCACTGCGCCAATCGCCACGCGGGATAGTCGCGCTTTCACGCCTCCAGCGTGCTCAGATCGCCCTCATCCTGCCCCAGCGCCCGTGCCTTGAGCACGCGGCGCATGATCTTGCCGCTGCGTGTTTTGGGCAGCTTGTCCACGAATTCGATGGACGCGGGTTTCGCAATGGGGCCGACTTCGTGGCCCACGTGGTCGCGCAGAATCTCGACAAGGCGCTGCGACGGATCAGCGCCGGTCGTGAGGATGCAGTACGCCTGAATGACACTACCGCGCACCTCATCCGGCACGCCGATCACCGCGGCTTCGGCCACGCTGGGGTGGCTGACCAACGCGCTTTCGATCTCGGCTGTGCCGAGCCGGTAACCACTGACCTTGATCACGTCGTCCACCCGCCCGATGACCCAGATGTAGCCGTCTTCATCCCTGCGGGCGCTGTCTCCGGTCATATACACGCCGGGAAAGCGACTCCAGTATTGCTCCACATAGCGGTCAGGGTCGCCGTAGATCGTGCGCAGCATGGCGGGCCAGGGGGTCTTGATCACCAGGTAGCCCTCTTCGTTGGGGCCGACCGGGTTGCCGTCTTCGTCCAGGATATCCACCTGAACGCCGGGGAAAGGCCTGGTTGCGCTGCCGGGTTTGAGCGGCGTGACCGGTAGCGGCGTGATCATGAAGTTGCCCGTCTCGGTTTGCCACCACGTATCCATGATCGGGCAGCGCTCCTGGCCGATCACGCGATAATACCAGCGCCACGCTTCCGGATTGATGGGTTCGCCCACGCTGCCAAGCAACCGCAACGAACTGAGATCATGCCGGTTCGGCCATGCGTCGCCAAAGCGCATCAGCCCGCGAATCGCGGTGGGAGCCGTATAGAGAACGGTGACCCCGTGACGCTCCACGATGTCCCACCAGCGATCGGGGAACGGGTGGTTGGGCGCGCCTTCGTAGATCACGCTGGTTGCGCCGAGCAGCAATGGCCCGTACACAATGTAACTGTGCCCGGTGATCCAGCCAGGGTCGGCGGCGCACCACCACGTATCCTCTTCCTTGATGTCGAACACCCACTTGAGCGTGGTCGCCACGCCGACCATGTAGCCGCCGTGCGTGTGCAGGATCGCTTTGGGCTTGCCGGTCGTGCCGCTGGTATACAGCAGGAATAGCGGGTCTTCGGCGTCCATTTCTTCGGTAGGGACACACGAATCGGCGATAGGCAGCGTCATCAGGTCGTGGTACCACAGGTCGCGGCCTGGTTCCATGTGGACATCTTGCCCGGTGCGCTTGACCACAATGACCGTCTGCACCGTGGGGCACCGGTGGAGCGCTTCATCCATGATGTCTTTGAGCGAGACGATGTTGCCGCGCAGCCATGCGCCGTCGGAGGTGATGGCGACTTTGCTCTGGCTGTCCTCGATGCGCCCGTGTAACGCTTCCACCGAGAAACCGCCGTACACGACCGAGTGCACCGCGCCGATCTTGGCACATGCCAGCATCGCGATGACGATCTCCGGGATGCGCCCCATATAGATGGTCACGCGGTCGCCTTTGTTGACGCCCATCGCACGCAGCACGCTCGCAAAGCGACACACCTCGCGGGCAAGCTGGTGGTAGGTCAGGCTGCGCTGGTCGTAGTTCTCCCCTTCCCACAGCAGGGCGACCTTGTTACGCCGCCAGGTGTCCAGGTGGCGATCCAGCGCATTGTGCACAATGTTGACCTTGCCACCGACAAACCACTGATAGAAGGGGGCGTTGGAGTCATCAAGGGTCTTGTCCCAGGGCTGAAACCACTCAAATTCGTCGCGGGCGATGCGTGCCCATTCCCCGGCCAGATCATCGATCATCGCCTGGTTGATCGCGTCATAGTTGGGCTGGTTGGCCTGCCTGACGATGTGATCGGGGGGATAGAAGACTTCGCCGTGTAAAGTCGAGATGCGCGCCATGTAGTAGGTCTCCTTGTAATAGAGGGGCGAATGCTATCTGAATTATAGCAAAGATTGTTGTAATTTATGGGAGGATGGGGGAGTTGTTTCGCACCGGTTGAACACGCACGCCAACCGCAAACCATCATACGTTGACGTATACAACCTGTGGGGGGCATCTCCGCGTGTTGCAGCGAGATGCCCCCCACAAAGATTCTTCTCCGGTGCTACCGGCTATAAACACGCAGCCGCAGCGCCGCTCACCGATACACGACTTCAATCGTCTCGTCGGTTACAAGATCGATCCGAAATTCCAGGATCGGACGGTCGAGGTAATAGCTGGTGGCTGTCTCGGGCGTGGTATACACCAGCTCGGCTCCGGCGGGCAGGGTGATTTGCACATTCACAAACTCACTGATCATGCCGGGCTGTTTCTGGATCACCAGCTTGTAGCGCCGGTAGGGGCCATCGTGCTCGATCAATGCGGGGGCCGCGTACAAAAACTGGTACCGCTCGCTCTGGTTGTAATCGACACCAATCCGCGTGACAAACGCCGTGTGCGCGGGGGAAGACACCGTGACCGGTTCAAAGCGCAGATCGTTGGTTCCGGTCAATACACTACTGGCGGGCACGAAGACCTGCACCAGACTTCGGTAATCCAGGTTGCCGTGTTCGGGGGCCACTGCCGGGTCTTGTTCGGCCACGCGGGCCGAATAGTCGTAGGCTACGGCCAACCGGCATTGAAGGGTCTCGTCTTCGCGAATCTCAACATCATACGTGAGCTGGCGGATGACCGATCGATTGGCCTTGTTGCCCAGGTTAGCTTCGGCCACCATCACATAGTCGTGATCGGTTGCCGGTGTCTGCTCGCCCAGCCACCCCAGGACTTCCACGGCGTCATTCAAGCTATTATCGGTGAAATAGAGCATGATGTGCTTTTCGAGCAACGCCTTAAGCATCGCCCCCCGTAAGGCAACACTCTTTTCCTGGTCTACCAACTGCCAGTCGTTCAAGATCTGGCGATACACAGCGGCCACGAATTGCTTGTGCCCTTCGCGCGATGCGCGAATCGTATAGACGGTTTCGCGGAAGTTCTCCGCCGTGACTGTCACGCCATATTCAGGCACCCGCACGCTTCCAAGTTCTTCCATGATGTACTCAAATGCCACCAGATCAATACCAATCACGCCATCCACCGGACTTTCCGGGTTGCCACCATTGTCATAAAACCACGCGGCCATCTGCGCGGTGGACGGAAAGTCTGCATACCAGCTTGAGTCCCAGGCGGCGTAGATGGGTTGCCGGTACTGAATCCACCAGTCGGGCACAGCAATCGATTGGCCCAGTTCCGCCGGTGGGGGGTTGGGGCTGGTAGAGGTTGTAGCCCGGTAGTCGTAATCGACGATGCGCCCGTTGCGCACGGTCATCCAACCATACGTGCTGATATACCCCCCTGACGGGCGCAACTCGTCGTTGTTCTGCGACAGAATGAGATAGGTCTGTGTTTCGCGCAATCCCAGGGCCGCCGTCAACAGGTCGGGTGACGCCGTCACCACACGGTTGATGTTCACGATCTGCTCGTAATACTTGGTCAGGCCATCAACCGTCTGGAGCATCTCAGGGGATACGGTGGCCGGGTCCAGCCGGTCGATGATTTGCCTGGCGTTGGCCAGGTGGCGATCTGCGCTGGTGAACCGCCCGCGCCCCAGGCTGAGCAATTCCACCACGCGCTCACCAGACGAAAACTGCACGGCGACGCTTTCCCCTTCCTCACCTTTGGTCAGGAAGAAGATCGCCGGGCGCAACCCGGTGAGCATATCATCAGCAGCCAGGGTTAGCTCCTGCGATGCGTCGAGCATGTTAAAAACAGCGCCCAGATCACCGCTTAGCGACGTGAACGGGCGCAAGAACGCTGTCTGGCGCTTGGCGCTGCCCAGGCTCCGGTTTAGGTCTTGCACGCCCATCTGCAAACGCTCGAAGTCAGACAGGGTCAGATCGGTGCCCGGCTTGTCGCTCAGGCTGCCCCAGATACGATCCAGGCTTTCCCAGGAATCTTCGACTTCGGTGCGAGCGTTCATCGCCAGAATCAAGCCGCCCATGACGATGGCTGCGCCAAACGCAACCATCATGAGCAGCACCATACGCCAGTTAGTACCGGTGATGCGCCGGCTGATCCGCCGCAGCCACCGATATTTGCGCCGTCTACGGCGACGGCGCTTCTGAGGGATTACTTCGCCCGGTTGATCGAACAACTCAGGCAACGGAGATGCTTCCATATCCGACATGATGTTCAGTTCTGTGCCCCGGATTTCGTATTCGAGTCGCTGTAGTAGTAGTAATAGTAGTAGCCGTACCCATACCCGTACCCGGCACGGTCGCGCGGGTTGACCGAGTTCAACACGACGCCCGCCACCTGCACGTTCAGTTGCTCGAACTGCTGCTTGGCCATAACGGCAGCCCCACGTCGCGTTTCCCTGGCCTCGACGACCAACACGATCGGCACCTCAATGGCCGATGCCAGGACAGCACTATCGGCCACCACCAGCGAGGGCGGGGTATCGAACAACACGACATCAATATCCTCGCGCTGTTGGAACTCCTGGAACCACCGTTGCATCGAAGCAGACCCCAACACTTCCGTTGGGTTGAGCGGGATATGCCCGCTGGTGATGACGCGCAAGCCGGGGATTTCCGTATCCTGAATGCACTCGTCCAGGCTAGGGGCGAGAGACCGCTCGCCATGCTGCAAAGCAACATCGCCCGGATTAACCGACAGCAGCGTCGATAGCCCCACGTTGTTGTCTATGTCAAACATTTCATGCACGCGGGGCCGGCGCAGGTCGGCGTCGACCAGCAACACCCGCCAGCCGGCCATCGCCATCGTAACGGCCAGGTTTCCCGTCGTGACGCTCTTTCCTTCGGCTGGCCCCGGACTGGTGATCACGAACACGGGCTTGCCTTCCGTCCCGTTCGCCGAAAACAGCAGGTTGGTGCGCAGCGTGCGGTATTCTTCAGCGACAGGCGACCCCGGATCGCGGTACGTGATCAGCTTTTGGGCGTAATCATCGCGAGATTTCCCGAACCGTGTGATGGCCGCAAGAGTCGGCACGCCGAGAAGCTGCGTTACCTCGGCGGGCGAGGCGATCGTGTCATCCAGGTATTCAATGAACAACACCAGACCACCGGCCAGGGCCAGGCCAACGATCGCCCCCAGGATCGTCTGGCCAACCACGTTTTTCCCGATTGGGCCTCCGGGACGGCGCGCCTGTTCGACGATGGTCAGGACATTCGTCCGTTGTTGGAGGGTCGAGATCAGGCTGGAGAAGCTGGCGATGTTCTGCGATGCCTGGTTGATTTGATCAACGACCGCGTTACGCCGCTCACGCAACCGGTCTACTTCGGCCTGATCGACGGTGGTCGCCAACTGGTTGTCGATGTCCGCAAGCTCCTGGCGCGCCTCGACCAGTTGGGCGTTCAGCTTCGCGATCTCTTCGTTAGCCAGGGTGATCTGTTCTTGCTGCTCTGGCGTTAGGTTTGACGGGCTGTGGAGGATCAGTTGGTTGGCGACTTCGTTGGCGATGTCCGCCGCCAAGACAGGATCATCGTAGGTCACCGTCAGAGAAATCAGCGACGTTTTTTCAATCACGCGCGCGCTCAAGACGCCCCGCAGTTCGTCAGGCGTGAGCGGGAAATTCCCCGCTTCGACCGCGGCTTCGGCAATGTCGTAGCTCCGCGCGAGAACGACATAGGTCTGTGCCAGCAGCGACCCCGTCGTCAACTCCGTATAGTTCGGGTTCGGCGCTTCGATGGCGCTGCCAACAGATACCGTAACCGAGGCTCTGTACAGGTCTGGTTGGCGACTGGTGCGCAAAAAAGCTGCGCCACCGGCCAGAAAAGCGCCGATCAATAACAACCAGAACCATTTCCGGACAAGATAGATATAGGTGACGATCTCCATACTCGGCTTCCGTTCCTATCGCAGTGGGAATGACGGCTGTCAAATTCGGCCCTAATGAACCCCCGACTCCCCCTCAGCCATAAGCTGGTTCCCAGGCGACTCAGTACCAGGGTGATGCGTATTTCCGGCAGGTTTCACAACGCAGTATGAGCACTGTTCGCATCCGCTCATCTTGGTAGCCTGTATCTTAACCCATTCGTGCCAGTTGGGAAAAATTGCGAACAATCCCCATTAGTTTGCCATGACGCGTTCGCACTAAAAGTTATGCGGCGCGATCAAAGGCATGAAAAGCTCACGCGCGTCAATCATCGTTTTGTTGCTGGGGGTGTGTCTTGTCAGGTTAGCCGATTGCCCCTGGACCCTTTTCGCATTGACCGCGCTCCCGCTCAACGCGTTGCCCAGCCCCATTCTGAGGGTTCCCGCGACACATTGTAGCGTCAATTAGCCACGAAACGCAATTTTTCTTAAGATAACAGGCAGGAGAATTTCGTATTCAAAAGCCCCTGGTCGTATGCTACAATGATGTGCCAGACGATCAGGTAACACAGGACACCGATGAACACAGAAAAACAACTCAACTACCGTTACTATGACCTGGTGATGGCGTTGTTCGTCACCGTGTTGATGATCAGTAACCTGCTTAGCAGCGCCAAGATCATCGATCTCAAGACGTCGCTGGGGCCTATTGCGCTCGCATTCGATGCGGGCACGCTGGTCTTCCCGATCAGTTATATCTTCGGCGATGTGCTCACCGAGGTCTACGGCTACAAGCGCTCGCGGCGTGTGATCTGGGTCGGTTTTGGGGCCAATGCGTTGTTGGGCTTCCTCATCTGGTTTGCTGGCGTGCTTCCCGGCGAGGCCGAATGGGCAGATTATGCCGGGCAGGAAGCCTACGATGCGATCCTGGGTGGCGTCAGCGGCTTGATCGTGGCCAGCCTGATCGCGTATTTCCTGGGTGAGTTCTCCAACAGCTATGTCATGGCCAAGATGAAGATCTGGTCGCGGGGCCGCTACCTGTGGACGCGCACCATCGGCAGCACCCTGGTGGGCCAGGCGGTTGATACAACCGTCTTCATGCTGATTGCGACCGTGCTGGGCGTCTTCCCGCCGGAGATTTTGCTGTCACTGATCGTGACCAACTACATCCTCAAGGTCGGGTTCGAGGCCGTGCTAACGCCGTTTACGTACCGCATCGTGAACCTGCTTAAGGCCACAGAGCGCGAAGACTACTTCGATTACGACACGGATTTCAACCCGTTCAAGCTCACTGTTTAACGCCCGGTGCATCCAGGCTCCAGGGCACGCGACACAACCATGCCGCCGGTTGGACTGAAGCTGTGCACAGGCACACGATGGTCTGGCTGGCGGCAGTTCGTTGGTCGCAAAACTGGCCGGTTTGATCGTTCACAGGCACAATAGTTGCATACACTCACAGGTTTAGATCACACTACGATGCTGTACCTGGTAGCCACGCCAATCGGAAACTTAGGCGACATCAGCCTGCGCGCGCTGGACACACTGCGCAGCGTTGATCTCGTTGCCAGCGAAGACACGCGCAAGACCGGCTTGCTGCTCAAGCATTTCGACATCAAGAAGCCACAGATAGCCTTTTATGAGCACAACGAAAAACGCGCGGGCCCCAGAATCATCAACGCTTTGCGCGAAGGCAAGTCCGTCGCGCTGGTGACGAACGCAGGCACGCCCGGCATTTCCGACCCTGGCTTCACGCTCGTGCGCGATGCGATTGACGTCGGCGTTCCCGTCACGATGATCCCCGGCCCCGCCGCCCTGATCATGGCCGTGGTGCTATCCGGGTTACCGGCACACGCCTTCACCTTTCGCGGATTTCCGCCGCGCAAGGGCGGGCCACGCCGCCGCTTTCTGGCAGTTGACCAGGACTCGCCCCACACGTTGATCTTTTATGAAAGTCCGTACCGGCTGGTAAAGTTTTTGGAGGACGCCCTTGCGATCTACGGGGATCGGCCCGCCGCAGTGACCAATGACCTGACCAAGCTGTTCGAAACGATTCGCCGGGGGCGGTTGTCAGCGTTGATCGACATATTCAAGCACACGGAGCCACGCGGCGAATACACAATCGTGATCGCCGGGAAAGATGCCAACGTGACCCTGCCGGAACCGGCTGATGACAGCGAGGAAGACGCGCGATGACGGCCCCTGAGCCTACGTGCCTGGCGTTGCCACACGGCGATCTGCCGTTCCCGGCCTTTCTCCCGGACGCCACACGCGGCGTCGTGCGGGCCGTTGACAGCGCCGACCTGGAGGCGTGCGGGGTCGAGGCCCTGGTGATGAACACCTTTCACCTGATGCAGCGCCCCGGCTCCACCACGATTCGCGCGTTGGGCGGCCTGCACCGGATGGCGGGCTGGTCGCGCCCGATCATGACCGACTCCGGCGGCTTTCAAATCTACTCGCTGATTCGCCAGAACCCGAAATACGGGCGGCTGGGTAACAAGGGTGCGGTCTTTACGCCCGACGGCAGCGGGCGCAAGATCAACCTCACGCCGGAAAAAAGCGTGCAGCTCCAAATGAGCTACGGCGCGGACATCATCGTGTGCCTGGACGACTGCACGCACGCCGAAGACCCGTACAGCGAGCAGCGCAAGTCGGTGCAGCGAACGGTTGCGTGGGCACGCCGCTCCAAAGAAGAATACACGCGCCTGGTTGACCAGAAAAAACTCGCCGGACACGCACGCCCCTTGCTATTCGCCGTGATTCAAGGCGGTGGCGATGCAGACCTGCGCCGCGAGTGTGCCAGCGAATTGCTCGCCATTGGCTTTGACGGGTTCGGGTACGGGGGCTGGCCGCTCGACACGGACGGCAACCTGCTGGTTGACATGCTGTCGTTGACGCGCGAGCTGGTCCCGCCAGAACTGCCGGTACACGCGCTTGGCGTGGGGCATCCCGCCAACGTCGTCGCGTGCGTGCGGATTGGATACCCGATGTTCGACAGCGCCATGCCCACGCGCGACGCGCGCAACGGGCGGTTGTACGCGTTCACAACGGACGATCCGCGCCTGGTGGGTGCGGGTGATGACTGGTTCACTTTTGTATACGTCAACGATCACCGGCACATCAAGGACGCCAACCCTGTATCGCCGTTTTGTGACTGCCCCGCCTGCCGCCGCTATTCACTCGGCTACCTGCACCACCTGTACAAGATCAATGACGCGCTCTACCCGCGCCTGGCGACCATGCACAATCTGCGCTTCATGACTCGCCTGATGACTTTTTTGCGAGGGGCAGGCGATGGCTCATGATGACGCGCTGGATCGCCTGGTTGCCGCCGTGCGCAAGAGTCCGAAACACGGGCAGGTGTGCGAGGCGTTTGTGCGGCGCGTCGGCGCGGCGGAGCTTCCCAAGCGGCGCAACCTCAAAGAAGCGATCAAGGCGACAAAAAACAAACTCCACCAGGTAGGCGGGGCCTATCTCGACGGCAGTATGCCCTACACCCGCTGGCTGGAAGACCTGCGGGACGCTGCCGCGATGGGCGACGAGGCGCTACGCGACGCCTGCCGCCGCGTGATGCAGCACCACGCCTCGACCCGCGAGCGCCTGCCGATCCTCGACACCTTTTTCGAGACGACCCTGGCCAGCATCGCTCCGGTGCGATCGGTCATCGACGTGGCCTGTGGCCTGAACCCCCTTGCGATTCCCTGGATGCCGCTTGCGCCGGACGCGGTCTATGGTGCCTGCGACATCTACCACGATATGATCGACTTCCTGGGCGCGTTTCTGGCGCTGGTGGGGGTAGCGGGGCGGGCGCAAACTGCCGATGTCCTCCAGACCCTCCCGCGCGCGCGCGCCGATGTGGCCCTGATCCTCAAAACGATTCCCTGTCTTGAACAGATCGACAAGGGGGCGGGGCTGCGCCTGCTGGACGCGGTGAACACAGACTATGTGCTGATCTCATTCCCCGTACGCAGCCTGGGCGGTTATGATAAGGGCATGGTCGAAACGTACGAAACCAGGGTATCCGCATTGCTGGCAGAGAGGAACTGGCCCGCACAACGCTTTGTTTTTGAAACCGAGCTGGCTTTTTTGATAGACAAACGTACGCAGGACGGGCAGCATGAGTAAGCGAACGGCTGATATCGATACCCTGGTGGCGCAGATCGCCGGGTCAAAAAAGTATCGCAACGTGGGCATCGCGCCGGAAACGGTGCGCGATATTTTGCTCACGGAGCTGGCACGCCAGCCGAATGAAAAAGCCGCGATTCGCTCGACGCGGAAGAAACTGCATGAAGTCGTCGCGCTCTACCTGGGCGATCCCGACTACGCCGCCGCCCTCGCACAACTCGAAGCCGCCTACGCCACCGGCGATGAGACGACGATCAAGGCCGCGTGCGCCGCCGTGTTGAGCATCCACGACTCCACGCGCGAACGCCTGGAACTGATCGAGACGTTCTACCCGCACATCTTTGCCATCACCGGCATGCCCACCACACTGCTGGATGTCGCGTGCGGCTTGAACCCGTTGGCGCTTCCCTGGATGCGCTTGCCGCCTGGCGCGGCCTTCTACGCCTATGAGATTCACCAGCAGCGCGTGGACTTCCTCAACGCCTATTTCAAGCTGGCGGGCCTGCAGGGCGCGGCGCTGGTGCAGGATATTCTGGTCGAGCCGCCGCGCGAGTCCGGCGACGTGGCGCTGTTGCTCAAAGAGATTCACCGGATGGAAAAGCGGCGCAAGGGCATTGTCCTGCCCCTGCTCGATGCCCTCGACGTGCGCTGGATCGTCATTTCCTCGCCCACGCGGAGCCGCACCGGGCGGCGCGCGGTCAAAGAGACCTATCGCCAGCAGGTGCGCGGCATCCTGGCCGGGCGCGCGTGGCCCATCACCGAGATCGCGTTCGAAAATGAACTGGTGTATTGTATCGAAAAAACCTCATGACCAGCGACGCGCTCCACGACGATCGTACCAGTCGCCTCGCCCGCTACCGGCAGTTTCTCAGCGCGGACGAGATGGCGCGGCTGGTCGCCTCGCTTGATCGGCCCCGTTTGCCGGCGATACGCATCAATACCCTCAAGATCACGGTCGCGGAAGCGCGGCGCTCATGGCCCGACTGGTATGGCTGGGATGTGCGGGAAGTGCCATTTTGCCCGGCGGGGTGGCAGATCGAGCGGGGGGGTCATCCCGTGAGCCAGACGCTTGAGCACGACATGGGCTTCTATTACGTGCAGGATGCCGCTTCCATGCTGCCCGCCGAGATGTTCAGCCCCCAAGATGCGCCGCTGATCCTTGATCTGGCGGCAGCGCCCGGCGGCAAGACGACCCATCTCGCCAGTCGCTTTGCGGATCGCGGCGTGATCGTGGCCAATGACACCAGCATCAGGCGGATCGCGGCGCTGCGCTCGAACCTGCAAACGTGGGGCGCGATGGGGGCGCTGGTGACGAGCTTCCCCGGCGAGCGCTTCGGGCGCTGGTTCCCCGAAACATTCGACAAGGTGCTGCTCGATGCGCCGTGCAGCGGGGATACGTTGCGGGCTACCACCGGCGGGCGGGCGCGCAGCGTCTCTGACCGCGAGCGCCAGCACCTGTGCCAGCGCCAGGATGCGCTGCTCGAAAGCGCGTTTCTGGCCGTTCGTCCGGGGGGCGAGATTGTCTATTCAACCTGTACCCTGGCTCCAGAAGAAAACGAGGCGATCCTTGACGCGTTGCTGGCGAAATACCTCGGTGCGGTCGAAATCGCCGTTGTGGATCGCGTCACCAGTGCGCCGGGGCTGGCGACTGACGGCACACGTCCCTTCCACCCGTCCGTGCGCCACGCCGTCCGGCTTTGGCCGCACATATACCAGACCTCCGGCTTTTTCGCCGCATTGATTCGCAAGACGCGCTCGGTACAGACCGAAGTCGAAAGCCCGCCGTATCGCCCGCATCACAAAACGGGGCTGACCCGGCTGCCCGGCAAGGCCGTCACCGCCATCATCGCGGACTGGCAGCAGGCCTTCGGCTTCGACTGGGGAGCCGTGATCGAGGCTGGCATGCTGACGCTTTGGGAAAAGGAGCGCTCCCTTTATGCCATCCCGGAACGGTTGCTGGCAGAATTCGGAGAACTCCCCCATGCAGCCGCCGGTTTCCTGGCGGGGCAGCGAACCGGCGAGCGATTTGTGCCCTCGCACGAGTTGGTCACGCGCTACGCCAGCCAGTTTGCCGGCAGCCGCATCACCCTGGACGAGGAACAGGCCGCGATCTGGCTCCAGGGGCGTGACCTGCGGGCTGTGCCAGATGTACCTTACGCGCCAGGTGTGGTTGTGCTGCTGGAAGATGAGCGAGGGCGCTTCATCGGGCGCGGCAAGTTGCAACGCGACCGCATCCGGAACCTGCTGCCCCGCCGCGTGAAACACGCGCCCTGATGCACCGGGAGGACACGATGCACCGTTTTTTCGTCCCGACCCACTGGATTCATGGCGACACGGTTCAACTCGAAGACGACATCGCGCACCAGATTCGCAACGTGTTGCGGATGCGGTCAGGGATGCACATCACCGTACTCGACAACCGGGGGCACGAATACGACGTCGAGTTGCTGGTAGTGGACAAAAAGTCCGTGCGTGGCGCAGTCCGCGAGCGGCGTCCGGCCACCGGCGAGCCGCAGGTTCACCTGACGCTTTACCAGGCGTTCCTCAAGAAAGATAACTTCGAATGGGTGCTGCAAAAATGCACCGAAGTGGGCGTGTCACGCTTTGTGCCGGTGATCACGGAGCGAACGGTGGCCACCAGTGCGGAGCGCGTGAGCGCCAGCAAACAGGCCCGGTGGGAGCGCATCATCCGCGAGGCCGCCGAACAGTGCCGGCGCGGCGCGTTACCGGTCTTGGATGCTCCCGTGCCTTTTGTAGAGGCTCTCGACGAGGGCCAATCGTGTGACCGGGCGCTGATCCCCTGGGTTGGCGAACACGCCACCGCCATACGTCCCTCGCTGGCCAACGTGCGCCCCCAATCCAGATCGCTCCGGCTCAGCCTCTTTATCGGTCCCGAAGGCGGCTTCGCCCCCGCCGAAATCGCGCTCGCCCGTGAGCGGGGGATCATCCCGGTAACGCTGGGGCAACGCATTTTGCGGGCGGAAACGGCGGCGGTCGCCGCCACTGTGCTGGTGCTCTACGAGTTGGACACGCTTATCGCTTTGCCAACACTATTTCGAACTGGAAAGTAGCCTTGTTTAGCCGTATACTTTTTCCTGGCTGTACCATCCGTCTTTTGCCACATTTTCATGGGACGTTAAATGAAAAGTATATTAGTTATTGAGGATGAGGCTCCCCTCCGCGAGAGCTTGGTTGATATTCTGCAATTCGAAAACTTCACCGTGTTCGAAGCCGAAAACGGGCTGGAGGGCATCCGCGTGGCCCGCGACCGGAAGCCAGACCTCATTATCTGCGATGTGGCCATGCCCGAACTCGATGGCTTCGCGGCGGTCGAGGAGCTACGCCAGGACCCGGAAACGGCGGCGATCCCGGTCATCTTCCTGACCGCCAACACCGACGAAGACTCGATACGGCGCGGCGTTGAACTGGGGGCAGCCGCGTACCTCCCCAAGCCATTCACATTTTGCGAACTGCTCAGCGCGATTCACGCGCTCCTCGATTGAGCCGGTGGTGTGGCTGGTATCGCCCGTGCCCATGCGGGTGGAGATGATTTACGCGCTTTCTCGACACCCTCACTCCTCTGGTGGAATCAACCGGTAGCCCACCCCGCGCACCGATTCCACGAACAAAGGCCGGTCGCGATCGACGCCGAGTTTGCGCCGCAGGTTGAGCACATGCGCGCCGATGATCTCGCGCGCTTCCTGGCGCGTGCATGAATAGCCGCATGCGTCCTGTACAAGGCTCACATAATCAAACGCAATGCCGGGGGCACGGCTCAGCTTGAGTAACAGGCGAAACTCGGTAGGGGTAAGGTCCAGGCGATGGCCCCGTAGCGTGGCACGATAAGCCGCCGGGTCCATTTCCAGATCGCCCACAGTCACCTTTTCCAGCCCGGAGCCTGCCTGCCGGGTGATCGCCGGGGTCTCGTCGCGCATGACGCCAAGCATCTGGCTGGCGATGGCTTCCAGGCGGTCGCGGCGTTGTTGCTGCTTGCGGGCTTCGAGGCCGGCGGCGACCGCTTCGACAATCTCTTCGTTCTTGACGGGCTTGAGCAGGTAATTGTGCGCGCCGTAGCGCAGCGCTTCGATGGCGGAAGGAACCGTCGCGTGCCCGGTGAGCAGGATCACTGCTATGTCCGGGTACAAGGCTTTCGCCTCGGCCAGCAATGCCACGCCATCCATCCGATCCATCTTGATGTCGGTCAGCAGCAGGTCGAACGGCTCCGCCGCAAGTATGCGTAACGCCTGCTGGCCATCGCTGGCTGCACGCACGTCGTAGCCTTCCCGCTTTAGCACCCGCACCAGGAAGTTACGAATCACCGGCTCGTCATCAACAACCAGCAATTTCCCCGTTGCCATTGCAGCTTTCCCTCACTGGTAGCCATATTGTAAAGGTGGTTCCGTCGCCGGGTGCGCTTTCCAGGGTGATTCTGCCGCCATGATGTTGGACGATGTCTTGCGAGATCGCCAACCCCAGCCCCATCCCGCGCGGCTTGGTCGTAAAAAGCGGCTCAAACAGGTGTGCGCGGTGTTCCTCGGCAATCCCTGGGCCGTCATCGCGGACTTCGACGATGGCATAGGCGCGATCATGTGCCGTGCGCAGCGTGATCGTCCCCCCTGCACGGTCAATCGCTTCGGCGGCGTTCAGGATCAGGTTAATCAACACCTGCTTGATCTGATTGCTGTCCCCGCAGGTCAAGGGAAGGTGCGGCGTGAGGTCAAGCCGCAAGGTCACGCTGGTTTCTTGCAGGCGCTTGCGCATCAGCACGCGCACTCCCTCGCAGATCGCGTTTAGATCAAGCGGCACGCAGTCGTAAGACACCGGGCGGTAGAAGTCGAGCATCTGGCGGAAGATGGCGTCGATGCGTTCCAGTTCTTCCTGGATGGTGTGCAGATCGTCACGGACGACATCCATGTTATCGCCGTCGAGTTCGGCCAGCACCAAACCCAGCCCGCTTTGAATCGCCTGGAGCGGGTTATTCAGCTCGTGCGCCAGCGAACTGGCCAGTTGCCCGATGACCGCCAGCTTCTCGGACTGGATCAAGCGATGCTGCGCGGCCTGTAACTCGGCGGTTCGCGCCTCAACCTTCGCTTCGAGCAAGGCCGATTGCTCGCGTTCGGCAGCCAGCAGCCGGTCAATGGTTCGTTGCTGGCGCTCCACGGCGGCGAGAATCTGTTCCAGGCGCTCGCGCTCGGCTTCAAGCTGGGCATGCTCGCGGTCCGCCTGCTCCAATCGCATTATGGCGTGCAAGGCTCGCGTGATCGCCCGGAGCAGCAGCGTGGTATTCTCGTCCAATTGGGGGCGGCAACGGACGCCGAACCCGATCAGCGCCCCGACGTGCTGCTGGCCCTGGTTGAGCGGCAGATATAAAACACCCGACTCCAGGCAGTGCATGCGGTCTGGCCCGGACTGGTGCGCGGTCTGGCCGATCTGAAGCGCCATGCGCCGTAAATTGGCGGCGTTGGTCTGGCCGTTCGCGCCCGGCCACGTATCCCCGATGATATACCGGCCCAATTCAGCATCCCAAAGCAGAAGGCAGGCCGCATCCAAAGGCAGTTGGTCAACCAGCGCCTGTAGCGCGGCGCTCGCCGTTTCTTCTGACGAACTGGCCGTCAGCAAAGCAACCAGCGTGTGCGTGAACCTATCCATCAGCGGTTCGCTTTCTCAAACGGGAAGCAAGCATGTCGCCACCGAGCATTCGTAGTGCCCCGCCGTCTGTCCTTGCAGGCGTGCCAGCACGCCATGACTGCGCACTCCCAGGAACGGCACATCGCCCAACAGGCGCTCAACGGCGGCGCGCTGCTGGGCATAGGCGTCAGCCAACACCAGGCCGGTCGAGACGCAGTCAATGAACAACGCACCGGCCCCCGGTTGCGCCTCCAATCGTTCTTGCGCATGGCGAATGGCGCGGCTTGCCGCCGTGATCATCGCGTCTGGCTGTGTCGCCAGGATATGTACCAGGCTGCCCGTTGGCGGCGGCGACGTCATGGCCAACGCGCCCTGGCCATCCACGCCCACCAGCACGCGCACCTTACAGTCCCCGTTCGGACATATCCCGATCGGGTATTGGAGCAGGACGGCATGGAGCGTTTCCGGTGTGGTCGTTATCTGCCGCCCGTCCAGGAAGTCCTCATACACTTCCCACGCAGGGCGGCCATCGAGCGCGATCACGCGGCGATCATCGGCTTTGGTCACACGATACGGCCCGCTGACCGGACTCCACCCACTGGCCAGCGCAAGCCCCAGCGGTTTCTGGCTCAGCATCTCCACCCCGCTCAAACCGGCGCGAAACAGGCGATCATTGAAGAATACAGCCGGTGGACGGGGAGGGGCCTGCCCGGACAATCCCGCGCCGCCGAGGATGTCATAGAGCAGCGAGGTTTCGGTCATCGCCCGCTCGACCACGTCGTCCAGGTTCATCGAGCGATCATCCGGAAACAGCATCAGCGTACGATGCTTGAAGGCGCTCCCCAACCCCTCACGCGAGATGCCGTGTAGCTGCCCCAGCAACCGCCGCCCCCCGAACCAACGCTTCTGGTGCGCCGCGAGGTGAAATCGGATCTGCTCGCTCTGGATCAGCATGATGCCTGTGCCCCGCTCGACATAACCCGCGCCGGTATACTGGCCCGCCGTCGTCATGCCGATCAGAGGAACGCTGTCAAGCACCCCGTTCACGCCACGCAGCACGCGCTCCGGCGCGGGATGGGATGTGAACAACAACGCCAGCGACGGCGGACGTTCGCCCAGGGTGTTTAACGCGGCCAGGACGGCACGCCGCCCGTTTTCGGTTCCGTCCGGGTGGTCGTCCAACCCCACGCCAATATGTGTCGACACGTTGCGTACCTTTGACTGTAGCATCTCGCTCATCAAATGCTCATTTTCTATAGTCTAAGGGTAAATCCCCCCCACGCGTAATCACAAATGCCACTCTTCGGCAATTCCTCGGCATTTCCTTGACGCCACCTGCACGCCTCTTTCCCTAAAATATGAGTGACAAACTCCATGCAGCAGGCATGGAAGGAGGTTTATCGTGGAACTGACTATTGGTCTGGCATTCCTTGCCGGCATTGTCTCATTTCTCTCGCCGTGCGTGCTACCCCTGGTTCCGGCTTATGTCGGCTATATGGGCGGGCGCATGACGAACATGGTGGCCGCCGCGCAAACGATTCCGGGGAGCGCGCCGGGGGCACAGCGGCCCGCACGCATGCGCTTTGGCACGGCAGTGCATGGCGTGTTTTTCGTGGCTGGCTTCACCCTGGTGTTTGTGGCCATTGGCCTGCTTTCGACGGCGTTCATCCAGCAGGTTGGCGGGGCGAACATCAGCCTGGTGACATCCATCATCGGTCGGATCGGGGGAGTGATCATCATCTTCTTCGGGCTGCACTTCATGGGCGTGATGCCCTCTGTGTTCGCGAAGCTGCGCGCCCACCACGACACCTGGCTGGACAACGTGTTGGCGAGCGTCATCGTGGCGCTGGTTGGCGGCGCGATCCTGGCCTGGGGGTTCACGGGCACGCTCACTCTATGGAATACGCCCCTGTGGGACACGGTTATCGGCATTCCCATCGTGGCGACGACCCTGCTCGCGAGCTTCTGGCTATGGCTACTGCGCGGCGGGGCGTTCACCCGGCCGGGGGCGTTCTGGATAGCCACGCTCAATCGCCTCGAAGCGGCGCTGTACGGTGACACACGCCAGCAAATGGCCGCCAGCGGAAACCAGGGCTATTTCAGCTCCGGCCTGATGGGCATCGTGTTCGCCGCAGGCTGGACGCCGTGCATTGGCCCCGTGTATGGAGCCGTGCTGACGCTGGCCGCCAGCGGCGGTGACGTCGGCGAAGCGGGCGTGATGTTAACTGCGTACTCGCTGGGCCTGGGCATGCCGTTCTTGCTCACGGCGCTGATGCTCGACAGCGCCCAGGGCGTCCTGCGACGCTTGCAGCGCCACATGCGCACAATCGAACTGGTGAGCGGATCGTTTCTCATCGCGATCGGCCTGTCAATCGCCAGCGGGCAGTTGCAAGACCTCAGCGCCCAGTTCGCAGGAGACTTCGCCGAGTTCTCGGTCAACCTGGAAGAGTCGGTTATCTCGTTCGTCCAGGGAGATGACGCGGCTGAAATCGAAGATGCGGACGAAACACCGGACACTACCACCGGTGGCTATGACCTGTCCGCGCTGGAAGTAGGGCTAGACGTTGGCAACCTCGCGCCGGACTTCAGCACCGTGACCGACACGGGCGAGCCAATCGCGCTTTCTGATCTGCGCGGGCAGGTCGTGTTGCTCAACTTTTGGGCGACGTGGTGTGGTCCGTGCCGCCTGGAGATGCCAGCGCTGCAACAGCAGTTTGAAGCACGCGGCGGCAAAGATTTCACCATCCTGGCGGTCGACAACGGCGAGCCTGTCGAAGACATCATTGCCTTCCGCGAAGAATTCGGCCTCACTTTCCTCCTGGCCGTGGACGAAAAGGCCGCGATCCTCGATCTGTACGGCATATTCAGCATGCCCAGCACCTTCGTCCTGGACAAAAACGGCGTGATTGTCGCCCGGCACTTTGGCCCCCTGGTCGTCTCTCAGATTGAGCAATTCATCGACAATGCAGCGTCCTTCTAGTCCGGTCTGCGCCCGCGTTCCCGCGTTTTGGGGCGCGGGCGCATCCGGAACTTGAGTTCATCCGTCACCGCACATAGAACGCATAACCTGAAAGGCAACAAAACCATGTGGAACTTCTTAAACACCCTCGACCGGCGGCTAGCCCTGGCGGCAGGGGCCGGGCTGGTCGTACTCCTGGCCGGTTTCGCCGTCGTCTTGCGGCCCGCCAGCACGCACGCCCAGCTAAGCTGTGACGATCCGCCGTTCGACGTCACCCAACTCGCCCGCGTATGGGATAAAACCGACTTCTGCACCTATCAGGAAGGCGTCTACGATGAGATCATTTCGGGCGGGGTTCCCCGCGATGGAATCCCCCCCATCGACAATCCGGAATTCATCTCCATCGCCGAGGCCAGCGACGAACTGGCGGCGCAGTCCCCCGTCATCGCGGTGGAAGTGGACGGCATCGCCCGCGCCTACCCCCTGGAGATCATGATCCGGCACGAGATCGTTAACGATCAGATTGGCGACGTGCCCGTTGCCGTAACGTTCTGCCCCCTGTGCAACAGCGGCCTCGTCTTTGATCGCCGCGTCGATGGCGAAACGCTGCGGTTTGGCGTGTCCGGCCTGCTGCGGAACAGCGACCTGATCATGTGGGATGACAAGACCCAGAGCTGGTGGCAGCAACTTTTGGGCGTGGGCATTGTTGGCCAGCATACCGGCACGCAACTCGCGATCTTCCCCTCCCAGATGGTCAGTTTCGAGGCATTTGCCACCCAGTACCCGGAGGGAGAAATTCTATCGTCAAGCGGGCGCTCGTATGGCACCAACCCGTATACGGGGTATGACAGCAGTTCCGATCCGTTCCTGTTCCTGGGCGAACTCGATGACCGCCTGTTCCCCACCGAGCGCGTCCTGGCCGGGACGATCGGCGGCGATCCGGTGGCCTACCCGTTCTCCGTGCTGTCAGAGGAAATCGTCATCAATGACACGGTCGGCGGCGTGGCTGTGGTCGCAATCTGGCAACCGGGCACGACCAGCGCCCTCGACCAGTCAAGCATCGACGACTCGCGCGATGTCGGCATGGCCCTGCTTTACAGCCGTGAACTCGACGGCGTGGTGTTGACCTTCAGCGTTGACGATGACGGCGTCATCCGCGATGACCAGACCGGCAGCGCCTGGAATGTCTTCGGCACCGCCACCGACGGCGAACTGGCCGGCGCTCAACTCAAGCAGAAGATCGCCGCACCGCACTTCTGGTTTGCGT
>CAZSXY010000015.1:0-56814 GCA_964611395.1 uncultured Anaerolineaceae bacterium | reverse complement strand
CCCGGTCTTCAACCGCACCGTCTCGCTGCGCGATACATGGGCCAGGATTCAGAAGAAACAGAAGAAGTAGCCTCGCTGCCTGAGGGGATGAATCGGGGCGGGAGATATGCGGTGCAATCCTGCCCTGGCGATGAGCATGTTTCCGGCCTAGAACACTCGATTGGAGAGTCAGATAGAGAGTAAAAGGATTATGGCTTGGAAAACCTTTATTGATATTAAAATCGAAGACCACGGCACCATCCAGTTACGCTCGCATTTGACACTGGGAGATATTGAGGTTCTTCAAAGATTGGCTCAGGATGAAAGAATAAACTCAAGAGATTTCACGGTTGAAGTTATTCATAGACTTTTACACCGTCCAGAGCTTAACATTGAAGAAGTTCGAGCCTGGAACGATTCGCAACTCCAACAAGTTATCATTACATGGGCAAAACAGAAGTCACCCCCGACTTGGGAGATATCCGAAGATCTCGAACCCTTCGATGCAATCAAGCAAGGCTTTGAACTTTACGTCCGTAACCTAATGCAGAATATCAGTGAGACTTTCAAAAAAACCCTCACTCCTGTTATAGAGCAGATTGCCCTCGGTCTGAAACAGTTTGCGAGCTTTCAGCAGACAATAATTGACGCCGTTCAGCAAAGTATCACTCCTGCCATATCATCGCTCCAAACCAGCCTAACTGGTTTTATGGACAGGTTACAGATCGAGATTCCCCTCGGCCAACTGTTTCAAAATCTCCCCGATTTATCCGAGATTAGCAAAGCGCTAGCAGACTATGTGAAAGCTGCCGACTCGATAGAAGCCGGTGGCTTTCCCTTTCTTCTTCGTTATTGGACATTTGGCGAGATTACGCAATTTGTTGGTGTAGACGAAGTAGATGCACGTATTCGCAACGCGGTAGTGACCAATAAACTGTTAAGCCTAACTCGGCATGACGAGTTCCAAGCAGAGTTGGAGAATCTTTTCCATGCCTCCTCAGTTCTGAAGCGACGCTGGCACATTGTGGAGGAAGCATTGCTGGCGCACCGAAGCCGGAATTATGCAATAGCGATCCCAACCCTGTTAGCCCAGGTGGAGGGTATTTTCACCGACGCATTGATACTTAAGCAGTTAGTGGAGCGTGTCAATGGCAAACTCTACGCAAAGGACAGCAGTGGAAACCTCAAACTTGATAGGAATGGCAAGCCTATCCAGCTGCATGGGTTAGGTCAGAAAGTTAACAAATCAGACCTACAAAATGAGTATTTATTGAAAGGGCTTGCAGACTTTTTTACAAATCATCTTGTATCCGAACGTAATGAAATCATGCACGGCAGCAACATTTCCTACAACAGAGCAAAGCTATCCATTCAGTTGATCCTGAACATCTACCTACTGGCTGTCGAGTTTGCCGATTTTGAAAGTGAGCATTAAATGACACAATGCAAAAAAGCTGATCGAACATGCGTATCGCAATAGATACTTTTAATCTTGCCGCCGCCCGCGCCCGAACATGTTAAGCTAGGCGGCTCCAGGCACTTACCACCGGCAGGCAGGTCATGGCAGACACGACTCGATCGCCCCAGGCAAGCCCGTTCGTAAAGTGGGCCGGGGGCAAAAGCCAGCTTCTCAAACAATACGAACCCTACTTCCCCGCAACGCCCATGCGCGGTTACTACGAACCGTTTGTGGGTAGCGGCGCGGTCTTCTTTCACATTCGCACCAGGAATCTGTTCGAACGCTATCACCTGAGTGAAGCCAACGAGGAACTGATCAACTGCTACAAGGTCGTGCGCGACCGCGTGGATGAGCTGATTCACTGGCTGGACGTTCACCAGCGCCATCACGGCAAAGATTATTATTACGTCGTGCGCAACTGGGATCGCGAACCGGACTGGTCGAAAACGCCGCCCGCACGCCGCGCCGCCCGCATGATCTACCTGAACAAGACCTGCTACAACGGCTTGTGGCGCGTCAACAGCAAGGGACATTTCAATGTCCCCATCGGGCGCTACCGCAACCCGACCATTCTCGACGAGCCGGGACTGCGGGCCGCGTCACACGCCTTGCAGGGTGTCTCGTTGACGGTCAGCGACTTTGAGGGCGTGCTCCGGCTGGCGGGGCGCGGCGATTTCGTCTATTTCGACCCACCCTACTACCCGCTCACCGAGACGGCGAACTTCACCAGCTATGCCGCCAACTCGTTTGGCGCATACGAACATCGCAAGCTGGCGCTGGTGTTTGCCGAACTGGATCACAAAGGGTGTCAGGTCATGCTCAGCAATTCGGATACGCCGTTCGTGCGCGAGTTGTATCGCGATTTTCGCATTGAGACCGTCCAGGCGCGGCGTGCGATCAACTCCAAGCCCCAAAAACGCGGCAAGATATCCGAACTGTTGGTGTTGAACTACTAAGGAAAATCCCGCGCCTGGCTTGCCGGGCCTACACAAACTCGCGGATGCGGCGGCGCATGACCACGCTCTGCACCATGCCGATGCCCAACATCATCGTGATCAAGGATGAACCGCCAGAACTGACAAACGGCAGCGTCAGACCCGTCACCGGCAGGATGTTGAGGTTCATGCCGATGGACACCATCGTCTGGAAGAAGATCATGCCGGCCACTCCATAACAGATCAGGCTGCCCAGCGCGTCAGCGGCCAGCGCCGCCGCGCGCAAACATCGCCAGACGACGATGCCCATCAGGGCGATTACCGTTGTCGCGCCGATGAAGCCCGTCTCTTCGGCGATCACGCTGAAGATGAAGTCGGTGTGCCGCACGCGCAAGAATCGCCCCTGCGTCTGCGAGCCGTTGCCGTAACCCTTGCCCGCCAGTCCCCCCGACCCGATGGTGATCAGCGCCTGGTCAATGTTGTACTGCGCGTCCTTGTCCGAACCGGGGAACGCGAACGAGAGAATGCGCTGGCGCTGGTAACCTTCCATGCTTTGCCACAACACCGGCAGCATCAACAGCCCGATAACGACAAACAACGTCAGGTGCTTGAGTCGCAAACCCGCCGCCCACACCATCACAAACCAGATCACCATGATGACGGTGGTTGTGCCGAGGTCCGGCTGCACAAAGATCATGCTGGTCGGCACGGCGATATGGAGCAGCGACAACAACACGGTGCGCAGCTTGTCCATGTTCTCGTATCGTTCGGCAAGGTGCTGGCCCAGGGTCACGATCAACAGGAGCTTGGCAAGCTCAGACGGCTGCACCTGCAAGCCAACGTTGAGCCAGCTTTGCGCGCCCGCCGCACCAACCGCGCCCAGCCCGGCCACCAACCCCAGAATGAACAGGACAAACCCGTAAATGAAACCATGAATGCTGCCCAGCAAGCGGTAATCCAGCGCAGCCATAGCAAACACGACGCCCAGCCCGATGATCGTAAACTTAATCTGGCTGGGCACACGGTTGATCAGGTCGGGGTCAATCGCGTCGCGCGTCGCACTTTGGATGAACAGAATACCGATAATAATCAGCAACAGCGTTACCGTCAGCAACGTCCAGTCAAAATCACGCCAGATGTTCGGCTTTGTCTGCATACACAACCTGCCAACACTACCAATACGCCTTCAACGCGGCGATTATAGCGCCTGCGCACACGATAACCAACCGCATCAAACAAAGGCCCAGGCACACCTGTCCGCCGTTTGTTTCTTGGGGAACGTCAGGAGGGGTTAGGTAGTTGTATCCGGTTCTTCACCGGCGGCGTCGCCCGGCGTTTCGTCGATCGCCTCACCCACTTCGGCAACGGCCTCGTCCGGTTCTTCGGAATCATCGTCGTCTGCGGCAATATAGGCATGGTCGCGCTGAAGCGGAATATCCGCTACGAGATAGTACTTGCGGTCTCGCTGCTCCACCTTGATCTGCAATTCCGTCTCATCAATCGGCACGTACCGTTTGATCACCTCAAGTAATTCGCCCTGCATTTCCCGCATTTTTTCGGGCGTCACTTCACTCCGGTCAGTGACAAGCACCAACTTGAGACGTTCTTTCGCAATCTCGGCGCTGGATGGTTCTTTCCGTCCCCTGAAGCGCTCGAACAACGAAGACATCGGTCGCCCCCCATCTTCCCGTGGCTACCCGGACCCAAAGAGCCGCGCAATCCGCCGCAGGATACCGCCCTTGCGCTGGCCCAATTCTTCGATCGGAACTTTGACACCGGTGATTCGCTTGGCAATGTTACGAAATGCTTCTGCCGCCGGTGTTTTCTGATTATCCAGGGTCAATGGTGCGCCCTGATTGGATGCAATAAGAATCTGGTCATCCTCTGGGATCACGCCGAGCAACGGC
Organism: uncultured Anaerolineaceae bacterium; assembly: GCA_964611395.1. Taxonomy (GTDB): domain Bacteria; phylum Chloroflexota; class Anaerolineae; order Aggregatilineales; family Aggregatilineaceae; genus CAZSXY01. Next base: position 52,534 of record CAZSXY010000015.1, on the reverse strand, counting down.
ATGGACAGAATCTCCAACACATCATTGACCGAGAGCATGTCTCCCCTACGGATCATGTCGGACTTGGCCCGGTTGATCACCAGGCTGACCGGGATGTTGCGCTCCTCGGCTTCGACCAGCCCGATGATGCGGTCGGCATCACGCACAGCGGGCGCTTCCGGATTTGTGATCACGATCACCTCATCAGCCGGAGCCAGCGCGTTGCGAAACCCCCACTCAATCCCTGCGGGGCTATCGATCAGGATGAAGTCATAGTCTCTGCGGAGTTGGTTTGTCAGGTTAATCATATCCTGCGGGCTGACCGCCGTCTTGTCGCGCGTCTGCGCCGCCGGCAACAGGTACAAATCCGCCAGCCGCTTATCCTTGACCATCGCCTGGCGCAGCTTGCAACGCCCCTCAACCACATCGACCAGGTCGTAGACGATGCGGTTCTCCAGCCCCATCACGACGTCAAGGTTGCGCAGCCCGATGTCAGCATCTACGCACACCACTTTCTTGCCCAGGTTAGCGAGCGCAACGCCCAGGTTCGCGGTGGCGGTCGTCTTGCCAACCCCCCCTTTACCGGAGGTAACCGTAATAACTCGTGCCCCCATCCAACAGCCTTTCCTTTTGTGACAGGTATCCGCGCCAGTCACTCGCATGAACCAGTCGCGCGGTTTCTTGAACAATCACAGGCCAGGCGACCTCACCAGACAAACACCCGGCACGATCTATTCCCAGGCCACCGCCTCGATGCGCCCATTGCGCACCTGGGCTTTTTCAGGGCGCGGCTTGCGTCGCTTATCTTCCGGTGAGATGGTGATATACCCGGCGATACGGAGCTGCGTCGGCGCGAGATATAGCGCACACACAACCGCCGACTCATCCCCGTTGGCTCCGGCATGAACGACGCCCCGGCACCGGCCCCACACGATGATATCGCCCCCGGCAACAACAACCGCCCCGGCGTTCACATCACCCAGCACGACCACGTGCCCCTCGCTGTGGACGGTGCGCCCGTTGCGCAGTGTGCGGTTGATGAGCACTCCCGGAGAGCCGCGCTCTTCCGGATCAATTGGGGGCGGCTTGAGCGGCACCGCGTCCATCGCGGGCGCGGCTAGATCGGCCCCCTGAAGCACCGTCTTCAACGCAAGCCGGCTGGCGGCATTGCGGGTCGTGTCGTTGTCGCTCAGGATAGCCGCCAGCGTCACGCCGCGCTTTTCGAGCTGCTTTTGCACATTGGCCAGTTCGTGGCGGCGAACATTGCGCGGCCCCAACGACAGCGTTACTTGCGCACCCCTGAAGAACCCGCCCTGAGCGTCAATTAATGCCATCAGGCGACCGGTCACATCCGACCATCTACCATCCGGCGTGATCGTGACCAACAGCCCCTCTTTGATCCCTTTGAGCGTTATCGAATCATCCATAGATTTTTGAAGGTCTGGTGCTGCTCCCCATGTTTCCTGGCTCATCAGTTTACCAGGAGTAACAGGTTCTGCCTATTACTATACTCAATTTCAGATGGGATGCTATTCGCCAGAGCCAAAAGGGCGCGCGGCTACCGCCCCCGCGCGTTCTTGAGCTTGAAGTAAGCGTCCATCACCTCGCGCACCACCGGCGTGGCAACCTTCGCCCCTTCGCCACCGTTATAGATGAACGTGATCACGATAATCTCCGGAGCCTCAAACGGCGCGTAGCCGACATACCAGCCATGCGACGGCCATTGCCCTGGCACGCACAAACCCAGCGGGAATGCAATGTCGTCGCAATATTCCGCCGTACCGGTTTTGCCAGCCTCGTTGACATAAGGCAGCGGCAGCGCGTCCACGCCCAATGAGGCGATTGCTTTTTCGGACGATGTGCCGCTGACGACCGCTTCGCGCATGCCGCGCTGCACCCAATCAAGCGACCAATCGGTCGCAAATGGCGGGAAATAGCTGTGACCGCGCTGAACCAGGCTCTCGCGCCCCATGCTCTCAAACTCCAACTGGTCGCAGACCCCGGCATTGAACGTGTAATTGTATGGCACGTTGACGCGGTACTGCACCCAGTCGTGCACGTCGTCATCCGGGTTCGGATCGCGGTCATATTGGGGGTGGTAATTCTCCGGATCGCACTGGTCAGGATCGTACCATTCGCTCGTTTCTTCACAGCGACAGGCCAGGCTGCTCTTTCCCTGGATCAGCATATCTTCCTGCAACAGCAACACCGGCTCTGAATCTTTCGGCTCGACCAGGGTGCGGGCGACACGCGGCTCAAATTCGCGCAAGACATTACCGTTCGCGTCCTGCAAGTTCTTCACGATGGTCGGCTGGTAAAGCGTCCCGCCGTTGGCAATGGCGGCGACGGCACTAATCAACTGCAACGGCGTGACCGTCACATAGCCCTGACCGAACGCGGCGTTATACGTGTCACCCGTTGACCAGCTCTCGCCATAGTTGCGCCGCTTCCACTGGCGCTCTGGCATGCGCCCCGCCAGCTCGCCCGGCAATTCGATGCCAAGCTCCGACCCGATTCCAAACGCCGTCGCCCAACGGTACAGGTCAAAGATGCCCAGCCCGCCGGGACGCAACGTCGAGGGGCTGACATCCGGATTGCCGCCGCCTATCTGGTAAAAATACACGTCGCAGCTTTGTGAAATTCCCTTGAGCAAATCCACCCGCCCATGCCCTGAACGCAGCCAGCAGACAAACGTCTGCCCCCGGCTCTCGTCGCGGGGCGCATAGGCATTCGGCAGCACCAGCCGCCCGGGGTCGAACAAGAAGCTTTCGGGAGCGATGACCTTTTCTTCCAACGCGCCCACAGCGGTGATCAACTTCCACACCGATCCGGGCGGGTACAGGGCGCTGACGGCGTGATTCACCAGGGGGCGCAAGGGGTCTTCGAATTGGTCAAAGTAGTATTCGCCGTCGATGGCGCGGGCGAACCGCGCGTTATCGTACGTCGGCCAACTCACCAGCGCCAGAATCTCGCCATTCTGCGGATTCATGGCGATCACGACGCCCTGCTGTGTGACCAGCCGCTGCGCCTCGGCGTTGATAATGTTAAGCCGTCGCGTGAGGGCTTCCTGCGCAGCCTCCTGCAACTGCAAGTCGAGCGTCAGTTGCACGCTGAGACCGGGCACCGGGTTCTTTTCATCGATCAGTTCCAGTTTCTGCCCGGCCACATCCACGATCCAGGTCTGCGTACCGCGATCGCCGGCCAGGACATCCTCGAAGTAGGCCTCGATACCCGCGTACCCGATGCGGTCAAACGCCGGATCGTAGCCCAGTTCACGGAGCTGTGCTTCTTCTTCCGGCCCAATCGGCCCCAGGTAGCCGATGATGTGCGCCGTTGTCTCGCCGGTCGGATACTCACGCACCGCCGCCACCTGCACCGAAACGCCGGGCAACAGCTCCGATTGTTCGAGGATTTGCGCCATGACTTCGAACGGGACGTCGGTCGCCACTACCACGGGGCGAAACGGCGCGATACCCTCACCCTCGCGCACCATTTCTTCCAGGCTGCGCTCGTTCGTACGGCCCGCCGCATCCGCCACCGCCCGCGTCGCCGGAACGTCAACCAGCGCCGATACGCGGTTATACACCTCCAGCACCTCAGCAGGATCGTCGGGCAATTCGGCGGGGGTAATGGTGATATTATAGGCAGGGTCGTTTTTGGCCAGGGGAACGCCGTTGCGGTCCAGAATCACGCCGCGCGGGGCCGGTTCCAATGCGATTTGCAGCCGGTTTTCCTCGGCATCTTGCTGGAACTGCTCACCACGCGCGAATTGCAGGTCGGCGGTGCGCACCACCAGGATCATCAATGAGAATACGATGATGGCCTGAAAAAAGATCAGCCGCCATCCCTGGAACGGAAGCAAACGCCGGTCGTTCATCGCGTAAAACCTCTTTCATTTCTCGACAGATGTGCGCGCCTCGACGCGGGCTCCGTCCCCCCTTTCGGCTGCAAAAGCCGAACCACCGGCTCCATGATCACTCCAGGCGTACCCGGCGCGGGGTCAGCCAGCCATGCAGCAACCCCACACCACGGAAGACCGGTACGCTCAACAACACATTATAAACCACCGTCGGCACAGTGACATAGACCAGCCCTTCGCCAATGGGCACCGCATGACCGGACAGCCGCAGCACCCCAACCAGCGCCAGGTGATATATCACCGTACCAGCCCCCATGACCAGCGGCGGCACAACCAGATTCGTGCGGCGCACATCACCAAACAAAGAATCTGCCGCAAAAGCGACCAGCACCAGCCCTAATGCAGATGCGCCGAGGGGCGCGACCGATAGGGTATCCTGCACGATGCCGCCGAACACAGCCCATACCATCGCGTCTTGCACATCGGCCAGCAGCGCCCACGAAGCGACAATCAGAAACACGAGATCGGGCGCGCCACCTCCAATGCGCAGTTCGGCCATAACCGTCGCGTCTAAAATGGCGGCAAAAACCAGGATCGGTAGCCCAATGTAACGTGCCATGTCCGTGCCTCAGGTGAGATCACAGCCGTAGCGCCAGCCAGGTACAGACCGCCACATCGCCCATGGTTACGGCGCGGTCTCATCCTCTTCAAAAACGGTCAGATCAACCGGCTCAAAGTTGATGATCACCTGCACGATTTCGAGCCGGTCAAAATCTACCAGGCTACGCACGCGGGCTTCCTGGTAAAGCTCATTGGACGACAGCGACACATTGAGCACCTGCCCCACCAGCAGATCAGCCGGCAACATCTGGCCGAGACCGTTCGTCACCACCAGGTCGCCCTCGCGCACTTCGGCGTCGATGGGAATGAACGACATCACCAGATCGCCGCCGATTTGCCCCTTCACAATGCCATCCTCACGGGTGGTTTGCAAGCGGGCATTGACGTTACTGGTCGGATCGTTCACCAGCAGCACTTCCGCGCCCGTTGCCGACAGTTTGGTCACGCGCCCCACCAGGCCGAGTTCGGTGACGACCGGATCGAGCATCTCCACGCCGTCGCGCCGCCCGCAATCGATCTGGATCGCGCGCACAAACCCTGTCGCGTCGCGCCCGATCACATCACAGGTGACATATTCCTGGTCTTCGGGGCCAAACCGGTTGTAATCCAGCAGGGCGGCCAGCCGGTCGTAGTCCGCGCCTTTTTCGCGCAACCGCGCAAGCTCAGCCTGGTAAACCGCCAGCGCCTCCTCAAGGTCATGGATCTTCTGGCGTTGGCGGCGGTACGCGGCAATGTCATCGACCAGGCCGCTTATCGTGCGGGACGGACCACCTACCACGCGCTCCAACAGGTTGAGCGGAACCGCCACCACGCCTTCAAACGGCCCCAACGCCCCTGCCGAACTCAGGTAAATGAGCATCAGGACGAACAGGAGCGTCATCACAACACTGAAGACGCGACCACCACGTGCCACGAGTCCAACCTCCGCAAGCTCTTACCGCATCGTGATCCTCGCTTCAAGAACATGCCCCGAACCAACGGTTCCGGGGCAATGATGTCGTCGTAGCGAGAGTACGCGCTCGGCCAAACGCGCTAATGTTGCGTCGAACCGCGTTCCAGCCCGGCCAGCAGCGAACGCAAATTGTCATAATCTTCCAGAATGCGCCCCGCGCCCCGTGCCACACAGGTCATCGAGTCTTCGGCCAGCCAGACGCGCACATTGACTTCATCGGCCACCCGCTCGCATAACCCCTTGAGCTGGCTCCCGCCGCCCGCCATGCAGATACCCGACTCCATCAGGTCAGCGACCAGTTCGGGCGGTGTCTCATCCAGCGCATCGCGGATCGTGTCAATCACGATGCTGACCGAGGGATTAAGCGCCTCGCGCAACTCGATGGACGACACCTCGACGGCTTCGGGCAGGCCGGAGATCAGGTTACGACCGCGCAGAACCATCGTGCGCTCTTCGGGCAGCGGGTAAGCCGAACCGATCTCGATCTTGGCCCGCTCTGCCGTCCGCTCGCCGATCAGCAGGTTGTACTTGGAACGCATATACTGGACGACGTCCTCGTCCATCTCGTCACCCGCCACACGGATCGAGCGACTGATGACAATACCGCCCAACGAGAAGATCGCAACCTCTGTCGTCCCGCCGCCGATATCCACGATCATGCTGCCGCGCGTTTCTTGAATCGGCAAGCCCGCGCCAATGGCGGCGGCAACCGGCTCTTCGATCAGGAAAGCCTCGCGTGCCCCGGCGCTGATCGTCGCATCATATACGGCTCGCTTTTCAACTTCCGTCACGCCGGACGGAATACCAACCACGACGCGCGGGCGGGGGATCGGCACCCAGTTCTGCTCGTGGGCCTTGCGGATGAAGTAGTCCAGCATGGCCTCGGTGATCTCAAACTCGCTGATCACGCCATCGCGCAGGGGCCGCACCACCATGAACTTGGAGGTGGGTGTTTTGCCGAACATCTCTTTGGCTTCGCGCCCCACGCTGATCGGGCGGCGTGTCTTACGCTCAATCGCCACGTAGGACGGCTCGTTGATCACGATGCCCTTCCCGCGAACGCTGACCAATGTATTGGCCGTGCCCAGATCGATACCAATATCCAACGAAAACAGGCCCAATAGCCAGTCAAGTGGGCTAACCAATGGTGAGAACTCTCCTCAATACGTGTCTGCGCGGCATTATACCATGCGCAGTCGCGCCTGACAGGGTGCTGCTCATCAAACGCTCATCTTGCGGCGCTCGGCGTTTGTACCACGATTTGGCATATTACGCCATGCCGAACCGGGCAATTTCAGGGAATCAGCCCGGCCCCTTACACGGCTGATCATATGGCCGCCATGCGCCCTTGACACAGACAGACCGGAGGACAAACGCTCCGGCCTTATCGCGTCTGCAGCTTAGCGGCTGAAACTCTCGATCTGCTTCTGAAGTTCCGAGCGATCAACGGCAGGGTACTGCGCCAGAATCGCGTCCAACAGCCTCATGTACTCCACGAGCAGAGGCCGCGTGCGGGCTTCGAAGCGCATGGTGATGGCCGGCTGCGTGTTACTGGCGCGAACCAACCCCCACCCTCCCTCGAACGTGGCCCGGACACCATCTACCGTATTCACGGTGTACCGGTCCTTGAGGGTGTCGCTGATGGCATCGATGATCGTGAACTTAACGTCGTCAGGCGCGGACATGATGATCTCCGGCGTGGCCGGTATGAGCGGAATCTCCGCCAGCATCTCGGAAAGCGTCTTGTCGGTCTTGCTGCATAGCTCCAGCACCTTGAGCGCGACCAGTGGCGCATCATCGAACCCGTAATAGTCCTCGCCAATGAACAGGTGGCCGCTCACCTCGCCCCCGATCAGCGCGCCGACTTCGGCCATTTTCTGCTTCATCAGGCTGTGCCCGGACTTCCACATTATCGGCTCGCCGCCGCTCGCCTTGATGATGTCCGGCAACACCTGGCTGGACTTCACGTCAAACACCACGGGTGTTCCCGGATGGCGAGTCAGCAGGTCGCGGGCCAACAACGCCAGCAAACGGTCGGCGGCCACGTGATGCCCGTGCTCGTCGATCACCCCGCACCGGTCGGCGTCGCCGTCGAAACCAATCCCGAAGTCTGCGCCATGTTTTACCACCGCAGCTTCCAGGTCTTTCGTCAGTTCGGGGTCTTCGGGGTTGGGCAGGTGGTTGGGGAACGTCCCGTCAGGCTCGCAGAAAAGGCAGACCACCTCAACGCCCAGGGCCTCCATCACAGGGGGAACGAACGCGCCGCTCAGGCCATTCCCGGCATCCACCACCACCTTGAGCTTGCGCTCGCCCATCGATACCTTGCTCTGGATTACGGCCATGTGCTTGCGCACCATGTTGAAATCCTTGACAAGCTGGCCCTGCGCCGCCTCAAAATCGTCGGTCTGGATCAGGTTAAGCAACGTTTGAATCTGCTCGCCAGCCAACGCCAGCCGCCCGCTCGCCATCTTGATCCCGTTGTAGCGGGTGGTCAGGTGGCTGCCCGTGATCATAATGCCACCGGCGTTTTCGTGTGCCGACGACGCAAAATACACCGTCGGGGTCATCACTTCGCCGATATCGGTCACTTTCAACCCCGTGCTCACCACGCCCTCGATCACGGCGGATTTCAGCGCGGGCGTAGACAGGCGGTTGTCCCCACCGATAAAGACTTGCTCGATATCCAATTCGCGCTGCACATATGTGCCATATGCCTTACCCACCAGCAGCGCCAGGTCAGGCGTCAACTGGGCATCGTCCCCTTCAACCGTGCCGCGAATATCATATTTACGAAAGACTGCAGTTGGAACCTGCGCCATGAACACTCCTCCAAACATCCGACCCGATTCTCGGTCGCTTTCTCATACCAGAGCCGATCACACGGGGCTGCCCCTGCCGGGCCGCTGGCCAGTGGATCAGCCGGTAGCATAGTCACTCATTCAGGGCATTATACCGTACCCCGGCCCGCACGCGAAAACCTTCGCTCACTTCGTAGGGAAATCGTAGCGCGGCGCGGCACAAAAACACCGCCCACAAACCGGTGGGCGGCGCGATCACTTTCAGGATTGCGGTGCGGCTGCTAATCGCTGCCGAACTGCATCAGCGTGGGCGTTGGCAAAAAGGATGGGATCGTCCAGGTGGGCACCAGGGTGGGAACTATACCCGGAGCGCCCAACCACATGCGCCACTCGCTTTCCAGCTCCAGCACCGTCACGCCGGTCGCCGCTTCGAGCGCGTCGGTGAACGGCACGTCCTGCGCCAGCAAGTTCATGATCTCGCGGTGGATATCAATTCCCCATTGCATATCCAGCCACTCGAAAAACTTGTAACCCATGTAGTAGCCGTGCAGCGCGTTCTCCCCGACGGTCGTCGGGCCGGAACCCTGCAGGAGCACAGGCAACTTGCCGCCTTGCACAAGACGCTGCACATAACCCGTCGCCACCGGGTGAATTTCATCATCGGCCTGATAGAAGCTGGCGTCGCCCTCGATGAACCACCCCGGCGTGAACGAAATACGCCCGGCCAGGAATTCGCGCTGGTAGAGGTGTTCGATCTCGTGCAACACCGTGCCATAGGCCAATTCCTCCGGCGTGCCGTAAAGCACCTGAACCGTCCCGCCCCATTCGTCGCTGGTCACACCAACGCGCACAAGGCCCAAACCGGTCGTATCCTGGTGGCCCACCTGCCATTCGAGCCACGTGTCGAAATCGCCAAACAGTATCACGCGCGGGCGATAGGGCAATGCCTGCCCCCACCCGTCGAGGTACTTCTGCCGCTGGAAGGCCATCGCCTCTACCACCAGCTCACCCATGTCGTCGGGCAACCCGGTCGAGAACACCAGCACATCGTCCGATTCATGGCGGTCCCATTCGTTGCCTTCGTCGGCATACTCGGCAAAGAATTGGTCCGTCTCATACTCATTCCCGGCCTCGTCGCGCAGCAACCACCGGTAATACACACCCACCCAGGGCGGCACGGCGGTCGATTGCGTCGGCGTCCAGACGGCGACAATGTCGCCGGTGGCAGGATCGATTTCGCCGTCGGCGCGGCGCACGGTGATCGGCTGGTTGGGCCGGATGTTGGGACGATGAATCCACTCAACCCGTGCGCTTACAATCGCCCCGCCGCTGCTCGACGCGCGGAGCGTGAATACAAAACCGTTCGGGTAGCGGCTTTCGAATGCCTGGCTTTCGACGATCCATTCCGCCGCATTCTGGCGCGGCAAGGCGGCCCCGCCCGCCGGCACGCTTCGATCACTCGCATTGACCGGCGGCGTGACGGCAACCACCGCCAGCAACGTCACAAGAATCAGCGGAATCCCCACTACTATTGCGCGACGTCTCATCTGTACCCTCGCTTCTTCACGGATAATGCGCTTGAAGCCATGTTCAAGTGCCAGGTTGATGCTTAAGATATAACGCGAAGCAAACGCTAATGACAACGTTGTTCCGGGTCGTGATTATTGCATGACCGCCCATTCCCCCCGCGCCGTAACGGGTTCGCCGCCGCACACCAACCGCTATCCCGGTGAATACCCGCTATCATCTAATACGGTTTCAGGCGGCAAAGCAGCCAGTTCAGCCCACGAGACATCGGGATGGCCAGCACGGTAAGCGTCCAATATTCGCTCCGCGATCACCATGCCGCCCCACCGGGGATAATCTGGCGAGTTTTCCCGCCCCGCGAGGAAGCGCTCGATCTTTCGCGCCTCAAGGCCATCGCTGTTCGTCGTGCGCAGGTAGGGCTGCATCCGGCTCCACAAAACGGCTTCTTCCTCCGGCGTGAGCGTGAATTCATCCCAATCATACACGGCATCGGGGAACAGCGCCCGCGTGAACTCCGCCGCGCGCGCGGCGTAGAGAGCGAAATGAAGCAGCGGCACTTCAGGGAACGTGAGGCCCGTATGCGCGATCTGGTACGCGTAATGGTAGGCGTAGGCCAGGTCGGTGTCCAGGTGATCCAGGCACGAAGCGCCACCGGAACACCACGTAATGATCAGGTCGCTGCCGAACACCTCCGCGCCGTGAATCCCCTCCTGACCGCCCTCGTCCGGCGCTCCGCCCGGCTGGAAGTGGGGCAGCGGAACGACACACAGGCGCACGGGATAGTCAACCGGCAACTGCGCGACGATCGCGCTGAGCGCCGCGCGAGCCTGCGCCTCAATAGCGACGCGATCCGTCGCGGCCAGCGCCGCTCGCCAGGATTCGTTATCGACGGAAACAGGGTTGAACCCGAGCAGTTCGAGCGGCTCCATGCCAGTATAGAACTCGGATGTGAAACACGCGGGTTCGGCGGCAATCACGACGTCTGAGAAAATATCAGGCCGGTCGATGGGGCTGCGCCCTTCGGCGGCGTCGAGATAGGCCTCGATCGCATCGTTCAGGAATATGATTTCAAAATTCGCCAGCCGGTCCTCAAGTGACGGGGTGGGCGTTGGCGGTTGCGGCGTGCGCGTCGGCGGGGCAGCAAGCCGGGGCGCTTCCTCGGTCGTCTCTCCACAAGCCACCAATCCCCCCACCAGCGCCACCAGCCACAGCGCCGCCATCAATCGCCGTGCAGTCCTCCTCATAACTCGCGCTCTCCCTGATTGAAAGCCCAGGCCAAAAACCGATCGACGTCATGCAGAATCATCGGGGCGCTTAACCCCACAGGCAGCCCATCGACACCATGCCGCCCCCAGGGAAGTCGCAACGTGACCACCGTCGCCCCTGCCGCCCGCAGGCTGTTGGCCAGCAACTCGGCATGCACCGGCGGAACCGTGCGGTCGCGCTGCCCCTGAATGATCAGCGTGGGGGGCACACCGGCCCGCACGTGTGTCACCGGAGAAGCCTGTTCATAAACATCGGGGATTTCACCCGGCAACCCGCCCAGCAGGCGCTCGATGGCGCTGCAGCGCTCGGCCACCCACAACCGCAAATCGGCGGGTGGAGCGTTCGCTATGACGGCGCAAACGCGGTCATCCACGCCGTCCATCGTGTCGCTGCCAAAGCAACTCGGCGCAAACCGCGCATCGCCCGCCGTGTACGCCGCCAGCAGCGCCAGGTGCGCCCCGGCGGCACGTCCCATGACGGCAACGCGGGCCGGGTCTACGCCGTAGTACGACGCATTCACCTTGATCCACCGGATCGCGCACTTGACATCGGCGAGCGGCGCGGGCCACTGCCCGGTCAGGCGATACTGCGCGTCGAATACAACGTATCCCTGCGCCGCCAGCCAGCGATTGCGCACGCGCTGCCCGCCAAGCCCCTTGTCGCCCTGGAACCACGCGCCGCCATGCAACACCAGGATCGCCGGACGCGCGTCGCCCCTATCGCGCGGTTCGTAGATATCCAGCCGCAGGGCATGGCCGTCGGGCGCGGCGAACAGCACGTCGCGCGTTTCCCGCACCCGGAGGCGCAGTATCCCGCGCACGGGGCCGACCAGGTCGGTGCGGTGGTGTTGGGCAAATGCGCGATGAACTTCCGGCGGAATAGCTCGCTGCCAGCCGATCCCCAGCCCGTCGCGCAGCGCGTCGGCCATCTGGCGGCTGAGCGCCCCGCGCTTTAGCCACGGTCGCAGCCGCAGCGCCACACCCGCCAGCCCCAACAGCACCGCGTGCCGGTTCCGCGACCGGATGCCGTGCCACACTCCCAGCCAGCCGGCCAGCAGGCCAAACAGCGGGTCTTCGGTGACCACCAACTGAACCAGCGCGAGTTTGCGCCGCCGGAGCGCCGCCACCGAGGGCCACACGCTCAGCAACCCGGCAAATGCGCCCGCGCATCCCCACAGCAGCGCCCCCAGTTTGCGCATCAGGCAACCTCCTGCGAATCGTGTCCCCATGATCCGGCCATGATTATAGCGTCCCCTGTAGAATTCCTGTAACGTTCGCGGGGCGTTTCGCGCCCAAACGCAAGAGCGGCCCCGCAGGCCGCCCAGGATATCTCATCTGACTCGACTATCAATGGCGCGCCATCGAAAACGACAAGCACTCGCCGGACGGAGCCACCCCGATCGTGACGACGGTTCCCGCTTCGAGATTCTCTCTTAGCAAATAATCGGCCAGCGACTCGCGCACGTTTCGCTGAATGATACGCCGCAGGGGGCGCGCGCCCCACTCCGGATGTTCGTTCTGGTCAAGCATCCACCGCTTGGCTTCCGGAGTAAACTGAAGCGTCAGGCCGCGCTCCGCGGCGAGCTGGTACTCCACCTTAAGCATCAGGTCGAGAATCTGCGCGAGATGATCGTCGCTCAGCGGGTGGAAAATCACGATCTCGTCGATGCGGTTGAGGAATTCCGGACGGAACGCGGTACGCACTTGCTCCATGACCTCATCGCGCGTCTCGTCGTCGATGACCGTCGTCGCCAACGCGCGCGCGCCCGCGTTGCTGGTCATGATGATCACCGCTTCGCTGAAATTGGCGACGTTTCCTTGCCCGTCGGTCAGACGGCCTTCTTCCATGACCTGGAGCAGGATATCCAGCACCCGGCGGTGCGCCTTCTCGACTTCATCAAACACCACGACGATGTACGGCTGATCGCGCACGCGGTCGGTGAGCTGCCCCCCGCCCTCGTAGCCGATATAGCCGGGCGGCGCGCCGATCAAACGGCTTACGGTATTCTCGTCCATGTACTCGGACATATCCAGTTGCAACATGGCTTCTTCGCTGCCGAACATGAACTCGGCGAGCGCTTTTGCCAGTTCCGTCTTGCCAACGCCGGTCGGCCCCAGGAACAGGAACGACCCGATGGGGCGTTTGGGGTCTTTCAGCCCCACGCGAGCCGTCTTCACCGCGCGACTCAGCGCGATGACCGCCTCGTCCTGACCGATGATGCGCTCGTGGAGATGTTCCACCATGCTGGCGTACTTGGTGCGCTCATCCTGGCCGAGCTTACTGACCGGAATGCCCGTCATCTGCGCCGCCGCGAGCGTTACGTCTTCCGCATCGAGCGCCGAGTCCGCTACTTCCTGCCGGAAAGCCAGATGCGTCTGATCATTGAGACTGACCAGCGATGCGGCGCGGTGAATAAGGTGTTCGGCGCTCAACGGCAGCGGCGTCCCGCTCAAGTACCGCTTGGCGAGGTTGGCGGCCACTTCGAGCGCGCTATCTTCCACGACGATGTCGTAATCCGCGGCGATGTGCGGCGCGTGTACTTTGAGAATTTCGATCGTTTCCTGCACCGTCGCCGGTGGAACCTGCAACAGTTGCACGTTTTCGGCAATGGCGCTGATGCCGCGCAAGCGTTCGTCCCACATCGCCTGCGTGGTCGACCCGATAATGACCGGGTCATCGCCCAGAAATGTCTTCTGAAGCAAGGGCGCAGCCTTGAAAAACTCCGCTTTGAGTTGCCCGCCAAAGAAGCGGTGGATGTGCGGGATAAACAGGATGCCGCCCTGGGCGCGCTTCAGCCCGTTTTCGACCGCCTGCTGCTGCCGGTCGAGCAGCGCCCGCTCGTCGATCTGCACCAGATTGTGCAGACGTTGCGGCCCCTTCCCCTCGGCGATCAGCAGCGCCAGGCTGTAAGCCAGCGTCCGTTTGCCAACGCCATCAGGCCCCAGCAAAATGAGGTGGCGATTCACCGTCTGGCTCAGCATCTGGATCAGGTCACGCAGCAGGTTCTCGCGGAAGAATACCGCCTGCAACGCCCCCCCGCGTGCCGCTGCGACCATGTCCGCGCTGATCTCGGTGTTCGTGCGCCGGATCACGCTGGCGCTGGTCGCCGAAGACGTGAGTCGTTCGCGGATGGCGCTCTTGGTGATGCCGAACTGAGTCAGAAGGCCCGCCGTTCCAACGTCGCGCTCGGTCATCACGCCCAGCAGGTGATCGGTGTCGATGGCCAGCTCGTTCAACGCCTGCGCCACACTGAGCGCCTCGTCCAGCGCGATCACCAGGCCCCGGCTGAGTTCCATCGCGCGCTTGTCACTGCCGGTATAAGTGAGGTCGCCCTTCATATCGCGGCGACTCTGCACGGCCAGCTTGACGGTTCGCTCCAGCCGGTCGAGGTCCGCGCCGCGCCGCTCGGCAAAGAATTTTAACAGGCGCGCCGCCGCCGTCTCCCGGCTGCGGATCAGCGCCAGCAAAGCGGCTTCAGGCGTCAGCAATTGTTTGCCGTACGCCGTGGCAATATCAACGGCGTCATCCAGGACAGCCTGTGTATCTTTGGTCAGCAAATTGGGGTTCAGCGTACCCATGCAAGATTCCCATGTGCCAATGACTCGAAAAACGCTCTCACAAAGGTACTACGGGACGCGTCCGAAAACAACTGTTGGTGGTTGCGACAGCCCAAAAACCTGCGCCCGCTCCTGAATCAACACAGCGCCTTGTGAAAAATCGCCAAGACGCTGCAAGCAGTTCAGGTCATGTGCGCCGGACGCACCTGCCGTCACGAGGTTTCGGAGAGGCGATACCCGATGCCGCGCACGTTCACAATGATGTTCGGGTTTTGCCCTGCCGACTTGAGTTTGCGGCGCAGGTTGCTCACGTGCGGGCGGATCACCTCGCGTGCTTCGTGCTCCTCAAGCGAATAGCCACGCACTTCGCGCACCAACTCGGCGCATGGCACGACGCGCCCCCGGTGTGCCGCCAGGTAGAGCAGCAGGTCGAACTCGGTCGGGGTGAGATCAATGGGCTGATCGCCGACAGAAATCTGGTACCGGCCCGGGTAAATCGTCAACGGGCCAATGGTCATCGTCGTGACGGGAGTCACAACAGGGGTTGCGCTTGGCGGCAATGCCGGGCGGCTGGCGTTGGTACGTTCGAATTCAACCTCTCGACCGGTCAACTCCTCAATGTTCTGGCGGATTGTGCTCAACAGTCGACGCCGGTGGCGCAGGTTGCGCGCGCGCTCAACGCCTTCTGCCACGCTGGTGCGAATATCCTGGCTGCTGCTTGGCTTCACCAGATAGTCGTGTGCTCCCAACCGCAGGCTTTCAATAGCCGTCTCCAGGCTGGCATACCCCGTGAGCAAAATCACGACTGCGTCAGGTGCCTGCTCTTTGATCCTGGCGAGCAGTTCCACCCCGGTCAGTCCGGGCATCCGGATGTCGGTCAGCACCACATCGTAATCATGCTGCTTCATCATTTCCAGGGCTTCTTCGCCCGATGCCGCCGCGTGAACCTGGTACCCTACGCGCTGCAATGTCTTGCTGATCGAGTACCGGATTGCGCCCTCGTCATCAACAACCAATACATAAGCATCTTCAGGTCTAATCATCAGCTTTGCGCCTCGCCGACTGCCTCGGTCATTCAATTTATCCTATCTCAACTATACCTGAAGGTTTGCAAATACGCAAGCGTCTGTTAATCCTTGCAGTAGTCAAAACACAAACACAGTAAGCCACTCAATATGATTTCAGGGAGCGTTGTGTTGAGGTTCCGCGGCACGCTTCCATTGTACGACAATCAATAGCTCACGCGCCGCTTCGGGAGCGTCCGGCACGGCGGCATGTTCGGACACGCGAGCCTTCAAACCGCCAGGAACCGGGGCCACAAACCACGCCACCCGGCCATCGACCACCAGCAGGGGCACACGATCGCGCCACGAGGCCGGAACCCGCATGGTGATCAACGTATCCGCCAGTTTTTGAGAATGCCCGCCCATCCCACGCGGGCAGAAACGGTCACCGGGCCGGCGCGTGCGCAGCACCAGCAAGGCTCCAGGCGACACCGCCAGCGCTGCCGCCAGCGGATCGGCATCGAGCGCGGGGCGATCGTCGCCGGAAGCCAGCGGGCGGGCAGTGAATTCCCAATGCCCGCAGGCAAAACGCACGCTTTCACCGGCCCTGAACGACCAATCGGCGCTCTGATCGGGCAGCGCGGGCGCGTCAACGGTTACATCGACGATGGCCGCGTCCGCGCCGGCGTCAGCAATCACCAGCGAATCGTAGCCGACGCGCAACACCAACCCGCCGGGCAGAGTGGCGCGCGCGCCGGTGCGCCCGGCATCGGCAACGGCAATCGCCGCCGCCACATGCGCAAACGACACGTCGCGCACCTCCGGTCGCAAGCGCCGCACCAGGCGGCGCACGATGAAACGCTTGATGGCCAGGGGCTGGTCGCGCCACAACGTGCGATCCACCACCGCCACACCCGGAACCGTTTCCCGCACCAACTCACTGAGTATCGCCTCACCGATCTGCCGGATCACGTCCGCATCAGCCTGCAATACGTCCGCCGTGCGTGCGAGCGTCTCGCAGATGTTGGGGTTGAGTGCTTCCAGCAACGGAAGCACTTCGTGCCGCAAACGGTTGCGGAAATAGGTGAGGTCAATATTGGTCATATCCTGGCGGGGGGTGAGCTGGTGAGCCGCCGCATAAGCGTCGATGTCGGCGCGTGGCACGTCGAGCAGCGGGCGCACCAGAACGGGCCACGCATCCGGCCACGGGGCGGGATCGTCGAGGGGCGGCGTGCAGCGAATGGTCGCATCGTCAAGCAGGTGGTAATCGCTTAACGGCGTCACGCGCAACATGCCACGCAAGCCGCTCAGCCCGCTGCCGCGAATCAGGTGCATCAGCACCGTTTCCGCCTGGTCATCGCGGTTATGGCCAACCGCGATGCGTGCCGCGCCCAGTTGTCGCGCCACTCGCAACAAAAATGTGTACCGGACCTGCCGGGCCGCTTCTTCCAGGCTGAGCCGGTGCTCGCGGGCCAGGCGGGGAACGTCCGCCACGCCGGATGTCACGGGAACCCCCCACGATGTTGCTGTGCGCCGCACAAACGCCGCATCAGCCGCGCCAGCCGCCCCGCGAATCCCGTGATCCAGTGTGGCCGCGTGCAGATCGACAGCAAGCCGCGCCCGCAGCCGGTGGAGCACGTGCAATAGCACGAGCGAGTCGGGGCCACCGGATACTCCCACCACCACGCGGTCGCCTGGCTCGAACAGGCCGTAACGCTCGATCACCTGGGCAACGCGGTCGTGCAATTCAGCCATAGTTATCGCTCGTGACGGGCCATCCGCCGGAAGTAACCGTGCGAGATGCCGCGCAGTTCTTCCAGCATGATGAAAGCATTTGGATCAATCGATTGGATCAAATCGGTAACCTGTTTGATCTGTTGGTGTCCGACAACCACCGTAACCGACCCAACCTGCCCTGTGGCCCCCATGCCCCAACTCTCGGTCGCCCCAAAACCGGCCTCGCGGGCTGCTATGGCGATTTCGTGCGCAAAGCGGGGCGAGATGACGTGCACCGACACGAACCGCTGGATCATACGTTGTTCAATGGTCATGCCCAGGTAGCCGCCAATGGCGAACCCTAAGCTATAGGCTCCGAGGTTCCAGATATTCGTCAAGTTCGACACCACGCTGCCCAACGCCACCGCGAATATCATCGTTTCGATGACCGCCAGCGCTGCCGCTGGAATCTTGTGTCCACGCACGATATAAACCAGCCGGATGGTCGTGATCATGTTGCCGATCACGCGCAATGCGAAGATGCCCCCGGCGGTCAGCAGAGTATTCGTGTCCATCGACTACGCTCGCTCCTCACGATCGGATACATCATCAAAGTGAAATAACAGGCCGCGGCAGTTGTAGCATGTCTTCGCCTGTGGATCGTTGAACATACCACAATGCGGGCACGCCCGGTACTCGCCGCGCCACAGGCGTTCCGCATCATCAACAGGCCCCTGGTTACTGGCCCACGCTGTATCAGGCTCGCGTATGATGAATTCGCTCAAGGTGAGCAAGCCCAGGATCACCGCTGATGACCCCGTCAACCAGAAACCCGGCTGAATGGCCCCCTCTTTTAGTGGCGCATCGGGCGGCACATCGTCACCATAGTTGACGTGGAAATGCACGAGGACCAGCAAGGCCAACACCCACGCCACCAGGGCCAGAGACCGGAACGACACCGGCACAACGGCCAGCCCAATCATCGCCCGCACGCCCGCTACCACGAGCAACGGCATAAGAAACCACAGCACAACCAGCGGTTGCCCGATGACCGCCGGATCGCGCTCACGGATCAGGGCAACGCTCCGGCCCAACAGATCGAACGCCGTCTGGGGTTCAATCGCCACGCCATCCCACCAAACCAGCCCCAACCCGGCTATTGTCGCCAACACCGCGATCATCTGCATCCCATACAACACGCGGAAGTAAGGGTCCAGGTTGCGTTTGGTCTTCCATGAAAACACAGTCGCGTCCTCGCTCCCACAAACAAGGCATCGACGCTAGCATGATAATATGCCGTCATCAATCATACCAGACTTATCACTGCTCAATGGCGAACGAGCGGGTCTGCGTCATACCGGCAGAGACACGCCGGGCAATCCCAGTGATGTGTATCTGACCCTTTTCGACCCACCCTAACCCCTGAAAGGCGGGGCCACGTTGGTAACATTTTCTTTTGACTGGATAGGGTGACCGCTGCGGGCTTTGGGTGGCGCTAGCGCGGCAGCACCGACACCACGTAGGCCCCAACTCCGGGATTCGTGGCGGAGGCTTCGACAACCAGGCGATAGTCGCCGTCCTCGCGCACATCTACGCGCAGCGCGGCGCTGGGATCGCCGGTCGTGCGGTTGTCGTTCGTGGCCACCACGCCCCCCGACGGAGCATACAACGTGATCTGCGGATCCAGGGCGCCGCCCGGCTGGGGTTCGACGGTAATGACCCACGCCATCCCTACCGCACCGCGAAAGCGATAGCCATGCCGTTCTCCCAGTTGGGACAACTCGTTCTTGATCATGGCCGGGACGGTATGCTGGACGAAGATCACGCCGGGGGGCCACTCGCCGACCACCACCGGCGAAGCTGTCGGAAGTGGATCACCAGCACCGGCTCGTGCGGGGAGCGTGGCGCGTTCGCCAGCGTCGGAACCGGTCAGCATGGCGACGCTGAGCACAATACCAAGCATCACCAGCGGAATCGCAAAGGCCAGCGCATTGACGGCGATCCGCCAGCGCCACCACAACCGTTCGATCCATGTCGGTGACCGGTCATAATGATGCAACCACGCCGCCTCAACGTCATAGAGGCCAGCATCATCCACGAGGCCGTTCTCATCGTGGATGCCATTGAGGAAGTTGTCGTAATATATGATGTGGGGCACGCCATCACCGTGAGTGGTGTCATCGGTGTCGGGGAATTCATGCGCTGGCATCGCCGTCAGCCGTCGATGATCGCGTCCACGGTCTGCTGGACGGTTGCGGGAGAAACGCGTTCTTCAGACAGATACTCACGCCGCATGATCTCGTACAGCGTGGGAATCTCGCAAACGGGAACGACCGGCCCGTCAGCCGATAGCCGGACTTTGGGCGACGTGAACACGACAATGGCATACACAGGCACTTGCTCCAGGCCACGCTTTGCCAGGAAACGGCGCAGCGCATACACATCGCGCACACACTCGCGCGTGGGGTTTGTCTTTGCCGGGCGAAGATTACCATCGCGCGTCCTGATGATCCACTCGGCCCGCTCATTGCTCCAGATGCCGGAATAGTCCACGATGCGGAACACCAGCGCCCCCGGCGGGCCAACCAGCACCGCGTCGATATAGCCCACCCCGCGCTTGCTCACGTTACGCAGGTAGGTATAGCGATTATCCAGGAATTGCCCCAGCCCCTCACCCACAGCATACGCCAGGGGGTTGTCCTTCTGCAGTGTCAGCGCCCGGTAGATCAAGACCAGCCCCACCAGGATCGCTCCCAAGCCCACCACCAACAAGAATCCCTGGAACAGATCGAAAAGCGCGGTTTCCCACAGGGGGAAGAAGACAAACAAGATAGCCAGCGCCACCGCAATGGCTCCGCTAAAGAATGCCATGCTACCTATGAACAGGTAGTAACGCCCGCGTCGGGTGATATTTTGAGAAGGGTTGATATTCTGCATAGTTTGCTCAACCTACCGTACAAAGGGCGTGCTCCAAACGCACGCACCTTGCCATATCCCGCGTTCGCGTCCGACTGTACCCACTCCCCCACGCCGTCATACCTGGGTCGACTCCGTGCCAACCTTGCGCGTCTCTTCTGGCGTTGGGGACGCCAGCCCGGAGGCCGCTGGACTTGTGGGCGCAGGAACCGGTTGAATCTGTTTTTGCACAGGTTCGGCGGGCGCTGAACTCACCTCAGGGGCGAGCTTCTCGCGACGGCTCTTGATCACGTCGTCAAGCTGCTGCCGCAACTCAGGCATGTTCGGCAGTGGCTTATAGAGCAGCAAATCAGCCTGGGAGATCGTCATGGCGTTTTTTTCCTGTTCCGGAGACAACCGGTACGCCGTGATCAGCACAATGCCAATATTGCCCAGCTTGGGGCTTTTGCGAATACGCGCAGCCACTTCGGGGCCGGACACTTCCGGGAGGCGAATGTCAAGAATCGCCAATTCGGGCAACTCTCCGGGAACGCGCCCGGCATCGACGCCCTCGACCCACTGAACGGCGTCCGCGCCATCGACAAATGCAATGCCCTCGATTCCCCAGATCTGGAACATCGCGACGAGCACGTCGTAAATATCCGGCTCGTCTTCAACAACCATCCACGTTGACAATGCCCTGTCCTTCCGCCGAACCCGCCAACCGCAATGCCACAGTCTCGACTCAGTTTACACTATAGGGTGTCCGGCAAGCAACCGGCAATCGAGCGCGGCGTAACCGCAGCAACGTATTTTTTGGGACAAGCGCGTCCTCACCCCACCCCAGACGCACTACTTGGCCAGAACATTCGCCAGTTCCAGCAGTTCGCGATCGATCGACTTCTTTCGGGCAACGACTTCTTCATAAGGCGTCGTGGTGATCTCGCCCTTGATCTGGCCCACGAGAACGCCAAAGTTGCCGTGAGCGATTTGCTCGGTCGCCGCAGCCGCCAACCGCGTGCCCAACAACCGGTCGAACGCGCCGGGCGCGCCCCCGCGTTGGACGTGTCCGAGCGTGGTCACGCGCAATTGAAAGCCAAGCTCCTCATTGTGATCCTGGAAGTATTGCGCCAGTTCTGCGGCGTTATATGTCGCGCCTTCGGCCACCACGATCAGCGCGTGAGGCTTGCCGCGCTCATAGGCGCTCTGGATCACATCGGCGATGGCTGCGGGCGCGGTGTCGAACTCCGGCACGCAGATGGCCTCAGCGCCTCCCGCGATGCCGGCCATCAACGCCAGGTAACCACAATCGCGCCCCATGACTTCAACCAGGAAAGCCCGTTCGTGCGATGATGCCGTGACCTTCAAGCGATCAATGGCTTCGAGCGCGATGTTCAACGCGGTGTCAACGCCAATCGTCATGTCGGAGCCAACCAGGTCATTGTCGATGGTGGAGGCGATGCCCACCACCGGAAAGCCCATCTGGTGCAAAGCGTGCGCCCCCGCCTGCGATCCATTGCCACCGATGACCACCAGCGCCTCGACGCCTTCCTGGTTCAATTCGCGCAAGGCTTTGCGCCGCCCTTCTGCCGTCTTGAATTCCTGGCAGCGCGCGCTGCCGAGGATCGTGCCGCCAAGCTGAATGATCCCCCCCACCGATCGCCGGTCAAGCGGAATGAAGTTGCCATCCACCAGTCCCCGGTAACCGTGCTCGACACCAACGACTTCCCAGCCGTATTCGATGCCGGTGCGCACCACTGACCGAATGGCAGCGTTCATGCCGGGCGCATCGCCACCACTGGTCAACACCGCAATCTTTCTCATGCCTGCCCCTCCTGCTTTGTTCTCAGGAACGCCCGTCCATCACGCGGGACTGCGCCATCCCGACTGATGGCGCGTGGTGGTCGGTGGCTGATCTCCACTGTGCCGCTTACCGCCAACGCCAAAACCAAGCGCCGGGCCGCCCAGCAAGCCATCGCCGTGCTGTGCAAACCCGGCGGTACGTGCCAATCAGACAAGCCTATTTGATCATGAAGGCATCCTGGATCATCGATGCCTGGAAGAACTGCGGGCTGATCTCGCCCTCGACCGCATAACGATACAGCGCGGCCACGTAGATGCCATTGAGCGTTGCTCCCACCAGGCTAATCACCGCGACCAGCAAGACGACCAGCCCGATACCCAGGGCCATCGCCACGACAGAGCCAGTTGCAGCGGCGAGGAGGATCACCGGCAAGCCCACCACCAGCACCGCCAGGAGGCTGAGCAGGGCAAACACGAGACCAATGCTAAAATTACCGGCGATCTGCTCGCCCCAGGTGCGCTTGAGCAATGAGGCGCTGCGCCGGATCGCTTCCACCGGGCCAACGTCTTCCACAACCAACACCGGAATCACCAGATAAGTCGCCAGGCTCCAGGCCATGTTGCCGAACCATGCCACAATCTGCCCGGCTATCCCGCCCCGCTCGCGCAGGGCGCGCAACAACAGGCCCACCGTAGCCGAAATCAGCGCATACCCGAAAATCTGCCCCACGTGCGCCATCGCGATGCGGAACCCGTCACCGAGCGTCGGGTCTCCCCCGCGCAACCGGATCATCGCTGCGCCGACCAGGGCCGAGTTCGCGAAGATGACAACAAAGTACATCGTCAGGTAGAACAAGAACCCGATCACGTAACCAGCCACACCCGGTTCGCCGGAGTCGGCCACCTTATCAAACACGCCAGCGACAACCATCGGAACGGCAAAAACGATCATGACGATAATCGTCGCAATCGTCGACGCCAGTGGGAACAGAACGAGTTCTTTATCGGCACGGAGCACGGCGAAACTGGCTTTCGCCAGCTCCCAACTGTTTTGCAGACGCGCGAACATGGCTTCCTCCCTGTCTTCTGTTTCTCTTAGTATAACGCAGATGGTTGGCAGAGGTTTCAGGCCAGGAACCGGCCACCGACGCGCACGCGACATTGACCATTTCACGTTCGGCCCGTATAATCCGATGCGGCTGTGCGGGGCAACTGGAGCCTTGCACCCGGCGCGCGTGTCTGTAATTCTTAATTCTTTACGGAAATCATAAACGGGCTTTGCACAATTGGCATGAATCATGAGTGATGGGTTATGGCCTCAACGCAGCGTGAGACACGATGCCGGGATTTTCTCATCGCTCATAACTCCAAACCCAGCACTCCAAACTCATAACTTCTGGTTGACGCAAAGTTGAGATGGTTTCTTCGTAGTAGTGTGTGAGGTGATCAATGCGTTTGATTCTGGTCCGGCATGGGCAGGCCGAGCACCGGGGTGAAGCGGAGGACAATCTCTATCTGACCGAGTTGGGTAAGCGGCAGGTCGAGCTGCTCGGCCAGTGGTTGGCCGAAAACGAACCCGGCATCACATCAATCGTTTGCAGCCCATTGCGCCGGGCACGCGAAACAACCTCGATTCTCAATCGTTACATCCATGCACCGATCAAGGTTGATGACGATCTGCGCGAAACCTCACGCGATCTGTTGATGAAATTGCCGCGCCTCGTGCACCCGTCTGACAGCGGCCCCCATTACTTCATCATGCCCGCCGACAACTACTACCAGCGTTTCGCCGAACAGACGAGGCGCGTGCTCAACCGCCTGCTGGAAAACCCCGAAGCCCCGCAGACAAAAGTCGTGGTGTGTCACGGAGGAACTGCCGGAACGATGATTCGCATGCTGCTCCGGTGTCACCACCTGAACATCTGGATGCACAACACGGCGATGCATTACCTCACCTGGCAGGATGGCTTGTGGGACCTGCGCGGCGTGAATTACGCGCCACACCTGACAACCGGCATGCTAACCGGCTAGATTTGCCGCGCCCAGGAGCCAGCACCCACCGTACAGACCCCAGGCGGGCCTGACACCCGCCTGTTTGCTTGCCGGTTCGCGGCGTGTGCCCTAGCCGCCGACCGCTTCGGCTTCAGCCGGGCGCGTGGCGAGCCGCTGCACATATTGGCGAACCATCAGCGCGACCGTAGCCCCTTCGCCTGCGGCAACCGCCGCCTGCTTGGTGCTGCCCGCGCGAACGTCTCCGGCAGCGAACACACCGCGCATACTGGTTTCGAGGTTATCTTGCGTCACAATGAATCCCCAGTCGTCCGTTTCCAGTTGTGCGGCGAACGGCTGGCTGTTGGGCTGCATGCCGATCAGGACAAACACGCCGTCCGGATGATCAATGCGCTCCTTGCCGGTCGCCCGGTCTAGCACGCGCACGCCCGCCAGCTTGCGATCTTCCCCAACAAGAAATTCACGCACCGCCTGGTTGGTCTTGACGCTGATCTTCGGGCAGTCTTTAATCTTCTGCTGGAGCACCAGGCTGGCATTCGGCTCTGGCGCGTATTCCAGAATGGTCACGTGGTCGGCAAACTGGCAGATGTGCAGCGCCTCTTGAAAGCCGCTGTTGCCACCGCCGATGACGAAGACGTCTTTGCCTTCGTAGAAC
This sequence comes from uncultured Anaerolineaceae bacterium, assembly GCA_964611395.1. GTDB lineage: Bacteria > Chloroflexota > Anaerolineae > Aggregatilineales > Aggregatilineaceae > CAZSXY01. Next base: position 27,892 of record CAZSXY010000015.1, on the reverse strand, counting down.
GGCGCGTCGCACGTCGCGCAGAAGTGAATGTTGATCCCGATCAGCTTCGCTTCGCCCGGCACGTTGAGACGGCGGTAGGTGCTGCCGGTCGCCAGGATAATCGCCCCCGCGCAGTATTCCTGCCCGCTGGCGGTGCGCACGAGGCGGTACATGCCGTCCTCTCCGAGTTCCATCACGGTCTGCGCCTGTAGAATCTCCACGCCAAAGCGCTCCGCCTGCCGGCGCAACCGGTTGGCAAGCTCGCCTCCGTTGATCCCCTTGTCAAAACCGGGGAAATTGTCCATCTGCAACGTCAGGCCAACCTGCCCGCCAATGCCGCCTTTCTCAATCACGAGCGTGGACAACCCTTCGCGGCTGGTATAGATACCGGCGGTCAGTCCGGCAGGCCCGCTCCCGACAATAATCACGTCGTAATAAGTCTGGCTGGCTTCTATGTTGAGGCCCAATTGCCGGGCCAGTTCGGTATTACTCGGCTCAACCAGAATGGCCCCATCCGGGAAAATAATGGTGGGGATGCTGCGCATGCCGTCGTTGAGGCGCTCAACCTCGGCAATCGCTTCCGGCTGTTTGTCGAGATCGACATATTCGTATTGAACGCGTTGTTCCCCGAAGAAGGCCTTGGCGCGGCGGCAGTCCGGGCACCAGTTCGCGCCGTACATCAGGATGGTATCGGATGATCGTTCGCTTGGTCGTTCGGTCACAGGTTATCCTCCCCAGGTGCGCAAGCTAACTCTGTCCCCAACTATACGCGTCTTTGCGCATTATGGTGTTGCGCAGCCAACAGTCGAGACAGGCGACGCGTCCTCTCCGGACAAGTCCCGGTTGCCCACGCGCCCTCCCGCCCGGCCAGAAGCGTGCGCTATAGCAAGGCCGGACAACGCGGGTGTCCGGCCTATTGAACGTCCAAAGGTTTACGCCCAGGTGATGAGATTGGTCATGATCGGGTCGGCCAGGTCGTCATGCCGGGGCAACACGCGCACCGACAGGCCACGCTCACCGGTTGTTGTGTAGTGCAGCGTGGCATAGAACTCGTGCGTATTCCGCGACGGATTGCGGTCTTCGGGGCAGCAGTGTTCCATGTCAACCGCTTCTCCGGCCACGATCTCCCCCCTGCTGTCGAGCGAACCATAATAAAGTTGGACCACCACGTCTTCGGGCTTGAGCGCCCCCAGGTCAACGTATGCCCGCACGTTGATTTCGTCCTTGACGGTGAGGCGCTGTGGTTCAACTTCGACCCGATCGACCCGCACGGCATGCCAGTTGTGCCGGGTGTGGCCGAGCCACGCGGCGAACTCGCGCCCGCGTGTCATGTCCGGCGTGCTGAGCGATACAAACCGCTTGTGGCTGGGCATGTAGTATTCCTCGGTATACTCGCGCACCATGCGATAGGAGTTGAAATAGGGTGCGAGTTTGCGAATGCTGCCCTTAATGCGCCCGATCCACTCGCGTGGCAAGCCGTCGCGTGCCCGCGTGTAAAACGCCGGGATGATGTCCTTTTCCAGCAGGTTATAAAGGGCCTGCGCCTCGATGTAATCTTGCAAATCCCATTCGGGTTGTGGGTATTCTTCGCCGTTCCCGATGGCCCAACCAACCGTCGGATCGTAGCCCTCGGCCCACCAACCATCGAGAATGCTGGCGTTCAAGCCGCCGTTGTAGATCACTTTCATGCCGCTGGTTCCGCTGGCCTCGTGCGGGCGGCGCGGCGTGTTGAGCCACACATCCACGCCCTGAACCATGTACCGCGCCACCGTGATATCGTAGTTTTCCAGGAACACGATTGCGTGCCGGAATTCTGGCATCTCGGCAGTCTTCACGATCTCCTTGATCAGCTCTTTTCCCAGGTGGTCATGGGGATGGGCCTTGCCCGCAAAGATGAACTGCACCGGGCGCAGCGGGTCATTAACCAGCAATTCCAGGCGCTCTTTGTCGCGCAGCAGCAGTGTGGCGCGTTTGTACGTGGCGAAGCGCCGGGCAAAACCAATGGTCAGCGCATCCGGGTTCAGCACCTCGTGCGCGGCCTTGATGACCGATTGCGGCGCTCCGCGTGCTTCGAGCTGTCGCAATAGCCGGTTACGGGTGAACGAAACGAGGCGTTCGCGGCGGCGCTCGTGGGTGCGCCATAATTCAGCGTCGGGAATGCGGTCCACATCCCACCAGTAATCCGGCCTGTCCGGGTCATCCCGCCACTGGGGGTCCAGGTAACGGTCGAACAGGCTTGCCATCTCACCACTGATCCAGCTATGGACGTGAATGCCGTTGGTCACAGCGCCAATCGGCACTTCATGTTCCGGGATGTTCGGGAACATCCACTGCCACATGGAGCGGCTGACAGAGCCGTGAAGCTGGCTCACCGCGTTGGTGCCGGTCGAGACCTTGAGCGCCAGCACCGGCAGGCTGAACACATCGAAGCCCCCCATATGTTCGCGCCCCAGGTCGTGGAATTGCTCGCGGGTCAGGCCCAGTTCTTCCCACAGGTATGGGAAGTGCTCGTCGATCAGGTCATACCCGAAGCGCTCCAGCCCGGCGGGCACCGGGGTATGCATGGTATACACATTTCCGGCAGCACAGATATCGCGCGCTTCCCAGAAGGTCATGCCGGGGTTTTCCTTCATGGTCAGGCGGATGCGCTCCAGCGCCAGAAACGCGCTGTGTCCCTCGTTCATGTGGCACACGGTGGGAGGCATGCCCAGCTTCTTGAGAAGCTGGATGCCGCCAATGCCGAGCACAATTTCCTGGCGAATGCGCGTGCGTTTGTCGCCGCCGTACAGCCGGTCGGTCAGGTCGCGGATTTCGCCCACGTTGTCAGGGTGATTGGTGTCCAACAGATAAAGCGGAACGCGCCCCACCTGCACCTTCCACACCTGGACGCGAGCCGTGTGGTTCGCTATGGGAATTTCGATGATGAGTGGCTTGCCGTCATCCGTGAACACCTGCTCTACGGGCAGGTTGGCGTAGTCGTTGATCGGGTACGATTGCTGCTGGTAGCCGTCGGCGTTGAGGTACTGGTGGAAGTACCCTTCCTGGTACAACAACCCGATACCAACCAGCGGCAGGCCGAGGTCGGACGCGCTCTTGAGATGATCGCCGGAGAGCACACCCAGGCCGCCGGAGTAGTTGCGCAAGCATTCCGTCAGGCCATACTCCATCGAGAAATAGGCAATAAACGGTTTGTCGAAATCGCCATAATTGCGACGATACCACGTGCGCGCATCAGCGGCCATGTACATATCGAAGCTGGCGCAAACCCGATCCAGGTGAGCCAGGAACGCCTCGTCTTCAGCTGCGGCTTGCAGCACATCCTGGCTGATCCGGCCCAACATCCAGACGGGATTGCTGCCGGTTTCTTCCCACAGGTCACGATCCAGCCGCCGAAACAGGGAAATAGTCTCGTGATCCCATGTCCAGCGCAGGTTATAGGCTAGCTCGCGCAGACGTTCCAGGCTGGGAGGCAGGCTGGGTTGTACGTCGACCTTTGCAACAGGTTTAACCATAACCTCATGCTCCGTTGTCAATGGGTAGACGGTTCGCAGGTGAATAGTCCACCTGGTATTCAAGTCCCATGATGTCAGGCAGTAGCATAACAGGGATATAGGGATTTGCCAACGCAGCCCGCCGTTTCGTCCAGGCGGTTCGCAGAGCATTTGGCCAACCGGTCGCAATAGTCCTTAAGGGCTATGGGAAGTGCCTTGCGCTTCGTCTAAACTTACATTATCGGTACTATGTCTGGTCGCCACGCCGATCGGCCAGCATGGGCGCGAGCGTTCAGTCACGCTCAATGCGGCGCGTCGAAGGGAGAACATCGCGGCAGGGAACGAACTACGGCCTTTCGGCGGGTGGCGATTTGTTATGGGGCCATCATTTCAATTTTGCAGGAACCGGAAGTTACGGGTTCGGCGTTCTGAGTGATGCGCAAAACTCTACATCGCGTCCGTCTTGGATTCATAACGCGCGGCTCACAACCCATAACCCCCAATCCATACGGACGGCGTAAAGCCTATATAATAACCTGTCAAGAACCAAACACAGCGGGAGGGAATATACTCATGAAACGACGACCTGCATTGTGGGTCACACTGATCGTGGTGGCGGCGGTACTTGGCCTGGCTCTGCCGGAAGCGAGCAACGCTGCCCCGGCCAGGCAAACGGGCGTGGCTCGCGTGCGCTTTGTGCACGCCTCGTTCGACGCGCCGAGCCTGAACGCGTTTGCCGATGGCACATTGTGGGCTGCCGGTGTGCGCGGCGTAGCGGGCTATTTCGACGTCGCGTCGGGTGAGCACACGTTTTCGTTCCGGCTGCCGGGGAGCAACGATGACCTGGCAACAGTAACCGTCACGCTGCGCGACGCACAACGCGTAACGATTGCAGCGGTGAACACCATCGACAGCCTGGATGCTATCGCCATTACCGACGACGTGAGCGCCCCGGCGTGGCGCGCGGCGCGCCTGAAGGTCGTCCATGCCATGCCGGATGTCGGGCCGGTCACCATCCTGCTGGACGATGAAACGCTCGACAGCGGCATTCAATACGGTGAAGTCAGCGCCGAAACACAGGTGTTTGGCGGCGCACATAACCTTGAAATCGTGTCCGACGATGGCGTCATGGTCTTGCGCGACGACAACCGCCGGCTGAGCGGCGACCGGACGTATACCCTCTTCCTCGTTGGGACGCAGGAAAGCGGCGCGTTCCGCGTGGTTCCCGCCGAAAGCACCGTCCTGAACCCGCCGGACACGAGCCAGTTCCGCTTTGCGAACATGATGCAGGGCATCGGGCCGGTAGACGTGTACGTCAACGCGGAACCGACCCCGCTCTTTTCCGGCGTAAACTTCAGCGCGGTGACGCGCTACTACATCACGGGCCGGGGAATGCATCGCGTCGAAGTCTACCCGGCGGGCGCGATTCCCGGTTCGACCGCCCCACTCGCCACGGGGTCGGCCATTGTGGATGCCGACCAGAGCGTGATCTTTGTGGCCTATGGCAACGCCAACGAACCGCTGATCACGGCTTATACCAGCGATCTCAGCCCGCTGCCGCCCAACTCGTCGCGCCTTCAGGTGATCAACGTGGCGGTGGGGAATCCGCCCGTGCAGGTGGACACGCTCGACGGCGTGTCCCTGTTCGACCACGTGGAAGTCGGCGACAACGCGATGCGGATCGTTCCGGCGGGAACGTACAACCTGCGGTTTAGCGATGCTGAAAGTGGCGAACTGATGATGGAAAAGACCGGCTTCGAGCTACCCCCCGGCTCGGCGACCGCGTTGATCGCGTTCGATGACGATCCCGCCGATCCGCTGGTGAATGCCGTAGCCGTGAGCGCGGAGAATGTGCCAGAACAGGCCGCGCTGCGATGGACGCACGTCAACATCTGGGGGCCGCCGGTTGACCTGTACCTGAACGACGAGATGATGGTATCGGGGCTGGGGTACAAGATGACCACCGCCATGACGTTCGTCGAACCGGGGCGCTATACCATGCGGGCGTACCCGACCGGGGCCGATCCGTCTGACGAGCTTCCGCTGAAGGAAACGACGCTTGATCTAAGGTCAACCCGTGCGCCGATGAGCGTGTTTCTGCTTGGTCCCGCCGACGGCATCGAATTCGTGGTGGAATCCGACAACACGGCCCTGCTGGCGGACGGGCAGGCGCGGGTGCGTTTCATCAACGCAGCGCTGGATGGCCCCACCGCCGATGTGCAGAACCTTGTCACCGGCGCGGCGTGGGTCGAAGACTTGGCTCCGGCGACCACCAGCGTCAACATTAACTTCACAGCCGACACATACGCGCTGGCTTTCACCAGCCAGGGCGAAACCATCGCCGTGCTGGACGCCACCGCCTTCGAACCGGGCAGGTTATACACCATCGTGCTGGCGGGCGTAGTGGGCCAGCAACCCGGCCCCGAAGCGTTTGTCGTCGAACACACGCCGTAACACGCCCGGCAGATTGCCGGCTTGTGGCGAGCGCCTGGAATACACCACAGGCGCTCGTTAGTTTGTGCAGGCACGCGATCCATCGACTAATCTTGAAGATTTTGCCGGTTTTCACAAATTGGGGCGTGATTTTGGGGCAAGAACCGGTATAATTGGGCCGCATATCGAGGTGTGCTAAACGCTGAATGCTCAACGCGGACTTCACCGCGAGGCACGGATCAGTGGGGCAGCACCTTCGGCTATGCATAATCGCCGGACTGAGGGCAATCATTCCGTTGCCCTTTTATACTGTCTGTCGGAGAAGCCCCATGACGATCACGACCGTTCAGACGCCCGCAGGGGCGAGGAGTGGTTTGGCCGTGAGCAAGCTCCCCAAAGCATTCGAAGACGCGGTTACCATCATCCCCCAATCGCTGGTCAAAGCGGCTGTTGCCCAAGCTCGCCGTGACCTTCACATGCGCTATCCGGACCCGTCGCAGGTGTGCGTCATGCCCATCTTGCGCGGCGGCGGGGTATTCGGCGAAGCGCTCGGCTACCCCACCAACCCGATTCGCATGAGCTACTACCGGGGTGGTGAGCGTTTGCCGCAGCCGATCTGCCACCAGAAGCCCAATCCAGAAGACATGGTCGACGAGAAGGGGCGAACGCGTCCCATCGTGCTGGCCGAGGGCGTGATCGAGACATTCTCGACCATCCGCTCGACGGTGGCCATGATCGAGGACCTGTGCCGCGAGTACGGCCTGGAATCGCCGCCGTACTACGAAGCGCAAGCCCTCGTGATCAAGACCGAAGCGCCCGACCAGATTCCAGCCGTGCTGCCCAACGCGCCAAAAGACACCATGACCTACGTCGTGGCGCAGTTCTGGGTGCATATCGGCATCTGGATTCATGGGATGGGGACGGATGACGGTGAGCGCGGGCGTGATGTGCCGGAGTTCCGGGGCCGGCTGTCACCGTTTGCCGAGCGCGAACCCGATCCGCCGTATTACGCGATCTTGAATCCGGCGTTGCGGCGCTGATTTGCGTCACGGATCCAGCCGCCGGTTGCGACTCAAACCGGCGTTCATACCAGCCTGATGACCGGTCATTTCATGCAGATAATGAACGGGTGTGTTCGGCGCACACCCGTAACGCTTTCCAGCAACTTCACCCCAGACAAACACATCCAGCCTACGCTTCGTCCGGAGAATCCTGGTCGAAGATTGCTTCCCCTTCGCGCGTGCTGGCGCTGGGAACCGTCGCCTCACCGGGATCAATGGGCGGCTCGTCGATGGCGAATTCGTCCGCGTGGTCAGGGGGCGCTACCGGCATCGCAGGGAGCGGCATATCCGCCTCGCGCTCGCGCTCCAGTGGCAACGCCAGCGTGAATGTGCTTCCTTCGCCCAGCGCGCTGGCGACGCCCAGATAGCCGCCATGCGCCTCGGCAACGGCCCGCGCCACGAACAACCCCTGCCCCAGCCCGCGCGGGTCGATCACCTGCCCGGACGGCGTTCGCGCCTCGCCCCGGTAAAACCGTTCGAAGATGTGCGGCAAGTCCTGCGGCGCAATGCCCACGCCGGTATCGCTGACTTCGACCAGCATGTGGTTGTCCCGGATGCGCCCCAGGCGCACGATGATCTCTCCGCCCGGCTCGGTGTATTTGATGCTGTTGTCGATCAGGTGGCCGAGCGCCCACTGCAAGCGCCGGTCATCGCCCGTAATCGTCAGCCGGTCGGCATTCGAGACCATCACCCCGATCGTCAGACCGGCTTTTTCGATCCGTGATTGCAGCCCCTGGATCACCGTGACCACCAGCGCCGGGAGATGCACATCCTGCTCGCGCACGGCAAAGCTCCCCGCGCCGATCTCCGAAATATCGAGCAACTCGATGATCATCCGGTCGAGGACGGCAACGTTGCGGCTGATCGCCTCAAGGAATTTGCGGTTGGGGGGGCGATCTTCAGGCAGGGCCAGCATGACATCGCTCATGCCCTTGATCGCGGCGAGCGGCGTCCGCAGCTCGTGGCTCATCGCGGTAACAAACTGGTCTTTCAAGCGATCGGTCAGGGCGTCGCGCGTCACATCGCGCAGCATCAACACCGTGCCCAGTCGCTGGCCGCTTTCGTCGGCAACAACGGCGATCTGCGCGCCGATGATGCGGTTGTTCACCTCGATGCGCTGCGGTTCGCCAAGCGTGATCTCGCCTTCGACGGGAACCTGGTAGCGCGATTTGGCGAACATCCGGCCCAGTTCGCTATCCCAAAAGACACGCATCGACCCCAGCAGGTCGTGCGCCGCCTGGTTCATGAGCACGACGCGGCCTTCGGTGTCCTGCATGATCACCCCTTCGCTGATCACGGCCAGGACGCCGGTCAGTTGCGCGATGCTCGTCGCCTGTGAAGCCGTCAGCCTTTCAAGCTGGCCGACGCGCAGCATTGTTTGCCCCAATGAGGCTTCGCGCTCGTGCTTTTTGCGGCGCAATGAGTCATACAGTCGGCCAAACAGCCGTCCGGTGTTGGAGCCCAGGGCGTCAACCGACTGCACCATGTTGGTTACAGGCCGGGCCGGGTCATTGGGCGTTGCGTTGCGGGGAGTAGACATGCCGGTTTCTCCATCCGTTAGTCGCTTGTCGGCGGTGTCGGTGCGGCGGCAGGGCCAGAGTGATTGCGCTTGCTGGCTGCCAGAGCATCCAGCATGGCTTTGAGTTCGAACAGATCGGGCAACGGCTTGTTGATGATCTTGTCCACGCCGTCCTTGTCAAGCATGGCCTGCTTTTCGTCCGTCGTCAGGCTAAAAGCCGTCATCAGCACGATGGGAATCTTCTGGAACGCATCGAGTGAGCGCATCCGGCGGGCAATTTCGTTGCCGCGCGGCCCTGGCATCCTGATATCAATCAACGCCAGCTCTGGCAATTCGCCTGGGTGCGTACCTGCTTCTACCTTGTCCAGCCAGGCAAATGTTTGCTTGCCGTCTCGGAATTCGATAGGTGTGTGTCCCCACACCATAAACAGCGTTTTTACATAGTTGCGAATGTCATCATCGTCTTCAACGACCAACCAGGGTTTCACACACATCTCCTCCCTGATTCCCCGATCGAACTCCCTTTCGCCCATAGTCTACCGCGTTTTGAGCCGGAAGCATATCGCCCGCCAATGCCCGCAAGCATGTTTTTATGCGCATCTGTGGGTTGTGTCAAATGCGGCGCATAGGCCACTGCCGCGCGCTGCGATCGACGGAAAACGGGCCGGAATGGTATCCGGCCCGCGCTCGTGAACATTCGGATGGGCGAACGGAGATTACTGCGGCCCCACCAGCGCATCGCGCGTGACCCAGCCGGTCATGCCCATGCAGTCGATCTCGAAATACGCCGTGCCGTCCTCCGCCTGCCCCATGCGCAGCACCTCAACCGGCGTGTTGGCGAAGCACGCGCCACTGATCGGCGGGCGCGGAATCGGCGACTCACCGAGTTGGACGATTGGCGGCATGGCCGGAAGCGTGATCGTGTCGCCCACCGCGATCACCGAGTCTTCGTAGGGCAGCAGCGCCAGCGCCGGGTCGAGGTCGGCGGGCGTTAGCGGGCGGAAGCCCAGGTAGGTACGCCACTCGTTCTCGACCTCCAGGAAGGGCTTGCCCGTCAGGTCTTCGACCGCCTGGTACACCGACTTGCCCTCGCCGCGCATCTTCTCCACCATCTGCCGGTGGAACTCGATCCCGCCGTAGTTCATCACCAGGAAGTTGATGAACGACGGTCCCATGTCGTAGGGAAGCGCGTAGCAGCCATCGGCCTCGTTCAGTTGTGCACCATAGTTGATTTGCAGCGAGGGGAGATCTTGCAAGGTCGCCAGGTGGCGCAGGCGGCGATCGTACTGCCCCGGCGCGGACGTGAACCACTCGGCCTGCCCCTCGGAGAACCACAGGAAGCCCATCATCCCGCCCATCACCTCGAACTGGGTCAGGTGCGTCAATTCGTGGCCGGTGACGGAGTAGATGGTGTTGATGCGGCGCTCCATCGTCCATTCTTCCGGTGGCGTGGCCCAGACGCACTCATCCTGGCCGGGTGGAATTTCCGTGCTGCGCAAGACCTGCACGCTCATCCCCAGCTCGGACGAGGTGAAGCCCGCCGCGCGTGTATTGGACACGCCCGAACCATACATGGCCGACAACGCAGCGCGATCCGGGTAAATGACCGCGATCGGCTTGTAGCTCAGGTCCGCGCCGAACCCTTCGACGCGTCGCTGGTGCAGCGCCGCCATGGTGTTCGCCATCTTTTGCGCGATCTCATCGGCGATGTCCTCACCGAAATCACGCCAATACAGCACCAGGTAATCACTCTCGCTGCGGAACCATTCATGCTCCGGATCGAAGTAGTCCATCGGGTACTTCTCGGTGTCTACGAAGTTCCCTTCCGCATCGCGCACCCGCCAGTGGAAATCAAACGCCGACCAGGCAGGCCGCCCGCCGGCCTCCCACAGCCGCGCCACCCAGACGCCCCGCGCCTGATCGTAGGTGGCCTCGGCGCGCGTGCCCGAATCATGCACAAAGCGAATGAACAGGATCACTTCTGCGATTTCGCTCGTCTCCGATTCCACCTCAAGCGTAAATGTCATGCCCAGGGGATATTCTGACGTGACGGTGGTCTCGCCGAACGTGAACCCGTCCTGGTTCTCATAAGTAAACGTGAGCGTCTCCGGCTTGCCGCCGACGACTTCCAGCGTATACGGGACGTCGGTCACCGGAATCAGGGTAGGCGTGGGCAGGTTTTGCCCCTCCTGCAGACCGGGGGCGGCGCTCGCCGGAAAGGCGAAGCTCACCAGCAGCACAGCCGCCGTCACCAGGATCAGCAACCCACTCGCCACCGTAAGACGATGTGACGACCTCATGAACAACCACCTCCATCTATCACACAAACAAGCAAATACTCTCTTACCCGCCAGTATAGTACCGGAACACGCCGCGTCCTAATCGAGTGTCACGCGGCCATGCTCCACCGCCGATCGGTAAGCCGCCTCCAACACGCGCTGCACCGCCACACCATCCGCGAAGGTTGGCGGCAGCACGAGCGCATCGCCGCGTATCTGGTCGATCATCAGCCCGACAAGCCGGGCGAAGGGGCCAAGCAGAATATTCTCATCAGGAACCCACATCGGCGGTTCATATTCGGGCGGGATGGCGATGGGATGCAGCGCCTCACCGCGCCGCCGCCCCCACAGCTCGCGATCATCTTGCACTACCAGCGCGCCTTCCGTCCCGTGCACCGCCAGCCGGTACACTTCACCGGCAGCCACCGCGCTCATGTTGATCACCCCGCGCAGATTGCCGTCTAGTTCCAGGCTGAGCAACGCCTGGTCGTCGCTGGTGACCTCGCGCGTGCCGCTCCCATCCGGAAGCGGGCGCATGCGAAATTGGGGCGTGGTGTGCAGCGTCGCCGTGACCGCGCGAATCTCGCGACCGGCCAGCCACCGGAAGCCATCAATGAAATGCGAGCCGATCGCGCCCAGCAACCCGCCCCGTTGCCCGGCGTCCATCCACCAGTTCCAGGGCCGCGCGGGGTCCCACCGCATGGTGGTCATAAAGGTCGCTTCGAGCAGCACCGGTTCGCCGATATATCCCTGGTCGACCAGCACGCGCTGGTAATAACGCGCCGGAAGGTAACGGAATTCATGGTCGATGGCGTGCGCCAGGCCGCGCGCCTCAGCTTCGTTCAGCATCGCTTCGGCGTCGGCAAGGCTCGTCGCAAACGGCTTTTCACACAGCACATGAATCCCGCGCCGGAGCGCGGCCATCGTCATCGGGTAATGCAAAGCGGGAGGCGTGGTAATCGACACGAGATCGGGTCCAACATCGTCGAGCATCTGCTCAAAATCAGTATACACCGCCCGGACGCCGTATTCAGCCGCGACACGGCGGGTCTTGTCTTCGTGCCGGCCACACAGCGCCACCACAATCGTATCCCCCAACCCCAGAAAGCCGGGTAGCTGGACGCGACTGCCAAAGCCTGTGCCAACCAGCGCTACGCGCAACGGATCACCTTGCGACCGGGCCATGAGCGTTCCCCTTCTACACTTGCAGGCAAGCCACGATCACGCTGATCATAGCGCAACTGGCGCGGTGAGACTAGCCGCCTCGCCGCGCCAGATCGGGTCTTTCTTGGGTTGGATGTTGCGGGCCAGCTCCTCGCTACCCGGCGCTACCCGGTTCCTCTGCTTCTCCGTCCGCTTCGGCTCCCGGCAGTTCGGGTGTCAGGCCGAAGATCTGCTCGAAAATCGCCGCTTGCTCATCGTCCGGCAGAGTGAAATTCTCATCTCGCAGCAACGGGGACACGTCGTGCGGGAGCGGCTCCTGCGGCGTGTAGTCCAGCCAGTTGTCGTAATCGATCACGTACTCCGGATCGTCCATCTGCGATTCGACCCAGTTCAGGAAATAGTCTTTGCGCAGCGCGTCCACATCTTCCGGCGATAGCACGTCGAAGACTTCGGTTCCCACGCGAGCGACGTAATAGCCCTGTGGAATTTCAATCGGCCCGATAACGTCATTCGGTGCAGCCTTGACCACTGCCTGCCGGACGTCCTCGGTGATCCCTTCTTCCGACCACCGCAACACGCGCCATTCTTCCTCACTGGCGGGGTTATAGCCCAGCGACTGGGCCACGTCGCGCAATGCTTCGCCCGCCTCAAGACGCTCCACCACCGCTTCAGCCGTTTCAAGCTCAGGCAGCACAATATCCTGCACCTGGACGCCAACGCGGGCCGTCTGCTCAAGGTCAACCACGCCGGGTTCGTGGCTCATGATGAACTCAAGCTGTGAATAGAGAGTACGCGCCCGCACGATCTTGCGGAATTCTTCTTCGGTCATGCCGGCGTAGGTTTCCAACCCTTCGAGGAATTCGTCGTATCGCTCCTCGAACTCCGGCGGCATCTGCCCGTTCTCGCCCACAATCAGGCCCAGAAAGCCCAGCAATTTGGCATCGAACTGCTGCGTATTGACATCCAATCCGCGCCGCCGCGCCTCTTGCAGCGCAATCTGGTCGATGATCATGAGGCGGTGCGACTGCGACCCCAGGCTGTAGCTGTCGGCCAGCGTCACCAGCAGACCCGCCACGTAATCATTGTCGCTGTTGCTCAGGTCTAGAATGCGTTCCGGCCCGTGCCGTTCCACCAATTTGACAATCGGATACAACAACCGGTAGCGGTCAAAGCGCACGTATTTCTGGTAGTCTTCTAGCGTCAAATCCGTGTTCCCGACCCGCGTGATCACCATGCTGGCGTCGAGATCGGGGGGATTGGTGGGGATAGCATAGGGCGTGCCCGTTGGAACCGGGGTCGGTGATGGCCCCGGCGTTGGCGTCGCGCTGGCCAGCGCAATCGCTGTTTGGGCAATCGCCGTTTCTTCGGCTCCCTCTTCGATATGAATGAAGCCGGGATCGTCCGCACTGCCGGACGAACATGCGGCCAGGCCAAGCGTCAGCAACACCACAACCCCTACGGCCCACCCGGAAAGTATTCGGCTGCTCATAACGTCTCCTCGTGTTTCGACCATTGTAAAAACGTTCCAACCCCCACGTTAAACGCAGCAGGCGGCAACGCCGTTTGGGGGTGTCAGGCCCCCATCACACGTCTTCTCCTCCGGCGGCGCACGCCTGCCGCGCCTTCTACCCGTTATACGCAGTAACGCGCTGTGTCAAACACCCGTGCCACGTTGCCCCCGGCTCCAGGTGCAGCGGCCAGATATGCAAATACACCGTCCCCTGATAGCCGCGCTCATAACCCGCTTCGCTGTTGGTGACTGTTTCCAGGGGGAACGTCCACAGCGTACACGGCTGGTCAAGGCGCGTGGTCAGCGCCACGCCGCGCAAGCGCGTGATCGTCGTGTGCTCGGTGACGCCGGTGTGTTCGAGATGGTCGGCAAGGCATTTCGATGTGTTGTCGCCGTTCACCGTCATAAAACAGTGCGCCTCGTCCTGCCCGCCATCGAACCCCGACGCGAGTTCGACGGCAAAGCGCACGTCTACGGGCATACCCGCGCGATTCGTCACCGCGTAAGTGCACGTAAACTGCTCCTCGCCGCGCCGGAAGACGAAACGCTTTTCCACGCGCATGGGGCAATGGTGCGCCCCGACCCACACGTGCCCGTCACGGCGCAACGTCACCGTCGCGCTATCCGCGTTTTCGCTGACTTCAACCGTGTAGGGCAGGTTGGCGAAGTCGCCTTGCTCGCCGTAGAACGCCCGGTAAAAAGCCCCCAGGTCTACATCTTCGCGCAAAAAGTGGTCGATGAACGCGCCCCGCCGATGCCAATCGGTGATGAGATACTGCGCGATTCCGGCTTCCTTCGCGCGGACGGCCTCCCGCCCCTCGAAGGTAACGCTATTGGCGTCCATTTCAGGCGTCACGAGCGTATCATCCGCCGCTGCCTGCCGGATTTCGTCGTGATACCCTTCCTCGCGGCGCGTCATGACGTTGAGCACGTTCGTGCGCGTCGGGCGGTGATCCAGTTCGAGCATCATGCCGCCCCAATCGGGCTTCCAGATCGCGTTCAGCGGTGAGCCGCTTAGCACGACTTCGGGCACGCTATCTTTGGTGAAATCAAACTGGCGGACAACCAACGGGGCGTCCGGCCCTTCCGCCAGCGATTCGGCTTCGATCAGATTGGCATAGTTGGCCACGCGGAAATTGAACAGATACACGCCGCCAAACAAGCCGTGCCAGTACGCGTCATTGGCTTGCGCCTGCCACAACAAATCCAGGGCGCGTTCGCGGGCCGGGCCGCCGGGCATGGCGTGGACTTTTTCGGCGACCATCAACATGCGCTTATGCATGTGGTTGACCTCGTCATATTTGACCATGAAGTTACGCCACACGCTGCCACGCAGGTAGCGCAGCACATCCTGCCGCCCCTCCGCTTCCATCTCCGCCTTGATCGCCTTCAACTCGCGGAAACGATGCGGCGGCAGCGACCACTGCCCCATCTCAAAGTAGCTGGCCGTCGGCAGGTACACGCGCCCCAGCGCGGGGAACTGATCGATATAGTCCAGCGGGCGAGCGGTCTGCACCAGATCGGCGTTGTCTTCCAGGGCGGTGAACAGCGTTTCCATGTACTGCCCCGATCCCCAGTTGTGCTCGTAGGTTCCCGGCCAGACGCCGAACTTTTCGCCGTCGTCGGCCATGACCGCCAGCTTGGGCCGGGCGTTCGATGATCCATCGCCCGCATGAGACCGCAACCAGTCGATCAGGTTCGATACCGCCTCCCAGGGGATCGCGTAACGCAGGTAGGACAGCGTAGGCAGCACTTTGACCGTGTGCCCCTGCTCTTCGCTCACGAAATAGCCAAACAGGTCGCGCTCTTTGTCATAGCCCACCGCCTCAAAGTGCGTGTCATCGATGATCACGTAATCGATCCCCGCTTCGGCGATGGGGCGCACCAGGTGCGGCTCCCAGACGCGCTCGGCGAGCCACATCCCGCGCGGGCGTATCCCAAACACGTCCTCGACCGCCCGGCTCAGCTTGGTGATCTGCCCGATCTTGTCTTCGTCGGGCAGCGTCGTGAGGATCGGCTCATAATACCCGCCGGAAAGAATCTCAAGCTGGCCGCGCTCCACCAGGGCACGCACACGTGCCAGCAAAGGGCGCTGGTGCTTGACCAGGTAATCCAGCAAACTCCCGGTGAAGTGAAGCGCGCACTTCACGGCGGGGTGGCGTTCCAGTAACCCGGTGAGCGGCTCATAGGCGACCCGCACCGCATGTTCGTTCACGAAGTCAAACTGTCCCACCGGTTGGTGGTTGTGCATGATCATCAGCAGATAAATGGGTGAGGTCATCGCCTCCTCCGTTACGTGGACGTTTACGCCTGGCGCATTTACCACTCACAAGGGCGCAATTCTAACATAAATTAGCTGCGGGACGAGAACTGTTTTTCCGGAAACATTCTCACAGCGCCCGCCCCAAAACGCGCGGCGAATTCATGAGAGATTCACACGCCCTGAGAGAATGCGGGCCAAGCGCAACCGGCGGGTGTGTGCTAAAATGTGTGCCGGGGAATCACTACCGCATATGCGGGAATGAAGGAAGCGCTATGCTGTATAACGTGCTGGTTGTCGAAGACGATCGCCAGATGGCCCAAAGTCTGGCGGCACAGATCGGCGTGTTAGGGCACACTGTTGTCATCGCCTACGGTCCGCGCATGGCGATGCAGCAGCTCAACCAGGTTATTCCAGATGTCATCTTCATGGACCTGAACATGCCCGGCGTCAACGGTTTGGAGGTGTTGCGCTTTTTGCGGCGCGACCCAATGACCGCCGACGTGCCTGTTGTCATTGTCTCGGCCAATGACTCGCAAGAGTGGATTGACGCGGCAAAGGAAGCAGGGGCAAACTACTATATCGTCAAACCGCCCACCATCGAGATCATCGAGAAGGCGCTGGATAAAGTCGTACACCTGCCACCATCGCTCGGCGGGCAGATCAAGACGCCAACGCCGGATCACAAGCCATCCCCGAAATAGAGCGCGGGACGCCTAACACGTCCCGCAAATTTATCTCAAATGGCAACACCGCAGCGCGCGAACTACCCTGCCACCTTCCGCCAATGCCCGTATCCTGAACCGAGCACTTCGCCACCCGGCAGCGTGATGTAAAACGCAAACTCCGGGCGCGGCGTTCGCGTCGGGGCAACGCGCTGCACGCGGGTGACATATCCCTGCTCGTCATCCAGCGCCCAGCCGAGTTTGTCCCGCACGCCCGGCGCATTCGCCCATACCTTGCCGAAGCCGCTGTCCGGGGCCTGGCGGTCGAGCGGTGGCGCTTCTTCGAGAACCGCGTCTGGCAATCCGGCGTAGTCCTGCTCCAGGAAGATTGATGCCGTCCCATCGCTGAAATGGACGTAAATCTCGTTGGTGTCAGAACGCCAGATCATGTGCCCGCCTTCAAAGGCCTGGTAGGACGCGCCCACGTCAACCGGCTGGCTGGCCGGGCAACCATCGCCCGCCCCAAAGAAGAACGACGTCGGACACGTCACCTGCACGACTGCCGTGGCCGTCGCCGAACCGTCTGTTGTGCGCAACGTATAGGTCACGCTGTAGGCCGCGTAACCCGGCACGGACACAGTCGCCGTCCCTTTCGATGCCTGCGCTTCCAGCACTTTCTCGACCACGTTCATATTAGGAACGGTCGCTTCGACCGTCACGCCGCGCGCCCCGCTCACCTCCCACGTCAGCGTGACGGGCATCCCCGGCCCAACCGTCGCCGGTGTCGCCGTGAACACGACAACGCCACCGGTCTGTGGCGCAGGCTCAGGCTCGGTCGGGGTCTCGCCGGCCTCCCCCGTCGTTGGCGCTCCGGCATCGGCAGTCACGGGCAACACCAGCGCGTGCTCGGCGTAAACCGTCCCGGCCACGACATCAACGACGCGCAACCGCAGCGTGATGCTATCGTCGCCCTCGCGGTAAACCGGCGCAATCGGCCCCTCGCCCACCGACGGAATCCACAGGTACAAACGCGGGAGTTCGACCGATGTCGTTGAACCGTCCGCAAACACCTGATCAAAGACGAGATTCGATGTCGGCACGCGATTCGTGACGTTCCAGGACACCATGATCCGCGCCTCGCCACCGGCCAGGGCACTTTGCGAAACCGATTCCACATCCGCGACGAAACTCTCAATGGCAGGCGGCTCCGTCAACGCCGTCGTATCGTAGGGAATCGTAACGATCCGCTGATCGACGATCTTGTTTGAACCCACGTTGACAATGGAGAGCAAGAACGTCGGCGGGCCGAAGTTGAGCGGGTGCGTGATCGTGACCACGCGCGCGCCGTTCGCCTCCAGCGGCCCGGTGTCGTCGGGGAACACGAGTTTCCAGTCATCCAACACGTATGTGTGCAACGCCAGCCGGTATTCGTCGTTCAGGCCGACAGTGTGCCACGTGAGCGTCGTTGTTGCCTCGCCAGCCTCAGCAGCCGCCAGGCTGATCACCTTGAGCGACGAATCGAACGTGATGATCGTCGGACGCGCAGTCGCCGCACTGACCTGAACACCGGCCAGCAACAGCGACAAGACCACCAATAGAGCAAGAATTTTAGCTTTCATCGGCAACCTCTCTGTTAGTCAACACGGCACACGCCGTCTATCCCACCGAAAACCAAGCACAGAGCCAGTGATCTCATGCCTTCTCTTGTCACAAGCTTACAGGGATGTGCTACGTGGGGCAAGTGGCACGGAAGTCCTGTTGGGGCAGCAAAACGCCACGGGGTGCGTGTACACCTCGCGGCGTTTACTTCCGAAAAAACGATTACTGCTACCGGGGCTGTATCCCCAGCCGGTTGACCATGTCGCTATAGCCGGGCCACCCGTCACGCACGCGCCCGAAGGTCACGGCATCCACCCAGCCGCCATCGACAAAAGTGCCTTCGCGCTGCCACGCCTCCAGCGCAAAGCCGACTTTCTCCATCTGCCGGAGGACGCGGGCATTGAGGGCCATGGTGCTCAGCCACACTTTGCGCACATCCAGCACATCAAACGCATAGTCCACTACCAGCAACAGCGCGTCCGTCCCATAGCCGCCGCCCCAATAGTCCGGCTCGCCGATAATCGCGCCCAGCTCAGCGATCCGGTTGTGGACCGAAAGCCAGTTGATCCCTATGTAACCGAGCGGCTTGCCCTCTTTGGTCTGAATGCCGAACGGCACGCCTGTGCGCGGCTGTTGCCTGCTGCGCCATTCGTCATGTTCGCGGTCAACCTGCGCCTGAGTGACGACGTTGCGGTCCCCCATGCTGCCCCAATACTTCGCCTCGGTGTTCCACCACCGGTGATCGTTCTGCTGGAAGCGCTCGCCATAGGGAACGAGGTCAACCAGGGTTCCAGACAGCATCGCCTACTCCTTCGCCCGCAGGCCGAGACGCTCAACCATAGCTGCGCGGCCCGGCCAGTCGAATCGCTGCAAGCTATAGACCAGCGCATCGACCCAGGTGTGATCCGCATAGAGCGCCTCGCGCTGGCGGGCTTCCAGGCGGAACCCCACTTTTTCCATCTGGCGGGCCACGCGCACATTGCTGCTCATCGTCATCAACCAGACTTTGCGCAAGTCCAGCCAATCGAACGCATAATCGACGATCAGGAGCAAGGCATCTGTGCCATACCCGCCGCCCCAGTAGTCCGGTTCGCCGATAGCCGCCCCCAGCATCGCCAGGCGGTAATGCGGCACGACCCAGTTCAACGCGAAATCACCGAGGGGCTTGCCGTCCTTTGTCCGAATGCCGAACATCACGCCCTGCGAACCGTGCCGTTCCTGGCGCTCTGCCCGTTCCTGGCGGTGTCGCTGGATGGCCGCCGCCGTCACCGGCATGCGATCGCCGACCCGCGCCCAGAACCACGCCTCACTGTTATGCCATGCCGGTTCGCGCTCCAGGAATTCCTTCCCGTACGGAACCAGATCAACCAATAATCCTTCAAGCATCGCTCACTCCTGATCCGGCAGGTGTGCTGATAAACCCAATTGCCTGACAACCGCCGCCCGCCCCGGCCATTCATCGCGCAGCAACCCGTAGATCAACCCATCGTGCCACGCGCCATCGGCCAGAGCCGCCATGCGCTGCCGCGCTTCAAGGCGGAAGCCCACTTTTTCCATCTGGCGCACCACCCGCGCGTTCAAGCTCATCGTGACCAGCCACAGGTGGCGCAGATCAAGCCAGTCGAACGCATAATCCACGACCAACAGCAGCGCATCAGTGCCATAACCGCCGCCCCAATAGTCCGGCTCGCCGATTTGCGCGCCGAGCACCGCCACGCGGCTGTGCGGTTGCAGGCGTGCCACAAAAAACGTGCCGAGCGGCGTCCCGTCTTTGGCCTGGATGCCAAACGGGACCGTAAGACGAGGCCCCTGTTCTTGCAAACGTTCGGCTTGCCGGCGCTCGACCACTGCCTGAGAGAGAAGCTGGCGGTCGCCCATGTCGCCCCAGAACGCCGCCGGTCCATTTTCCCACTTGTGTTCCAGCGCCTTGAAGCGATCGCCCAGCGGGACGAGATCGACGAGCAGACCTTCAAGCATTAGCGCCCCTCGTAGACCGAGGCGGCCCGTTCGCGCAGGCCGAGCTTTTCCACGAGAACCTCGCGGCCTGGCCATTCCTCACGCAGCATGCCGTAGACGATCCAGTCGAACCACTCGCCCTCGGCGAGCGCCGACTGCCGCTGCCGCCCTTCGAGGGTGAAGCCCACTTTTTCCATCTGGCGCATGACGCGAGCGTTCATGCTCGTGGTGAGCAACCACGCCTTGCGCAGGTCAAGCCAGTCGAAGCCATATTCGAGCAGCAGCAACAGCGCATCAGTGCCATAGCCGCCACCCCAGTAGTCCGGCTCACCGATGCGTGCGCCAAGCAGACCCAGACGATACGTCGGGTGCAGCCAGTTGATGCCGATATAGCCAAGTGGAACGCCGTCTTTCGTTTGAATGCCAAAAGACACGCCCTGGTCCCCCCGGCGCTCGCGTTCTTCGGCCCACTGGCGGTGGCGAGCTTCGACCTGCGCCTTGGTCACAATGCGCCACTCCCCGCCGCCCGACCAGAAGGTCGACTCGTTATTAAGCCACTTGTGCTCCATGTCCAGAAACGTCTTGCCAAACGGCACGAGATCAACCAGATACCCCTCGAGCATCTTCCTCGACCTTTCCATAGCGGCGAGCGGCCTTTTCGCGCAAGCCTAGTTCTTCCACCAGCACGTCCCGACCGCGCCATTCCTCGCGCAACATGCCATAGTTCAGCGCGTCGAACCACTCACCATTGACCAGCGTCGCCTGGCGTTCATAGGCTTCCAGGCGGAACCCGCATTTTTCGACGTTGCGTTGGGCGCGAATGTTCGGGGCCATCGTGCCCAACATCAACCGGCGCAGGTCCAGCCAGCGAAACGCGTAATCCACCAGCAGCAACAGGGCATCTGTGCCATGCCCGCCACTCCAATAGTCCTGCTCACCGATCCACGCACCGAGAATGCCGAGACGATTCCACCGATCCACCCACCCCAGGCCAATGCTGCCAATGATGTTGCCATCTTTGGCGCGCATCATGAAATGCACGCCGGGATAGCCACGTTCTCGACCCTGGACGCGCTCCTCGATGATGCGCTTGATCTGCGCGCGGGTGGTGGGAAGCTGGTCGCCCATCGTCGCCCACAAACGCGACTCGTTGTTCCAGTACGCGTGCATCTTCTCGTCGTACCACTCCCGCGTGAAAGGGACGAGGTCAACGAGCAGGCCATTGAGCATATCGGTTCTGCCTTTCTAACCACCAGTTCACCGGGACATAAGCCCCGGCGATGCTATTTTTCCGCGTCGTCGTTCTTCTTGTCGTCTTTCTTTTCCGGCTTAGGCTTTGGCTCAAGGCCGCTCGGTTGCAAGTCCAGCGTTTCGACCTTCTTGGCGTAACCAGGCCACTCGCTTTCCAGCAAGCCAAACGCCTCGACATCCACGTAATCGCCGTCCCAGCGGATGTGCTCGCGCAGCGTGCCCTCATGAACGAAGCCGGCGCGCCGCAGATGCTCGATCTTCACCTCGTCAAACGTGAGGGCCATCGCGTCCAGCCGGTGCAAACCGCGTGTTTCAAAGCAGTAACGCACCAGCATCAGCAGGCCATCGAGCACCTCATCCGTCCCTTCGTAGCGGGTATCGCCAGCGAAAAAGCGAGCGTCCGCCTTCCGCACACGCGTCCACTCGTGATCGAAGATCACCCCGCCAATCGGGTCGCCATCTTTCGTCTGGAACCCGATCAAGGCTCCGTGCTCGTTCTTTTCCATGCGCTCGATGTACTTTTTGACATCGTCCTCGTTATGAGGCTCGCGGCGATCCCACAGGTTCGTGCGGAACCACGCTTCTTCGTTCATCCACGTTTCCAGGTACGTCGCAAAATCATCCTCAAACGGGACGAGATCGACCAGTGTTCCCTCTATCATGACGTAACTATCACTCCTTTTGTACCTGACAGGGCCACTTCAATAATAGAACAACTGTACCATACGCGCGAAAAGTCATCGTGTGCCGCGCACGTAACCATACTTCAGTGGTAGATGGCGTGCCATCTGCCGGTGAATGCGCACAGAACAACATGCAGGCCCGCTTTATTGTACGGGAAAATGCCCGCGGATGGTCAGTATGCATTTCATCCGGTAGAAAGCTATACGCAGAGAAGCCTAATGAGGTTTCTGGGCTACGACAACGGGCGGCATACCCGCGTCGCCCGCGGTCAAACGGTCGCGTAATGCCAACACCCTGCCGCGCCATCCCTTGCGGCGCGGTTCACCGACCAGCTCAAGCCCCGCGCCCTCCAGCAACGGTTGCACCACCACTGCCCCGTTGCGCATGGACGCATTCGCGCCCATCACCGCGACCCACCCGCCGGGGCGTACCGCATCCAGGGCGGCATTGAAGGCGCGCTCCTGGTCGGATTCATCGCCGAAGCGTGCCAGCCCGTCTTGAAATACCAGCCAATCCAGGGCGCTACGGGCCAGCGGCAGGCGGTGCATATCAGCCTGCACGCGCAGGTAACGGGCAATGGGGTACACGCCCAACCCGTACCGGCTCCCGGCGCGAGAATCAATCGCCAGCGTCGTATACCCCGCCACGTCCAGCGCATAAGCCAGCCAGCCCATGCCCGCGCCGATCACCGCCGCCTCGCCCATGGGGCCAACCGGCAGGCCGCCGCTTTGCAGGCGAATCGCTTCCAGGAAGCGCCACAGCAAAGCCGTGCTGGCCGCCTGCTGCGCCCAGTATCCCTCCGGGTAGCCGGGCAACCCACTGCGGGGCAGGCTCTTGAACTGCGCTTCGTCGGGCGATGCCCGGCCTTCACGGGCGCACAGCGCTTCGTGGGCGTCGGACTCGGCGTTTACCCGTGCGCGGTGATCCGGCGGAACCAGGCGCAGAATACCACCTTCAAACGGGTAACGGTGCGCAGCCGCAGCAAGGCAGCGGACGTGATCCCCATCCAGTTCCAGGCGCGCGCCATCCACCGGGCATGCCAGCAACGACAGGTAATCACGGCCCCGGCCTTTGAACAGTCGATTGATCGGCTGTAGATCGCGGTTGTAAGCACCCGGCTGGCCAGTGATGATGAAACCTCCCTCGCCCCCTTATAGGCTGCCACGAAACCGACAACTGATAACCCGTGACTCGCGCCTGCCCGCAACCGCCACGACCTTATGCGCGTGCCCCATCGGAGTTATGGCGCAAAACCATCAAGAAATGATCGCCCCGTGCCCGGAAGGGCTTCCAGGTGCGCATGCGGCGTTCGCGTGCCAGCAGGCGTGTATACCGCGCCTGATGCTCGCTGTATACGGTGTGCAGATGCACCGGCGGCAGCCACAAGGGGAACGCCATCACCGCCTCGACGGTGAAGTGCCCGGCAAATGGAGCGGCGAATTCGTCCGGCTCATAGAATTTAACCGGCGCGACGACCCCGCTGGCCCCGGCGCGTGATTCCTTCCAGTCGCCCGATCTATCGAGCGAAGCGCCCGGCTTCAAGCGACGCCAGTTGTACAGGCTTTCAAACAGGCAGCGGCGGCCCATCACCGTCGCCACAAATGGCGCGCCCGGCTCCAACAACTCGTGCAAACCCTGCGCCACGCCGGGCAGGTCTGGCTCGGTATTGAGCGTCCCCAGGCTGGCAAACGCCCCCTGGAACGGCCCCCGCTCGTCCAGCTTTGCCAGACGCCCCGCCGGAAGCGCCTTGAACAACGCCCCGCGCCGGATACCGTGACCGGTTAGCTTTGCCTGGGCGTGCCAGACCATGCCGGGGCTAACGTCAATCCCCAGGACGCTATACCCGTCGCGCGCCAGGGCGAGCGCCTCTTCGCCAGTTCCGCAGCCGATGTCAAGCAAGGCCGCGCCGGGCGCTACCAGATCACGCACAATGGCAAGATGCTCGTCCCGCAGCCAGCACAGCAACGGGTTGCCCGGTCTGCTTCCGGAAGGCGGCCCATAGACCAGATCATAGGACTTTGCCGCCCGGTCAAATCGTGCTTCGAGTAGTTTGTACTGCTGAATGATTCCCGCATTGATCTCATTGTCGGGCTGAACCATGCCCATCACCCCTTGAACTTCCCCTGGGTTGCGGCTACGTCTTTTCTGATGCGTCTCCATTCTGAATCAGAGATGGGCGACGCAGCACCCACCATGCCGCGATGATACCCGTTCCGACGATCGGCCCGGCTCCCATCGCGCACAAGGCCCGCCAGGTTCCAGACCAGCCAAACGCACCCAGTACGCCGTACAATCCCGCCGTTACGATCACGAAGATCGCCAGCCATTGCATACCGAGCAGCGCCCCACGCCGCCATACGGCCCCGCTTAATGGATTCGTTGGTTCTGTCATGTCACTCGCGTGTTACGCAATCTACGCTAATCAGCACATTGAATTCAGGCGCATCCAGCCCCAGCCGTCGCGGAAGCCACTCACTCCGCCAGCGGCCAGACCCAAATATCCGACCAGAAGCAGTCGGTGCGCACATCTTCATAGTTCAGCAATGCCACGCCGGCGCGTCCATCACCCGGCGCTACCGTTTCCTGGGCCACCAAAGCGCCATTGATATACAACGCTATGTGGCCACCCTGGGCGATCACCAGCAGTTTGTTCGTACGCTCCTGAACCATCGGGCTAAGGTCGTAGGCATTGGTCACCAGTTCGCCGTCACGCGCCTGGACAACGCCGAAGCCCCCTGCCGAATCCACGAAGGCCAGGTCAAGGTTGCGCTCATCCTGCCAGCGATACACCAGGCCACAGCCGACACTTTCGCCGCCGGTGACAATGGTGACCCGCGCCCCCAGCACAAAATCGTCATAGATGGCCTGTTCAGAACCAACCAGCTCGAACAGGGCGGTACGATCCATCGCCATCAGCGATTTTTCCAGCAGGTATAGATCGCGCCTTTCTGCTGGGGCGATATGCCCGCCCGCCGCCAGTTCGCCGACAACATCCGCCGGATCGGCAGCGTCCCAGTTAGTGAGCGCCAGCGGCAACCCGCTATAGGTGGTGCCAAGTCGCGTGGTCACTGTCACGTCGTCAAACAACACGGTCGCGGCGGTGTTTGGTTTATCGTCCGTTGCCACAAACACACCAATCGCCCCTGCGGATTCCAGGCGCGCATCTTCCACCGTCCCCAGCAGCGTATCATTGGCGTAGAAGGCAAACGTATCTCCACGCACCAGCACGCCCAGCGTCCAGCGGTCATTCGCCGTGTCGAGGGTTTCATGGCGAGTCCAGGTGCGGAGCGCGTATGTGCCGCTTTCGTCCTGGTAAAGAACACGCCATTCACCCTCTGTATTCACCTTGAACAGGTAACTGCGCCTGAAACTCCGCCCTTGCCCGCGAAACGCCAGCCCGTACTCCGCGTAGGGCGGCGTGCCAAACACCCGCGCGGCGACCTGCAAATACATATCATCAAACTGCACATCTTCCGGCGGCGTAGCCAGTAAGAACTGGTCTGGCCCGGTAACCCGCATCTGCAAACGCCCCTGCGCCAGGGCGACCGGTTCGCCATCCGGCGTAACCCACGACACATCGCCCTGGTCGAATGTGCTCCGGTGGGCCAGCCGGGCAAAGCCAGGCGTCAGCCGCAGTTCGTAAGCGCCCGCCGTCGTACCCGCCTCACCCTGGTAGCGCGACACGCGAGCCGTGTACCGCCCGCTTAGGGGCAGCGAAAGAGCTTCCAGGCCAGCATCGCGCACCAGCGAATCCAGGTCATCATTGGTAGCCACGGTGAAGCCATCCGGCCCGATCACTTCAAGGACGGGGTCCAGGTTGCCGTCTGTTGTCTCCACGATGAGCGACACTACCTGCCCCGCAAATCCCCAAAAGACCCACTCCTCAAGCGGGTTCCCGTCGCTGAGCACGCCCTTCACCGGTTCAAAAAAGCGCACTTCACGGTCGTCCTGGGCGCGTGCCACACCACCCACCCCGATTCCCAGGGCAGCCACACACACCATACCAAGCACCAATGCCACATAGCCGGTTCGACGCAGGCGGCCCCCGCTTCCCATGTGCAAACGCTTACCACTCATAACCACAATCGCTGACACCGCCTCCCACCAGCAAGAATGCAGGGCAAGTCCGCCGGGCGGGTTTGCCGCCGCACCATGTTACCACGTTTTGACCGGCTGAAAACTTAGAATTCCCACAACCAGATGTTGTTGAGCTGGCAGTACGTCGGCGCTGTCACATCTGCATCATCGGACGGTACAAACATTTCGAGCGCCAGCCCTCCGACGCGCGGCGTGAAGACGCTTTCAGCCACCAGCACGCCGTTGACGTACATGGCCAGGTTCTGGTCAACCGCCACAACCACCACCCGGTTGATCGCACCCGTGCCGGTTATGACCGCGTCAAACTGGTCGAGCACGCTGGTATCCATCAGCTTGCCCGCCGCGTCCCACTCAGCAAGCAAGGCCCACCCATCTTCAAAGACCATCGCGGAGTTGCTAGCCGTACCGTCGTTACGGTAGTACATGCCACAGCCCGCGCCTGCGCCCGAATATACCAGCCGCGCATCGAACGCAAGCACAAAATTACCGAATGTCCGGCCCTGCCCCAGCCGGTAGTAATTGAATCCAGCCGAGGATGTATCGCCGAAGCTGCTCGGCACAGTCAAGGCCACCGCGCCCCCGGCGGGCACGACGCCAGACTGTTGTAATTCGCCCACAACGTCGGCGGGCCGCTCACTGCTCCAGTTCTGCAACCGCAACGGATAGCGTGAAACCGGCAGAGGCGTTTCCGTCGGGAAAAGAGGAGCCGTCGTAGGCGTTACCTGGGGTTCTTTGGTCGCGCCCTCAAGTGCGCCGATCACGCCCGGCGGCGTCGGCGTTGGCTCGGCTGCCTCCTGCCCACCGAAGGGCAGCACCGAGCGGGGATGGGGAACGGTGATAACCACGTTATCGATATATACGGTCAGTGGATCGAGCTGGTCAGCCGCAGTTGCAGCCACCACGCCACTGATCCCTTTGCTTGCCCGCTTCAACGGATCGGTGACATCGGCCACGACACGGCCGTTGAAGAACAACCGGAACACATTCCCGACCGCCATGACGGCTACGCGCGGGTTCTGGTCGGCGCCATCCACCACCCCGCTGATCGTCCAATCCTGCACCGCGTTCCATTCTCCATCGAAGTAGTACACCGAGTAGTCGCCGTCGCTGCTGAACGTCACGGAATAGAACGTCTCCGCCTCATCACCGGCCCGCAGCACAAAGCCATACTCAAAATAGCTGGGTGACCCGTCAATCGTGAAATCGGCCTGGATGTAACTGTCCGACCAGACGACATCATCGCCCGACGGCATCGCGTACGCGAGCAGGTTGTCGGTCAGCACCTCGAGCCGCAGTTGCTCATTGCGCATCGTCACCGTCATATTGTTCGACGCGTACGGTTCCCAGGTCATATGCAGGTCGTCCACCATTCCACTGAATGTGTCCCATTTATGCAATTGGGCGAAACCGGGCAACAACCGCACGTCATACGTGCCGGACGTGCCCCCCACCCGCCGCAACCGGACAACGCAGAGGCCATCGGCGGGCATTTCGAATGCCTCCGCCACCGCGACAAACGGCGACTCGCTCACCGTTGCGCCCCGCCCTATCGTTTGCAGCACAGCATTGAGGACATCCAGCCGGATTTCAAGGTCGCCGGACGTGGTGGTGACAATCACCGAGCCAATGCCCCCCTCCACGCATTCGAACTCGTACAGGGCCTCGCTCGTGCCCGCATCCAAGCGCCCCCTGGTCGGCGCGTCATCGTCAAAGGACAGGAGCATCTGGGCCGGTGGCGCTGCCTGAGCATCGCTCATCACTCCCAGCGCAACCGCGACCACCGCCATCATCACCAACCCGCTGCCAACCAGCCGGGCGGTGAACCGCACGCTATACCTGAATACCATTGTTTCCTCCTGTCCTTTCAAGGGCAAACGGCCTGACAAGCACTAAGCCGCGCCACCAGAAGTCGCTTACGGCTTATGCCCAATCCGACACATGTT
>CAZSXY010000014.1:21898-59946 GCA_964611395.1 uncultured Anaerolineaceae bacterium | reverse complement strand
ACGCTATCCCAGGCCGCCCACATGCTATGGACTGCGCTGGTGGCGACCGGCATCCTCGCGGCTCTTGTCACGCACCTCCGCCGCGAATCCCCGCCGCACGAGCGCCGCGCCGCCACTATTTTACTGCTATGGTTTGTCGTGCCAATTGCGATGATGAGCTACGTTTCGCGCGTGGCACACCCCTTTTACCTGCTGCTCACGATACCTGCGGGGCATGGTCTCGCCGGTCTTGCGTTGCGCCCCCTGTTCCGGCACCGGCTTGGCAACATCATCGTCGTCGTGCTCGTCGCTGGTACGGGCATGATCAACGGGGTGAACGTCGTCCGCTTTGCCCAGAATACCGCCGCGCACCCCGGCGAAGACTTGCCCGAAACGCTTCCGCTGGCACACGCGACCGCGCTAGGCGAACGTCTTCGCGCCGAGTTGGAACCCGGCATGGCTGTCGTGTCTCCAATGGAGGAGTGGACGCTCGTCACCCTTGCCGGGCGAGCCGTTCGCGCCGAAAAACTGGACGACCTGGATCGCGCCGTGATTGTTCCACCAGCAGGAGCCGTGATCGTCACGGTGGAACGTCCGCCGGGTGAACAGGGCACTGTGCCGCTATACGCCAGCCCCGCCGGTTCGCCGCTGGTGCTCAGCGACGGCGCTGTCCTCGCCCTGTGGCAAGCGTCTCCAGCTTCCGTTTCCATCGCGCACCCGGCAAGCATCCCGACGGACATCGACGTGACGCTTGTCGGGTGGACGCTGTCCGGCGATCTGCGCCCCGGCCAGACGGCGTGGCTCGACCTGTTCTGGCGCGTTGAGCGCCTGCACCCGGATCGCGGCATCTGGACGTTTGCGCCGTTTGCGCACCTGTTCGACGCGGACGGGACGCGGTTCGCCGTTGTGGATGGGCCAGTCATTCCGGCGCTGGCGTGGCAAGTCGGTGACGCGCTCGTCTACCGGCTCGCCCTGGCCGTGCCGGAGGACATCACCGGTCCGGTTGCCGTAAGCATTGGGTTGTTCGACGGCGTGCGGCTACGGGACGACGGCACGCGGGGCGTCAACGCCATCTTCTATATGAAGGACGGCGAAGACACCCGGTATATCCCCGCACTGCCGATCATCGTGCCGTAGATGCGCCAAACGATCGGCCACCGCCTGCCCACCGCTCGCCGGAATCGCATGCCAACCCGGTTGACAACTCCACGCCCCGTGGCGATAATCGCCCGCATGAGTACACGACATCTGCGCGCGATGGTTCTTCTGACCCTGATGCTGGCGCTGGCCGCGTTCGGCTGTAACATGGCCAAGCAGCCCGCCCCGATCATCATCACCGCCACGCCCAGCAATCCGGCGCTCATGAACCTGGGAACTCCCACGATCCCTTACGTCACGCCAACACCGCAATTCGTCCCGACCCCGACGCTACCGCCGGATGTCGCGTTTTCTGACGCCGAGCGCGCGCTTCACAACGGCGATTATGTGAGCGCCGTGTCTCTGTACCAATCCGTGTTGTCTCAGCCTGCCACCGACCCGACCCTACGCGCTGCCGCGACCTACGGGCTGGGCGAAGCTGCGCTCCGCGAGGGGCTATTTGGTCAGGCAGCGGACGCACTCAGCCGCTTCATCGTGCAATATCCCAATGATTCGCGAATTCCCCACGCGACATTCCTGCGCGGCGATGCGTACCTGGGCCTGAGCGAGTGGCAGCTTGCCATCAACGACTTCCAGACCTACCTGACCTTGCGGCCCGGACTGATCGACAGTTACGTTTACGAACGCATTGGCGATGCGTACCTGGCCCTGGGCCTGCCTGAGCAATCACTTGAAGCCTATGCCAGGGCCGCCGAAGCCACCCGCGAACGTTCGTCACTGGTCGCACTGCGCGAGCGGGTCGCTGCTGGCTACCTCAACGCCGGACAACCTGAACAGGCCATCGCCCAATATGATGCCATCCTGGCGGTGGCCCAAATCGCCCCCTACCGCGCCAGCATCGAATACCAGGCCGCGCAGGTGCAAATTGACCAGGGCAATATCGCCAGCGGATACACGCGCCTGCAGCGTATCGTCAATGACTACCCGGAAACATGGTCTGCATACCAGGCCCTCGGCATCCTGCTCAACGCCGGATTGCAGGTCGATAGCTACCAGCAAGGGTTGATTTTCTTTGCCAACGAAGACTACAACGCAGCGATCGAGGCGCTCAACCGCCACAGCAGCGAAAACGGCTTTGCCACGGTGGACGTGCTGATGATGCTGGGCCGGGCGTATCGCGCCGTTGGCAACACCCCGGCGGCGATCACCACCTTCCAGACCATCATCGACACCTACCCCACCGATCCCGCCTTTGGCGAAGCCTGGCTGGAACAAGGCCGCACGTTGTTTCTAAGCGACGACATTGCCGGAGCAATCGCGAAATACTCCGCACTGGCCACCCAACATCCCGACGTGCCCGAAGGAGCCGAAGCCCTGTGGCGTGCCGGATACCTGTACAGCACGCAAGGCAATGCGGACGCGGCCCTGGCTACGTTCGACATTCTCAGCCAGATGTTCCCTGGCTCGCAGTGGGCGCAGGAAGGGCTGTTCATGGGCGCTACGATGGCATACAACGCCGGGAACATAAGCATGGCGGCCCAGCTTTTCAGCCAGCTTGCCGCCACCGGCTCCGGCGAACTCCAGGCAGCGGCCTATCTGTGGGTCGGGCGGCTGTACCAGCTTGACGGCAAGGACGATCTGGCACGCCAGGCGTACCAGGCCGCCGCCACCGCTGACCCCGGCAGCTACTACAGCATCCGCGCCGCCGATCTGCTGGCCGCACGCGACCCATTCGAGCCGCCACCCGCCACAGTGTTTGAGTTCGATGAAGCAATCGCACTCACCGAAGCAGAAGCATGGCTCCGTGCCACGTTCGGCATCACGCAGGAAGGGCCGCTATACCCCCTTAGCGCACAACTGGAAAGCGATCCGCGCATGATTCGCGGGCGCGAACTGATGATCGTGGGCGCTTCGACCACCGCCTACGAAGCCGCCGAAATCGAATTCGACGCCCTGCGAGAAGCGTATAGGGCCGATCCACTGGCAACCTACCAGCTCGCCCTTTACTTCCGCGATCTGGGCCTCTACAAGCTGTCGATCACGGCAGCGGCTACACTCATCGAGAGCGCCGGAATCGATACGACGGATGCGCCGGGCCTCATCGCACGGCTGCGCTACCCCGTGTACTACAAAGAGCTGGTGCTACCCGCCGCCGCCGAACACAACCTCGATCCGCTGCTGATATTTGCGTTGATCCGCCAGGAAAGCCTGTTCGAAGGCTTTGCCACGTCCTACGCCGCGGCCCAGGGCCTGATGCAGATCATCCCCGACACCGGCCAGTGGATCGCGCTTCAGCTTGGCTGGCCGAACTACCAAAACAGCGACGTGTACCGCCCCTACATCAACGTCGCGTTTGGGACGTACTACCTGCGTTACGTGATGGATTCGCTGGACGGGCTGCCCTACGCGGCGCTGGCGGGCTACAACGGCGGGCCGGGGAACGCGGCCCAGTGGCTCAGCATCTCCGGCCCAGACCTCGATCTGTTCATCCAGACCATCGGCTTCGACGAAACGCGTTCCTACGTGCGCCGCATCTACGAACAGTACAACGTGTACCGGGCGCTGTACGGCGTGTTCTAGCAGGCTCCTGGCCGGATGCCGTGCCATCCGCCTTGCATCTGCACATTTCCCCCTCACCGACTCGCACCCGGCTACAGTTCGGCATATACTGCAAACACACCACAATGTTACAGTCTATTGCAAGGGGATAAGGGATGATCCGTATATCGTTTGGCACCAGCCTGCTCGCAGCGTTTTTGCTGGTGATTGTCTTTCCTGTCATACCAGCGCATGCCCAAACAACTTCTCCCTGGTTGCAGGTCTGGTATATTCCCCCTACCGATACCGCGCCCGCAACCGTTGAATACCGCAACGCCACCGGTCAAGTGCTGGCTTCCTACACGCTTGCCAGCGGAAGCATCCGCTGGCCGCGCCAGGGCGGTGGTTACGTGTTTGGGTACGACATCGACAGCATCCCCATCTTCGACCCATACACCCCGACCATCACCCTGTACACCGCTCCGGGGAAAATGCAAAGCACTGACTCGGATTTTTACACGCTGCACGACGCCGTCCCAAGCCCGGACGGGAGCCGGTACGCCTACTCCCTCATGCATACCACCAGCGCCGGCAACCAGCCATCAACGACGTGGGTCTATGTGGCAACACCGGGCCAGCAAGATGATCGGGTCGTACTTCAGGCCGATCTCGACCCGTGGTGGAGCTACGAAATCTTGGGTTGGACTGGTGACGGAAACACCCTGCTCTACCACCAGATGCCGCAGGGAATCGGCGGGTATATTCTGTTCTGGCAATACCAGGACGCGGTCGCCTATGACCTGACCACTGGTACGTCTATCCCGTTGGGCTGGATCGACGGCTATTCCCACGACCTGCGCTACACCGCAACCGTCCTGTCGAACGACCAGGGCATCACCGGGCTGCAAGTTACCGAGGTGGCAAGCGGTAATGCCAATGTCTACCCGCTGCCCCCGCTGGGTGAGATTCCCCTCGTGGGAGGCAATGCCGCTTTCTCGCCCGCCGCCACGAAGGTCGCCTACCAGGTCGCCCGCTCCAACCCGGAAACTGAGAAGTATTGGACCATTGTCGTCGATCTGGCTTCCGGGCAATCGCGCGTTGTGCTCGAAGATGAAGGGATCAATTACGAAGTGCGCTACGCGGACATCGGCGGCTGGCTGGATGATCAGACGCTGGCCGTCGGCAGCTACTGGTACGGCCGCACCGCCATCGTTGACACGAGCACAGGCGTCATGCTGCGCGAGGAGCGAGGCGCTTTCCTCGGCTATGCTGTGGGCGTGACCGATGTGACAGGTTTCGCACCGTCCGGCGTCGCCTATGCGCAATGTCCGGGTGCGCCACCTTCCCGCCTGATCCCCGGCCAACGCGGGCGAATCACATTTACCGATGGCACGATGACCAACGTCCGCCAGTGGGCCAGCGCCCAGGCGGAAAAGGTAGGAACAGCGCCCGAAGGGGCCACCTTCACCATAAACGACGGCCCCCGGTGCGCCGATGGCTACGCCTGGTGGGACCTCCAGTTTGATAACGGTCTGAGCGGGTTCGTCGCCGAAGGCGATGCGACCAGCTATTACCTGGAACCCTGGCAATAAGCGCCCGGCGTCCGATTGCCAGAACAGCGTGGCTGGCATATAACGTGTTTACACGTCAAAATAGTTTCGCTTCAAGGTGGTGTGTGCGTGCAGCCCCCTTCGCGGTTCGTATCTGCACGAGCAGGAGGCTTCTTATGCAGCAAGTCGACCGACTCTTTCACGCAAGACAGGCGCTTGTCCTCGTCTGCCTGGCGGCGCTGATTTTTGCCTTGCAACCGGTTCCCGCCGGGGCGCAGCCGTCCGCGCAGGCAGGCGTGCTTCGCGTCGGGTATCTCGGCCCCGCCGGTTCCGACCTGGCAAACGGCGCTCAACTGGCTATGGATCAGATCAATGGCGCGGGTGGCCTGACCGCCGCTGACGGGAACGTATACCAGCTTGAACTGGTCACGCTCGCCGCGCAGCCCACAACCGATTCGCTTGCCGCCGACATTACGGCAATGCTCGCGCAAAATGTCGTGGCGTTGCTCGGCCCTGACGACAATTCCCCTCTTTCGGAAGAAACAGTTCAGGCGCTCGTTGGCGCGGGCGTGCCGGTGCTCACCGGCGCAACCGCCGACACACTGACGCGCGACGATGAGGACAACTGGCTCTTTCGCATTCGCGGGCCAGAGCGCGTCTACAGCGAAGCCCTCGCCACGTACATGATCGGCGATCTCGGCTTGACGTCGATTGCATTGGTGCAAACCGACGTTGACTCCACCGAAGCGCTGCTCGACTTTGAGGGCGCGATGCAAAGCCAGGGCCTCGAACCGGGGGCGCGCATCCAGCTTGCCGGGTCATCCAGCCTGTTCCAACAATCTCGCGAATTGCTCGACCTGAACCCCGAAGCAATTGCCATGTGGGGCACTTACTCGGATGCGGCAAACCTGCTCAGCCTGTTGCGCAAGGGGGGATGGACGGGAACGTTCGCCTACCGGCACGCCGACGAAGCGGCGCGCGCGGGCGTGCTCCCCGACCGGCTCGCCGATGGTGTGCTGGGGGTCACGGCGTGGTCCTATGCCTACACGGGCCGCGCGGCCCGTATCTTCCTGCAAGACTATCTGCTGGCATTCGCCGAAGTTCCCGGCTCACTGGCTGTGGCGGGATACGACGCGATCTGGTATCTCCGCGCCGCGTTAATCGCCGGTGGCCCTGAGCCGGAAGCCCTGCAAGCAGCCCTAATCGGCGGAAGTCCGCAGTCGTTGGTTGCGGGCACGCTGCGCCCCGCTGACTTCGGCGATGGTGATCTCATCCGCACCGCGCATGTCTATGTCCTCGGCGCGGGCGGTGGCCCGGCGGTGGTTGCCCGTTTCGACAACGGGCAGCGCGTCGCGGTGGAGGATGCCGGTAGCTAACCGGGGCACTCTATTTGCATGAAAAAAAGGGACGCTGCCTCGCGTCCCTTTTGGGGTTACTCACCGTCACGTCCTAATAGTCGCCTGCATCCAGGTCATCTTCCGGCACCGGCTCCTGCTCCGTCGCACGGCCATCAAGCACCTCTTCCAACGCCTCCGCAGTCGTCACAGGAGCCGCACAGACGAAATTCTCACACACATAGGCGGCGGGTGCGCCATCGCGTAGCGTTCGCCTGCGCAGCAAGGCGGGCATCGCGTTCGAATCGGCATTAGACGGCGACAGGGCCACCACGGCCAGGGGGCGATAGGGTCTTCGAACCACCTGCAACATGGCAGCGGTGCGCTCGTCGGACGGATCGCCGATGATGGCGATCTCGACCGGACGGCGCAAGTACAGGTCTAGCCCGATCAACATCGCGCCGAACACCATCGGGTATTCGGCCAGAGTCCCGCCTAAAGGCCGGTACACGCTTAGCGCCGCGTCTTCATAGCGCGTCTCGGCGGTGAATCCGGTCAACCGCAACAGCGCGTGGGCGATCTGCCCGTTGCCCGACGGTGTCGCGTTGTCCTGAATGTTGCGCGGTCGCACGATCAGTTCCTCATGATCATCGCTCGTATCGTAGAACCCGCCGCTCTCAGCCGGGAAATGCTCCAGCACCCAGTCGGCCAGGCGCTGCGCCTCAACGAACCACTGCTTGTCAAACGTCGTCTGATATAGTTCCAGCAACCCGTCGATCACATGCGCATAATCTTCCAGGTAGCCGTTGATCTTGCTGACGCCGTTTTTGTGCGTGCGCCATAGATTCCCGTTCGGGCTGACCATCTCGCGCAACAAAAACTCGGCATTATCGACCGCGACCGCCAGGTAGTCCTCGTTGTCCAGCACGCGCGCGGCCTCGGCAAACGCGGCCAGCATCATGCCGTTCCACGCGGTGATGATCTTTTCGTCCCGCGCTGGCGAAACACGATCCTTGCGCAGGGTGAACAGCACGGCTTTCGCCGCCGACACATCGTCGCGCATTTGCTCGATGCTCAGGCCGTGCCGCACCGCAACGCGCTCCAGCATGTCGGCCACATGCAGGATATTCTTGCCTTCGAAGTTCCCCTCAGCCGTCACGCCCCAATAGGCCAGCACCGCATCGACGTTCGTCACCACGCCATCCAACGCCGCCCGCAACTCGTCCGCCGCCCACACGAAGAACTTGCCTTCTTCGCCCTCGGAGTCGGCATCCTGCGTGCTGTAAAAGCCGCCTTCGGGCGCGGTCATCTCGCGCATCACGTAATCGAGCGTGTCTTCGACCACTTCGCGCAGCAGCGCATCGCCAGAAACCTGCCACGCGTGCAAATACACGCGGCTCAACAACGCATTGTCATAGAGCATTTTTTCGAAGTGCGGAACCAGCCACTTTTCGTCCACGCTGTAGCGATGGAAGCCCCCGCCAAGCTGGTCGTAGATGCCCCCTTGCGCCATCTTCTGCAGCGTGAGCAGCACCACGTCACGCGCCTGTTCGTTGCCCGTCCCCGCGTAGTAGCGCAGCAAGAATTCCAGGTTGACGGGGTTTGGGAACTTCGGCTTGTCACGCGTCAAACCGCCATGCACCGGATCAACGCGATCCAGCAACACCTGCGCTGCCGCATCCAAAATGCTTGTCGTGAGCAGTTCTGGCTCGCCGGCCAATTCTTCGAACATGCTGCGACTCAGGTCTGCTGCAAGCTGGCGACTGGTGCGCTCAATCTCTCGCCGCTGTTTCCGAAACGCCTGCACCACCGTTTCCATCACCTGCCGGAAGCCCGGCATTCCATAACGCGGTTCCGGCGGGAAATAAGTTCCGGCGTGAAAGGGGTGTCCATCCGGCGTCAGAAACACTGTCATCGGCCAGCCGCCCTGCCCCCGGTTGAAGATCAGCGTGGCCTGCATGTAGATGTCGTCTACATCCGGGCGCTCCTCGCGGTCTACCTTGATGTTGATAAAATGCTCGTTCATGTAGGCCGCCGTGCCTTCGTCTTCGAAGCTCTCGTGCGCCATGACATGACACCAGTGGCACGCCGAATAGCCGATGCTGAGCAAGATCGGCTTATCCTGCTCCTTGGCCGCCTCGAATGCTTCCGCGCCCCAGGGATACCAATCCACCGGGTTGTCGGCGTGCTGAAGCAGGTACGGGCTGGTTTCGTGTTGCAAGCGGTTGGGCATGCGGGACTCCTACAGGTTATGCGTATTGCGTTAATCGCCGGAAGTCGTCAGTCGATGCAAGGCAATACTCACATCGCGTTTCCCCCAGATTATAGGCCAAGGCCGCGCGATCTGCCGCCACGACGTAAGCGCCCAACACAAAACGCCAGGCACACGGTCACCCGGCGTTCGTAGCATATCTCGCGGTGTTCGGTCGCATACTTGCGGCCTGCTCAGCCCACAAGACGCGCGTTCAGCGTAATCTCCGCGCCTTTGAGCAATTGGGAGATCGGGCAGCCAACTTTCGCGCCTTCGGCCAGCTTGTGGAATGTCGCTTCGTCGATACCCGGCACGGTCGCCTGCATATCCAGGTCAACCCGCGTCACGCGAAAGCCCTCGTCCCCTTTTTCCAGGTGGACGGCGGCGGTGGTGTGAATCCGCACCGGCGTGTATCCCGCGCGGCCCAGTTCACCGCTGAACGCCATCGAAAAGCAGCCTGCGTGCGCTGCGCCGATCAATTCTTCGGGGTTCGTCCCCGGCTCATCCTCAAAGCGCGTGGAGAACGAATACGCGCCTTCAAATGCACCGCTGCCGAGCTTCATTGAGCCTTTGCCCTCGCGCAGCGACCCTTCCCAGACGGCCTCAGCATTGCGTACTGTCATGTTTTCCTCCTGATGGAACAATATCCTCTCAGTGGATCGTAGCAAAGCCTGGGGCCGACTGGCACAAACCACCCACCGGATCATGGCTCACCGTGCAGCGCCGGTCACCCCTCATTATCTATTTCGGCTCCCGCACTCGCAACCTTACGTGCTTGACCTCCATGTACGCGCCCATCCCCGGCTGGCCGAGTTCGCGCCCGATGCCGCTCATCTTCATACCGCCGAACGGCCCGCGAATGTCCGTGATGTCGTTGACGTTGATGCCCACGCCGCCCGCCTGCAGGTGCTTCGCCGCGTAATACGCTTTATCCAGGCTGGACGTGTAGACATAGGCCGCCAACCCGTAAGGCGTATCGTTCGCCATGCGCACGCCCTCTTCCAGCGTGTCAAACGCGGCAATCGGCGCGACCGGGCCGAACGTTTCTTCGCGCATGACGCGCATCTCGCGGTTCACCCCCGCCAGCACCGTCGGTAAATAGAAAAACCCCTTCGCGTACTGCGGCCCGTCGAGGACATCACCGCCGGTCAACACCTCCGCGCCATGCTCAACTGCATCCGCCACATGTTGCTTGACCGTTTCCAGCCCGTCCCGGTTGATCATCGGCCCCATGTCGGCGTCCGGTTCGGCGATCCCGTTGGCAGTGACGCGCAGCCTGCTGGCAGCGTCAGCGAAGCGCGTCACAAACTCATCATAGCGCGAGCGATGCACGAAAATACGGTTCACACTGATGCAGATTTGCCCGGTGTGCGAAAAAGCGCGGCGCAGGGCTTCCGGCACGGCGATAGCCAGGTCGGCGTCATCGCATACCACAAACGGCGCGCTACCGCCCAGTTCCAGGGTGACATGCTTGAGTTGCTTCGCCGCCTGCTCCGCGATCCACAGGCCGGTCGCCGTCGAGCCGGTGAAGGCGATCTTGCGACTGATCGGGTTGGTGACCATCTCCGCGCCTACGGTGCGGCCCGGCCCCGTCACCAGGTTGATCACGCCAGGTGGAATACCCGCCTCCACAAACGAGCGGACGAACAACGACGCGGCCAGCGGCGCTTCGCTCGGCGGCTTGATCACGAACGTGCAGCCCGCCGCCAGCCCCGGCCCAAGCTTCCATGCCAGTAAATCCACCGGGAAGTTCCAGGGTGTGATCGCCGCCACCACGCCGACCGGCTGGCGAAACACGAAGCTGTGCGTCGGGCCGAGGTCACCGGCAAAATGCGTGCCGTCCAGCCGCCGCCCCTCTTCCGCATAGAAGTCAATCACATCCGCGCTGTAGCTGTTTTCTTTGCGCGAATCGTTGAGCGGCTTCCCATGTTCCAGCGTGAGCAGGCGGTTGGCTTCGTCCAGGTTGGCGCGGAATATATCCATCGCGTCATGCATGATTCGCGCCCGTTCGCGGGCGGGCATCTCCGCCCACACCGGAAACGCCGCCTCTGCCGCTCGCAGAGCCTCGCGCACATCCTCGATCCCGGCCTGCGCAATCGTCTGCACGACCTCGCCGTTCGCCGGATTGATCACATCGAGCGTCGCGCCGTCCGCGCTCGCCCGCCACTCACCGTTAATCAGCAACGTCGCTGGCATCTACAACGTCTCTCCAAATCGCACCAGGCCATCCAACGCCGCCAAGACCATGCGATTATCAAGCTGGGTGCGGGTGTCGGTGTCAAGATGGCTATAGGGATCGGCCTCCACCGTGATCAGGCACATTGCCGCCGCCGCAAAACCAAGCGCCAGGCCCAGCGTGAAGACGAGCGACGTCTCCATATCCAGGCTCAAGACCCCAGCACTGCGCGGCAGATCCAGCTTGAGCGTGCCCTCACCCAGCAGCGAAGGGGCCATGTCCGGATAAAACGCATCATATGTCGCCGTCAGCCCCAGGTGAACATCAAGCGCAGCCGCCCGCCCCACGTCCGCCAGCAAGGACACCAGTCGCCAATCGGGGATCGCGGGGTATTCCAAAGGCAGATAGCGGCTGGAGGTTCCTTCAAAACGCGCCGCCCCTGTCGATAGCACCACGCTACCCAGCGGGGCGTGCACACCCATCATCGTCCCGATACGCACAACGGCACGAACGCCGAGTTCGGCCAGCTCGTGCAAGGCAATCGCGGTTGAGGGCGCGCCAATCCCGCCGGAAATCACCGATACCGGCGCGCCGTTGTGCATGCCGGTTGCCACGGCAAATTCGCGGTTGCGACCGACGATCCTGGCGTCGCTCAACAACTCGACAGACCGGTCGACGCGAGCCGGGTCACCGGAAATGAGCACCAATGGTGCCACATCGCCTGGCTGGCATCGCAGGTACAACGTCTTGTCCTCAACATCAGAGAGGTGATCAACCATTGTTCTCCCTCATTGGTGCATCAAAATATGCATGGTAGCGCGCCAGGGCTGCATCCCAGTCCGGCAGGTTCGTCTGGCACCCCACCGCCTCTAACACAAAAGATGCCAGCACAGCCCCCCACCGGGATGCCTCGACTGGCGACTGGTCACGCAGCAACCCGGCGATAAACCCAGCGGCGAAGGCGTCCCCGGCCCCGGTCGGGTCCACAGCTTCGCGAGGTGGGACGGCAGGCACAGCCGCTTCACCATCTTCGGTGATGACCGTTACGCCGCGCTCGCCTTTCGTGATCACGAGTGCACGCGTGCGCGGCCCCAACAATTCTGTGATGCGCCCGGCCCCCATGACCTGCATCACATACCCGGCTTCAATGTGATTCATCAGAACGTATGCGCTGGCTTCTAACAAGGCACGGACGAGTTCCGGCGGGTAAGCGTGCACGTCCGGTTTCATCCCCCACACCAGCGGGATGCCCGCCACCCGCACGCTGGCGACAAATTGAGCATTGTAAGCGGTCTGCCCCACCGTGACCAGGGCGAACCGGTACGCTTCCAGCCCATCGAGCGCCAGCACACCCTGCCAGGCGTCCGCCGCGCCCGGAAAAAAGTAATTCTGATACTGCCCGTCCGGGTTCAAGAACAGGTAACTCTGAGATGTACGCTCGCCGGGCAACACAACCACATTAGAGACATCAATTCCCAATGACGACAGGTGACGCATGTAATCCCGCCCGTAGCTGTCATCGCCCAGCACCACCGCCGCGCCGACCTCAAACCCCAGCTTCGCCAGCGCCACGCCCACATTCGTCCCGCACCCGCCATAGGTCACCTGATCCGGCACCTCGAAAAGCCGTGCCGTCTCGCCCACCGAGGGACTATGAGACACCCGCGCGATATGGTCGATGCTGGGGTAGCCGGTGACGAGCACATCCATCCGACTACGCTCCCCCGGCGTCCAACAGCGCCAGCGCTTCTTCGACGGGAACCACCGCCCCCAGGTAGTTATCGATGTCTTCCAGGTTTGCTTCGTGCAGGTGCGGCTTGTCGGTCGAGACGCATTCGCGCGGCACGATCACGCGGTAATTGTGCTGGAAGGCATCTTGAGCGGTGGCGCGAATGCAGACATTCGTCTTTGTCCCCACCAGGAACACCGTGTCGATCCGGTTATCGCGCAGGATCAAGTCCAGGTCTGTGCCCATGAAGGCGCTGTAACGCCGCTTGTTGATCACATAGTCATCGGCGTGCGGTTCCAGCGGCGGGGCGAGTTCCACGCCCGGCGTGCCAGCTGTGCAGTGATCGCGCACATTTTCCAGTTCCCAGTCGGGTTTACCGGGCCGGTGCTGGTCGATCACCCAGATGATCACCGCGCCGCGCTCGCGTGCGGCGGTTACGAAGGCGTCGATGCGCGGCACAATACCGGCAGCCTGCGGGTGCGAAACCTTGCCCGCCGGATCGGTGAAATCTTTGACAACGTCGATGACCAAAACCGCCCGTTTACCCATCCTGCCCTCTCATCCTCATCTGCGTCACCAGCCCTTGCGCCATTCCTTGCGCACCGAGATCACCACCAGCGCAATGACCACCATCAGGTACGGCAGCATTTGCAAAAATTCGTTGGGGATGTTGGTGTCTTGCAATTGCAGGCGAAACTGAAGCGCCTCAAAGAAGCCAAACAACAGGCACGCCAGCGCCGTCCAGCCGGGACGCGCCGCCGCAAAGTATACCGCAGCCAGCGCAATGAACCCCCGGTCGTTGGTCATCTTCTCGCGGAACAACGGCAGGTCGCCCACGGAAAGATGCGCTCCCGCCAGCCCGCATAACGCCCCGCCCAGCATCAGGGCGAGATACTGCATCCTCTTCACCGAAATACCGGCGGTTTGCGCGGCTTCTGCATGCTCACCAACAGCGCGGATATGCCCGCCGACCACCGTCCGGTACAGAAAAACGGTCGTCAACGGAATCATCACCCACGACACATACACCAACGGGGAGTGGCCGGACACAATGTCGCCGATGGTGGGAAGCTCATGGATCAACGGAATCTTGACGACGGGCAGTTTGTCCAATCCTTCGGGAGCCAGCGTGCCACTCTGATCGTAAACGATGTCCATCAGATACGCCGTGCCACCCATCACCAGGAAGTTCAACGCCAGACCGGATACAATGAGGTTGGCCCGCAGCGTGATCACCGCCAGCGCAAAGAGCGCCCCCAACCCCGCCCCGACCACAACCGCCACCAGCACGCCAAGCCATGTCGAGCCAAGCTCAAACCCGCCCACAACCGCCGCGAACGCCCCGCCCAACATCATCCCCTCAAGCGCAATGTTGATCAACCCAACCTGATAGCTCAGCAACCCGGCCATGCCCACCAACAATAACGGGGTGGAGATGCGCAACGTCGCCGCCGCCAAATCGACAAGATTCATGCTCCCTCCCTATGCCGCCGTTGCCGGTGCGGGTTCAGCCGTTTCCCTGGCGCGGCGACGCCGGCTCAAGAAGTCCAGATTCAGGTCAATCGCCACGAAGAAAATAATCAGCGCCTGCACCACATCCACCAGGTCGATCGGCACATCCGTGAATAGCTCAATCGTCGTGCCCCCGCTGCGCAGCGCGCCGAACAACAAGGCCCCGATCAGCACCCCCAACGGCGAATTACGGGCCAGCAGCGCAATCGTCATGCCATCGAAGCCAAACCCGCGTGAAAACCGCGCCGTGAAGTTGTAATGCACGCCCAGCACCTGCCCTGCCCCGGCCAGCCCGCCTAACAGCCCGCTCAGGAACATCACCTTGAGGATAGTCGATCCCACAAACACGCCCGACCACCGTGCAAACAGCGGATTATCACCGATCAACCGCGTCTCGTAGCCCAGGCGCGTCCGATTCATAATAAACATCATGACGGCAACACAGGCAAGTGCAATGAAAAACGACGCGTTGAACTGCGAGCGCTCCATGAAGCGCGGCAGTCGCGCTTGCTCGGCCACCGTCTTCGACATGGCGTTCGCCATGCCCGGCACAAAGAACGGCCCGCTTTGTACCATGTAGCTGGTGAACTCAATGGCTACATAGTTCAACATGATGGTCGTCACCACCTCATCGACGCGCAGCCGCGCCTTGAGGTAACCGGGAATCAACCCCCACAAGCCACCCGCCACCGCAGCAGCGATAAACGCCAGCGCAATCAGGGGCACGCCGGGCACATCCACGAACGTGAAACCGGCCCACGCCGCCGCCAGCGCACCCATATACAATGACCCCTCAACCCCCACGTTGAAGATTCCGGCCCGGAAGGCTATCGCCGTGCCCAGGCCGGTCAGGATCAAGGGCGTGGCCGCCAGCAACGAGTTGGCGCGGGCGCGGGACGTCCCTAACCCCCATTCGAACAGCACGCGATAGGTGTCCAGCGCGTCCTTGCCCGAAAGCTCCAACACGATTCCGGCGGCGATAAGCGCCATTTCAATCGTGATGATCACTCGCGCCGCATGATTGACCATCCCCACCAGGGATTCCTGCCACGCCCGCTCGGTGAATTCCGCGCCACAATGACCACAAGTCGCGGCGCTCACATGCGAAAGCGTACCGCATACCCGGCAACGGCGATCAACCAGGGGCATCATCACAAACCAGAGCGGCGCGAGAAACACGATCCCACCCGCGCCCCCGACAATGGCACCGGTCACAGCGCCGGCCCACCAACGCCGGTGGCGGCTGGCGACGAGCGCCGCCGTCACCGCGCCGCCAACCAGCGCCCACACCAATACGCCCCAGATCGGGTTTCCCGATCCTTGCAGAATCGGCGCAATGACCCAGTAAGGAAGCGATGTGCGTTGTCCCAACATCAATAGCTCGGCCTTTCAACGCGTTTAACTAACGGGTGAACGCTCATGTGTTCCGGCAGGAACCTTGCCCGCCATCAGCAGCCCCAAGCGCTCGCGCGTCGCTTCTTGTGGCGACAGTTCACCCACCAATCGCCCCTCAAAAATCACCAGAAACCTGTCCGCCAGCGCGAGCAGTTCATCCAGATCGGCAGAAATGAGCAGGATTCCCGTGTCAGCATCACGCAACCGCAGGAGCTCGCTATGCACGAACTGGGTCGCGCCCACGTCAAGCCCGCGCGTCGGCTGTGCGGCGATCAACACCTGAGGCGTTTCGGCCAGTTCACGTGCGATGACCACCTTTTGCGCATTACCGCCCGAAAGCGTCTGAACCTTGACATTCGGTCCGCGCACCCGGATGTCAAATTGCGCAATCGCCTGCCGGGCAAACGCGCGCATCCGGCGCAATGCCAGCACGCCCCCCAACGAATAGGGCGGGCGATAATACCGGGTCGATACCAGGTTTTCGGTCAGCGTTGACGGGGCGCTCAGGCCCTGGTGTGTCCGATCTTCGGGGATGATTGCCATTCCCAATGCGCGCCGGTGACGGTTCCGTTCATGCGTGACCACGCGGTCGTCCATGATCACTTCGCCTGCTTCGACGGACCGCAGGCCGACCAGCGCATCGATGAGTTCGCGCTGCCCATTCCCTTCGACGCCAGCCAGCCCCACGATCTCTCCGGCGTGGACTTCAAAGCTGATGCCCCGCACAGCAGGGAGACCTCGATCATCACAGACTTCCAGATCGCGGACGGTAAGACACGGCTCCCGCATTGTCACCGTGCGTTCCTGCCGCC
The DNA here is from genome assembly GCA_964611395.1 of uncultured Anaerolineaceae bacterium. Classification (GTDB taxonomy): domain Bacteria; phylum Chloroflexota; class Anaerolineae; order Aggregatilineales; family Aggregatilineaceae; genus CAZSXY01. The sequence continues at coordinate 43,572 of CAZSXY010000014.1, read as the reverse complement.
GCACGCTCTGCAAATCGCGCCCGACCATCATCTGCGCGATCGTTTCGGGCTGCGTAGCAGCGACTTCGAGCGTGCCGACCACCCGCCCCCGCCGTAACACGGTTGCGCGGTCGCAGATCGCCATGACTTCGTGCAACTTGTGCGTGATCAGGATCGCGGTGCGGCCTTCGGCCACCAGCCGCCGCAGCACCTCAAACAAATCGCCTACCTCTTGCGGAGTCAGCACCGCCGACGGTTCGTCCAGAATGAGCAGCCGGGCATCGCGGTACAGCAGCTTGAGAATCTCGACGCGCTGCTGTTCACCCACCGACAGATCGGCCACCGTCGCTGCCGGATCAACTCGCAGCCCAAACTGTTCGGAAAGCGCCCCTACGCGTGCGAACATGGACGGGCGATCCACAAACGGGCCGCGTCGCGGCTCGTAGCCGAGCGTGACATTTTCGGCCACGGTCATGGAAGGAACCAACTCGAAGTGCTGGTGCACCATATCGATTCCCAGGCGAATCGCAACCTGAGGGTTGGCAATAGCCACCCGCTCGCCCCTCAAAAATATCTGTCCGGCATCGGGCTTTTCCATGCCATACAAAATCTTCATCAGTGTCGATTTGCCCGCGCCGTTCTCACCCACCAGGGCATGAATTTCGCCCTCGCGGACTTCAAAATCCACATTATCGTTCGCCACCACGCCGGGGTAGTACTTGGTAATGCCTTGCATCCGTAAAAAAGACATGCCACCTGCTCGTAAGTTGAAAAGTAGGGGCAAGTGATTTGCCCCTACTGGTGTTCTCCGGTTGGTCGGTTCCTATTCGGCCAGCGCCGCTTTGAGCGCCTCGACACCCTCGCACGTCGGGTTCTGGTCGATAATGGCGAAGGTCTCCTCATCCAGCGTGCGAATGTCAATCACTTCCAGCTCGCCCGCCAGGATTGCTTGGCGCGACGCCTCGACCTGATCCATGTATTCGCGCGGGATGAGGTGGCGCGTGTACTTCATTTCGGACAATCCAACGCCGTCCACATCCAGCCCGAACAGCAACACTGAACCGCCCTCAAGCTCGCCGCTCACGCCCTTTTCGATGGTGTTGTATACGGCCACATCCACGCGCTTGAGCATGCTGGTCAGCACGTTTCCGGGGGCCAGGTAATCCTGGTCGCTGTCAACGCCGATAGCAAAGAAGTTCTCATCTTTGGCCGCTTCGATGACACCCGCACCGGTGCCGCCCGCGACCTGGAACACCACATCCGCGCCCTGCTCGTGCATCGCCAGGGCCATTTCGCGCCCCTTGGCCGGATCGCCAAAATCGTTCGAATAGGCCATGAGCACTTTCACGGCGGGGTTCGCTTTGCAAGCGCCCTGTAGATAACCATACAGAAACACGTCGATGCCGCTCGACTTCACGCCGCCGATCACACCGATCACCGCGTCGTCATTGGTCTGCTCGATGGTCGGTTCAGTCGTCACCAACCCGGCCAGTTCGCCAGCCAGGAAGGAGCCGGTGTGCTCGTCAAACAGGATCGACACCACATTCGGCTGATCCACCACCACGTTCACAATGGCAAACGTCGTCTCCGGATAATCCGGCGCAATGCGGGCCAGCGGCTCAAAGTGACTGAACTCAAGCGTAATCACCAGGTCGAAGCCGGCCTCGGCTGCGGTGCGCAGCAACTGCTCCGCCTCGCCTACCGGGTCAGGCGATTCGATATCGAGCACCTGCACCCCAAGTTCAGATGCGGCCAGCGTCAGCCCGGCAAATGCCGAGTCGTTGTAGGAACGGTCACCCAGACCGCCCTGGGCGATGATCAACGCCACACTATAATCATCCTGCCCTTTGGCCGGGGCTGCAACCAAGCCACTGCCCAGAGCCAGGACGAACACTAAACCAAAGATAATCATCTTGCGCATGATGCTGCACTCCTCACGGTAGTCATATCGTTGAACTGGAGAGAAAGTTTTTCCCGCCAAAAGGCTTCACGCTTCTCGATGGCCACCTCCTTGCTTATCCGTCCTCGTGTTAGCGCCGCAACCTGACCGTATACCGGTAGAAATCGGCGCGGAAAAACGCCGTGACAATTTCCACAGGATCATGTTGGCGATCGCGCGTCAGGCGCGTCGCCTTGAGCAACGGCGCGCCCCGTCGCACGTGCATCAACCTGGCGGTCGCAGGATCAGCCACAATCGCTTCGAGCGTCTCGTCAGCTTCAGACAGTTCAACGCCCCGTTGTTCCAGCACGGCATAGAGCGATCCGATAGCTTCCAACTCGTCGCGGGTGAAATCGGTGCGGGTTACGTATGCATCATGCAACGCTACCGGACGGCTTTTGACCAGTCGTAACCGCTTCAGGTGGATAATCTCACGCCCCGGCTCGACGGCGAGCCGCTCGGCCACATCATCAGGCGCTGGCACGACCTCGAACAGTACGGTCTGCGATGTGGTCTCGATGGAACGCGCCCGCATGTCTTCTGAGAAACTCTCCAGGCGGAGCAGCGCATGGTCAAGCGGGCGCGGCATGACGAATGTACCGCGCCCCTTTTCGCGGTAGATCAGCCCTTTGTTAACAAGCTGAGCCATCGCCTGGCGGACGGTCATGACGCTGATGTTAAGCCGCTTGGCCAGCTTTGTTTCGGACGGCAAGGGTTCTTTAGGACGCCACGTGCCGTTGACAATGAGGTCTTCAAGCTGCTGTTGGAGTTGTTGGTAAATGGGGATGCGAGAGCTTTTTGAGATGCGCAGTTGGTCCAAAATGCGGTCGCTCATCGTGAATTCTCTCATAATATATCTAGTTCTCTATAGAAATTATTATAACGGCAAAGCACCCCTGTTTGTCAACCAGGTCGCATGGAATTAAGGATATGCCAGGCGGGGTGCACCGCTCGCGGAGCGTTGGTAGCGCCTAAAAACCGTAAGAACTCCAATGAGGTGGTGTGCCACGTAGGGTTTCGCAGAACAAAGGAAAAACCGGGCCATAGCGACCCGGCCTCCCTGAAACATCGTGCTGCACTGCTCGGCGCATCGTTCAGCCTAAGCCCACAACAACTCCCGCTAGAGTCTATGTACCCCCACAAGTACAGCAGTCACGATGTTCGCCAATAGAACTTACCCTCTGGCGATATTCCTATTTTATGAGATATTCTACGAACAACATCTAAAAAACTGATAAAAAATTTTCAGTGGGTACTATGATAGGGCCGCGTCATGTTTTATGCGCCGCATAGGCCGATTTTCCGGCGAGAATTCCGGCCCGAAACCCTTGTCAAGCCCGCCCCCGTATGCTACAATGCCACCCGTCAATGGGGGATAGTTTAATTGGCAGAACAGCGGACTCTGGATCCGTCAGTCCTGGTTCAAGTCCAGGTCCCCCAGCCTGATAGCAAACCCGTTCAGCGCCCCCTGAACGGGTTTTGTTTTAGCTTGACGCCGCCGGGCCGTAAGATACAATCGGGCGGCTGACGCGGGTTGACGTGGGCCGAGGTATAGCGCTATGGGCATTAAGCTCGACTGGCAGGTCGAATCCGAGCAATCCAACATCAAGGCCACCGAAGACCCCCAGGCCCAACTCCGCCGCCGCCAGGCACGCCGCCAGTTGATCCTGCTTCTGCTCCTGGTCGTCTGCTTGCTGAGCCTGGCCGGAGCCGCCGTCATCTGGCGGTTACAACAGGTTGATGATCGCATTCGCCAGGACCTGCTCGACACCATCGCGATCGAAGTCACCGCCCTGCGCATTGGCGACTTCGCCAACTACATGGCCATCCAGCGCAGCGCCAGCGATGCCTTTCTCCTGGAACAAAGCCACCGCTTCGAAGAATACCAGCAGCTCAAAGAAGAACATCGCGTCCAACTCACAGGCCGCGTGGTGAGCGCCACGATCGACAACCAGCGCGGACGCGCCGTCATCGAGGAGATCATCGACGGCGTGCCCTACCATGTGGTGTGGTTTTACTGGCGCTATGAGGACAGCGACCCAACGGGTCAAGGTGGATGGCGGCACGTGCCCGACGACCTGACGTTTTGGGGCGAAGAAAGCGAAATCAGCAGCGAACACACCCGCATCAAATACCGCACCCTGGACGAGTCGCTGGCCCACGCGTTGCTTCCAGAACTTGAGCAGTGGTGGTCACGCGGCTGCGCCATCGTGAGTTGCGCGGTATCCCCGCCAGCCGTGATGGTTGCGATCGTTCCGGAGCGCCCGCCGAGCGTGGACTGGGCCCCCTATGACCCCTGGACGTTGCGGGTATCATCGCCACTGGTGAGCCGCGCCCGTGCCGACCAGCCGTTAACGCCAGAACTCCGGCGGGCCATCGTCGACCATCTCGCCGCGCGCATGGTGCGTTATGCCACCGGGGATGCGCCTATATCCGATTTTTCTGATGCTGCGTGGCTCGCCACCGAACTGTCACGGTGGCTCGCAGCCGAGATGATGGGTCAAACGCTCGGCGAGACGGGTTTTATCGAATCGATGATCGCGCACTACGGCGCGGGCGCTCCCCTGACACTATTGACCACACTCCACGCCGACACGACACTCGATGAAGCGCTATCTGCCGTCACAGGCGTTTCGATGCCGCTGCTGACCGTTGACCAGCTCAATGACTTCGCCTGGGAAGACTTCTTCCAATGGCGACTGGGAATCGAGTTACAACTCCTGGCTCAGCCAAGCGCCAGCGGCGCGTTCATGTCGCTGTATGACCTGCAAAACATCGCTTCGTCCAGTGAAGCCTCGCTCCGGCTGGAAAACCCTGCCTATTCCTCCCACCCCGCCCCAGACATCGTCGCGGTCACGATCACCCGGGACGAAAACTCGCAAACCTACGCCTACGCCGAGACGACGCGCACCGAAAACGGCATCACCATCACCGGCGAAACCGTCATCTGGCGCTTGAGCAACGGGACGTGGAAGCGCACCAATTGACGACCTGACAACGCACGCGGGCATCGTGTCGCTGATGCCCGCGCTGGGTAGCGCTATGTAGCCGCACTAGCTGCGGTAATCGTAGAAGCCGCGTCCGGTTTTCCGGCCCAGGTGACCCGCCGCCACCATCTTCTTGAGCAGGGGGCACGGGCGGTATTTCGGATCGCCGAGGCCCTCATGCAACACATTGAGAATCTCTAGCACCACGTCCAGCCCAATGAAATCGGCCAACGTGAGCGGCCCCATCGGGTGATTCATGCCGAGTTTCATCACCGTGTCGATGGCTTCTGCCGTCCCAACGCCCTCCATGAGCGCATAAATGGCCTCGTTGAGCATGGGCATCAGGATGCGATTGGCAATGAAGCCGGGGTAATCCGCCGCCTCGACGGGCGTCTTGCCGAGCGCCTCGGCCAGCGCGATCACCACGTCGAGCGTTTCTTGCGATGTTTCCAGCCCGCGAATGATCTCGACAAGCTGCATCAGCGGGACCGGGTTCATGAAATGCATGCCGATCACCTGGCCGGGGCGCTTGGTCACCGCCGCGATCTCGGTGATGGAGATGGACGAGGTGTTCGTCGCGAGGATCGCTTCTGGGCTGGTCAATTCATCCAGGCGTTTGAAAATATCTTTTTTCAAGTCCGCGCGTTCGCTAACCGCCTCGACAACCAGTTCAGCGGTTTGGACGGCGGACAAATCCACGCTGGTCGCTACCCGTTCCAGCCCCGCCTGGCGCTGTTCATCCGTCAACCTGCCTTTGGCGTGGAGCTTTGCGACACTGCGAGCAATGGCGTTCATCGCCCGATCCAGCGCCCCCTGATCGATATCGACCAGCGTCACGTGATAGCCATGAACGGCGCATACCTGGGCGATGCCGTGCCCCATCGTTCCCGCACCGATCACGCCAATCTGCTTAATGTCCTCCAATTTCATGTACTTTTCTCCAAATCAAACAATGTCTATTCACCACCAACGCTGCCGGAGCCTACGCCAGCGCAGCCATAACCGCTTTCAACCGCCGGTGCGCTTCTTCCGCCACCTCCTGGAGCGCGTCATTATTCGCCATGCGTATCATCACCAATGGATCAACGATGGAAACGACGGTGCACCCCGGCTCATCGGCCTCATACACAATGACATTACACGGCAGCAACAACCCGATGCCAGGTTCCTCGCTGAGCGCGCGATGCGCCAGTGGCGGGTTGCATGCGCCCAGGATCACATACCGGCGCGTGTCCAGGCCGAGCTTTTGCTTCAAGGTGGCCTGCACATCAATCGTGGTCAGAACGCCGAAGCCTTGTTCGGACAGTGCCGCCATCACCCGTTCGATTGCCTCGTCATAACTCACGGGCAACGTCGTCGTCATACCGTAATCAGGTACTTCGGTCATCGAGTATTCCTTTTACTTGTGCAAGCCGGTCGGTGCAGGAGTCATGTAACGATTTTTTGCATTTCTTCGATCAGCGGGTGGCCCGCGTAGTAGCCATGATACCGTTCCGGCAACAACGCCGCGATAGCGCACATGATCCGCTCGGTGTATTCGTCAAGCTGCTCGCCCTTTGCCCTTCCCTCCGGCAGGCGAAACGGCTTACCGAAGCGGGCGATCACCTTCGGGCGCGGATGTTTGAGCACCTTTTCGGTCCCCCATACGGCAGCGGGCACAATCGGCACATTGGCGCGGGTCGCGATGAATGCCGCCCCGCCCCGCCCCTGGATCAACTTGCCGACCCTGCTGCGAGTTCCTTCGGGGGCGATGCCTAGCGGAACACCTCCCTTGAGGACGGTGATGGCATCGCGCAACGCCTTGCGGTCGGCGGAAAACTGTTCGACCCAGATGAGGGGATATAGTTCAAACAACTTCTCAATCCGCCGCCCTCTATATTTTCGCGCAGCCAGCCCAACGGTGCCAAACGGCAGCGGGTAGTTCACGGCGGGAATGTCCCAAAAGCTCATATGGTTGGAGACGACCAGGAAGGGCGCTTCGGGAATATTCTCTTTGCCCACAACTTCGTACCGGGCGACCAACCAGAGCAAAAAGCGTGTAAGGGGTTTCGCAAAGCGCGATTCGGCGGATGCGGGCCAGTCGGCGGGCATCCCTTTCGGGGGCGTGTGGGGCATTGTTTTCCTCTCCTTGTCACTCAGCGCCAGCATACCCAAGCGCTCCCGGATTGGCAAGTCCTGATCCGGCGGAAACTACCATAGCCAGCCCCGTTGTTCTGGTGTATCGTAGAGCCAGTTCACCTACCAACTGGAGTCGCGATGACACCACCTGCTCCCAACAAGCCCGCCCCGCCAGCACGCGCGTACTGGCCAACGGAGAGCTGGCGCGAATCGACGCCAGGCGACCCGGGGATCGACCAGGATCGCCTGGATCAGGCCTCCCACTTCCTTGCGGCGCATGCCCCGCATATGAACAGCCTGCTGGTGGTACGGCATGGCTGGCTGGTCTATGAGTGGGTGAAGTCCGCCACGACGCCGGACGCGCTGCACAACCTCAAGTCAGTTACCAAAAGCGTGACATCCCTGCTGACTGGGATCGCGCTTCACACCGGCGACCTGCAAAACCTTGACGAGCCGCTGGGGTATATCATGCCCGATGCATTCACGCATGGGGACGACCGGCACAAGCGCGACATTACGATCCGCCACCTGCTGACCATGCGCTCCGGCTTTGCCTGGGAAGAATACGGCTCAAGCGCCATCGCCATGACGGCGGCTCCCGACTGGGTGCGCTTCGTCCTCGACCGGCCTCTTGCCCACCGGCCCGGCGTGGCATTCAACTACAGCACGGGAGACACACAGTTACTGTCGGCGGCCCTGTCACGGCTCACCGGCATGGACTTGCTATCCTACGCAGACCTGTACCTGTTTGAACCGCTCGGCATCACGTCGCGTGCATGGCCCGCCGATCCCCAGGGGAACACCATCGGCGGCTCGGAGCTGGCGCTCGCGCCGCGTGACATGGCGAAGATTGGTTTTCTCGCACTCAACCGGGGGGTGTGGGGCGGGAATCAGATCGTTCCGCCGGCGTGGATCGCGGAATCGCACCGGCAGCACAGCGTCATTGAACCGGACGACCGCGGCGACTGCGCGGACCTGGGTTATGGGTACCTATGGTGGTTGCGCCAGCAGGGGAACGTTGGTAGCGCAATGGCCGTTGGGTTTGGCGGGCAGTTCATCTATGTCATCCCCGCACTGGACATCGTGGTCGTCCTGACCGGGGACATCGCCACCGCGCCGGAATCCTTCCGCGATAACCGCATGCTGTGCCAGTTCAACCTGGTGGAGGATTTCATCGTTCCGGCGGTCATGTCATAACCGGCGGCCAGCCCCCATCCCTGCGTATGAAAACAACGGGGGACGGTCCCGTGTGTTCGGGTCACCATCCCCCAACATGTCGATACTGTTTGCAAGATCGGCGTGTTTGCGCGGCGCTATTCCACCCGCTCCAATACGTGGGCAACTGCCGTGCTGCCCAGGCCACCCAGGTTCAGCGCCAGCCCCAGGCGAGCATTGGCTACCTGGTTGTCTCCGGCTTCGCGGCGTAGCTGCAACGCCACTTCGACCGCCTGGTAAACACCTGTCGCCCCCAACGGGTTCCCCCGCGCCTTCAGCCCACCAAACGTGCTGATCGGCAAGCGGCCCTCGTGGGTGATGTCACCGTTTATCGCCGGTTTCCAGCCTTCGCCCCGCTGCGCAAAGCCAATGGCTTCGAGCTGCAACGCCGCGAGCACGGTGAAGCTGTCGTGCAGTTCGGCGAGATGCAAGTCGCCCGGCGTGATCCCGGCTTGCTCGTAAGCTCGCCCGGCCGCGAGGTTCGCCGCGCTCAGGAACAACATATCACGCCGGTTGTGGAGCGCCAGCGTATCAGTTGCCGCCGCGCTCCCCTTGATGCGCACCGGGCACGGAACCATATCAACCGCCCGTTCCGTCGCGGTCAGGACGACCGCCGCCGCCCCATCGCCTTCGGGGGCGCTATCAAACAAGTTCACTGGATCGGCCACGACCGGCGCTTTGGCAAACGCGCCGGGGCGCAACTTGTTGCGGTACATGGCATGCGCACTCAGCGCGCCGTTGGCGTGAGCGTTGATGCTGAATGGCTCAAACTTATCCAGATCGACGCTGTATTCATGCATATAGCGGCGCATCAATAGCCCCGCCAGCGCCGCGAGCGTCGCGCCCGGCGTCGCTTCATAGTCAGCGTCCAGGATGGTTGCCAGGCTGGTATCGCGCTCGCTGCCGGTCCGGTCTGTCGCCTTCTCAACGCCGACGACGAGGACGCTTTCCGCAGCGCCGCTCGCCACCGCCAGATACCCCTGGCGCAGCGCCATGCCGCCAGAAGCATCCGCCGCTTCGACGCGCAGCGCCTCCACGCCCGAAAATCCGGCGAAGTCCGCGATCAGCGTGCCGAGGTGGTTCTGGCCGCTCAGGTTGCCGCCGAGCGCGTTCCCCACGATGACCATATCCACGCTGCCAACGCCCGCGTCTTGCAAGGCCGCCTGAATCGCACCAAGCGCAAGCTGGCGCAAGCCCATATCCCAATGTTCGCTAACGGGAACCCGTCCCACTCCAAGGATTGATACGTCTCGCATAGTTACTCCTGGGTTAGCAATCACCGGTTATCAAGCGCGTATCTGCCCGTTATCAGAACGAACGGGCACGCCGGTCACCGGTGGCTGAAAACTGTGCACTCTCACCTACTCTACCAACAGTTTGCCCCGGTAGCGCGTGTACAGCGCGTAGTCGATTTCGGTGCGGCGCGCCACATAGTCGCGCACCAGCGGCGCTTTGTTCCGGCGGTCGGTGATCCGGTCGGTCACGACGAGATCGAACGCATCTGATCCGGCCCCGCTGCCATAGCTCACCATCAGGATACGGTCGCCCGGCTGCGCCACGTCCAGCGTACCGGCCAGGCCGAGCAACGACGACCCCGCATACACGTTACCCACGACACCGGATAGCAAACCCGGCTCCAGCTTCTCCGGCGCAAAACCGAGGATTTTACCCGCGCGGCTGGGGAATTTGACGTTCGGCTGGTGGAATATCGCCCACTGATAGTCGTCTGGAGTCGTGCCCAGCATATCCATCAGGCGTTGAGCCGCCGTCAGCACGTGGGCAAAGTATGCTGGCTCGCCGGTGAAGCGGTCGCCGTGGCTAGGGTACACTTCATGCGCCCGCCGCCAGAAATCCGGCGTGTCTGTAACATAAGAATAGCTGCCCTGGATGACGGCCAGGCTCTCGTCGCCCGCGCCCAAAATGAACGCTGCACCGCCCGCCGCCGCCGTGTATTCGAGCGGGTCGCCGGGACGGCCCTGCGCAGTGTCCATGCCAATCGCCAGCACATAGCGCCCCATGCCGCTGCCCACAAGGCCAATGCCAGCCTGCATAGCCTCCGAGCCAGCCTTGCAGGCAAACTCCCAGTCCGCCGCCTGGACGTTCGGCGCGGCCCCGATGCTTTCGGCCACTACCGTCGAGGACGGCTTCACGGCGTAGGGGTGGCTCTCGCTGCCGACCCACACCGCGCGAATCTCGCGGGCATCGATTCCGGCCCGCGCCAGCGCGTTTTGCGCCGCCTCAATCGACATCGTAATAACGTCCTCATCCAGACCGGCAACGGCTTTTTCCTGGATCGGCGAGCCGCCAAGCCCACCGGTCCACACCCGCGCCACTTCCTTGCCGGGCAGCCGGTAACGGGGCACGTACGCGCCATAGCCCACAATCCCAACCGGGCGGTCGGGCTTGAGTACGCTCTGTCCCACGTTGCGAGGGTTGGTTCCACTCGTCATCTCGTGTGCTCTCTCCCTGTACAAGACTTGCGTTGGCCCCTTGCGGCACGTCACATACATCCCGCCGGGGCCAGCATGTCCACAACGATCGTGCCCGGCGTGCATGGCCACGCTGTCCATGCCCCCGGCGCACGTGTCAGGCGCGAAAAGTGTAGCAGCGAAAGGCTCTCAAAAGCTATCAGAACCAACCGGCTTTGTGAAAAAAGGCGCGATCCGGTGCGTGAATCGCCCCACCAAAGCAAACAGGGCCAGGTACATTCCCCCTGACCCTGGACATGATCGCTGATCTATTTGCGGTGTTACGGTCCATACGGCTCCAGCCAGTACTCTGTTCCCTGGCCTTCCATCGTCCACCCGATCAACCCGCCGTAGCTCACCTGATACCATGCCGCGTTGTTCCCGCAGACGGGGCCGCCAAACACCCGGAACACACCGCCTGCCGGAATCTGCCCGATATAGGTAGCCGACAGGTTCGGCTGCGTGCGGACATTGTTTGGCAAGCCGGGCAGCACCCGCCCATAGGTTCCGATCCCCAGGCGCGACGGCAGGAACCCCGGACACTGCCCGTACCCGTAATCAACGGGTGTCGCAGTCGGCGCAGGCGTCGCGGTTGCAACACTCTGTCCACTACTGACCAGGACATAACGCCCGCTCACCCACCCGACCATGCCGTTGACGTTGATCTGCCACCAGCTCTGGTCGGCATTACTGCCCACAATCGGGTATACCTCGCCGCGCCTGATCTTGGTGATCACGTTGCCCGAAACGGGCGCATCGCGCACGTTGAGCAACCACGCCGTGACTTCGGCAGTAGCGCCGCTCGCGGCTGTGACCCCCTCCGGCTCGCGAACCATGGCGAAGGTAAGATAAGCGTCGCCTGTCACCTCGTAGTACTCGACCACGATGCTGTGCTGGCCGGTCGCCAGGTCAAACGTCTGGCTGTAAGGCTCACCACTGGCGACATGCCACTCATCAATGACCAGACGCCCATCTACATTGACGCGCACGCCGTCATCCGCGCTGACCGTGATCGTATACGTGCCGGCTTCCAGGTGCTCCGCCACGATCCACCGCGCCGAAAAGTGGTTGGCAACCACGCTGGGCACCGGTGTCCCCGTGCCCCAGTAATGCGTTGGGCCAGGTTCTGTCTGGACAACCATCGGCGTACCGCCGAGGAAGTTGTTGTTGAAATACTGCGCCGTCCATTGCACGTTGAATTTCACCGGCGTCGGGAAGGTGGGGCCGCTGACCCCATCGGCGAGGCTTTCCCACCCGAAGTACAGGTAAGCGTCACCCGTCACCTCGCGGAAGTCGATTTGCAGATGGTGGTAACCGGCGCTCAGCGTCACATCAGCCGTGAGCAATTCGCCGGGTCTCGTCTCGTCGTACGAATCAATCGTCGGGCGTTTGTCGGGCGGAAAATCAATCCACAGCTTGACGCCATCATCGGCCAGGATGTAGAAGCGGTACGCGCCCTCGCTGAAATACACGTCGCTGGCAAACCGGGCGCTGAAATTATCCGCCGGAACACCCGCCGCAGGCGACCCGGCCCCCCAGTTCAACGTGATAGCTCCCTCGTCGCGCTCAACTACCGGCGTACCGGAAAGATAAGGGTTGTCGAAATATTCGGCCTTCCAGGTAACATTACCTTGCGCCCGCGCTACCCTGTCCGGGCCAAGTGGTGCGATGGCCAGCACCACCAGCAATACCACCACAACCCACGCGCCAATCGCCAACTCGTGACGTGTCCTGCGCCGCATCTTGACCACTCCTTGTGTTACCGTTTCCTCGTCTGTCTCCTAAATCGATTGTACACCGGCTTTGCCCTTCCTGTCCCCCCTAAAAATCGACGGGAAACACACGTTCCGTTAGCGCTCACCCGGCGCTACGAGTCGCCGTCTTCGCCGCGCAGTTCGCGGAGCAACTCGGCGGCACGCGTCGTGGTAACCGTCCCTTCCGACACCATCTGCCGGGCAATCTCCGCGACTTCTTGCTCCGTCGCCCCGACCGCCAGCGCCATCTGTTTCGCGTGCAGACTCATGTGCCCACGCTGAATGCCTTCCGTTGCCAGCGCCCGGATCGCCGCCAGGTTCTGCGCCAGCCCGACCGCCGCCATGATCTGCGCCAATTCGCCCGCCGACTGGATTCCCAGGATTTTGAGCGCGACCTGGGCTGAGGGGTGGACGCGGGTCGCGCCGCCGACGATGCCGACGGCAACCGGCAGTTCGATCCGCCCGCGCAAGTTCCCCTGGTCATCTTCCCGCCACTCCGTGAGCGACGTATACCGCCCGCTTCGCGCCGCCCACGCATGCGCCCCGGCCTCCAGCGCCCGCCAGTCGTTGCCGGTGGCGATAGCGACGGCATCCATGCCGTTCATCACGCCCTTGTTGTGCGTCGCCGCCCGGTACGGGTCGATCTGGGCAAAGACAGCCGCCTCCACGATGCCGCGCACCACATCGGCCCCCGGCATCTCTTTCGCGCCAAGCACCTCCGCCGGAACGACACAACTCGCCGCTGCCTTCCGACGGTCAGCCAGGTTGCTCAAAATGCGCAAATTCACGCGCCCCCCGGTCAGTTCCTCGATGATCGGAGCCAGACGCTCGCATGTAGTGTTGATGGCGTTGGCTCCCATCGCGTCGCGGACATCGAACAGCAGGTGTACAACCAGCATAGGCCCAACCGGCGTTTCCGGAAACGGACGCAGCTCAAGGTCACGCGCACCGCCGCCCAACTCGACCAGCACACGGTCGCAGCAATTCGCTTCTTCGAGCAAACGCTCGCGTGCCTCCCATATACGCCCCGCGGCAGCGTAGATGTTGTCCACGTCCAGCACCTGTATCTGCCCGATCATGACCGGATCATCGGCGGTGGTGATGAAGCCGCCGCCACTGCGCACCAGCTTAGCCGCGTAACTTACGCCTGCGACCACACTCGGTTCTTCGATGACCATTGGGATCAAGTAATCAACCCCGTTGATCAGGAAATTCGTTGCGATTCCAAGCGGCAACGCGTGAACGCCGACCACGTTCTCGATCATGTGGTCGGCCTGGGTAGCATTCAACCCCGAAAGCCCCAGCAACACCGCCTGATCGTCGTGATCCAGATCGGCCCACTGCACGACGGCAGCCGCGCGTTCGGTGAGTGTTCGCTTGTAAAACCCCGGCAGGCGCGACGAGCGCCGTTGCTGTGACCCAGACATTACGTTTCACCCTTCCCCGAACAGGCATGATTCACACTCTCGGACGGAATTTATCCTTTTTTGATTGTCTGTTAATCCCATTTTGATCGCGCGCTGTCACAATAAAGAAAGAGTAAGGGCTTCATGGTTTTTGCGGTGGGCCTTGAGGACAGGGAGTCTCGATGACAGAATCGCCTTCAAATGCATCAACCCCATACACTGTGGAAGTCTTGCCGGACGGAATCTTCTTGATCCGGCTTCATGCCCCTATCACGCTCGCGATGGTGCACGCCATCGGAGAGGAACTGGCGTCACGCCAGCAGGATCGCCCCACGCCAGCCGGTTTTCTGGTTGATGTCAGCAGCCTGGCATCGCTGAGCGTCGTGCGGCTGACGGATTTGGTCGAGCACCTGGGGGCATTCGGCGTGCCGCTAGCCGTCGTATTTGCTAACTCCCAGCAGCGCCAACTCGCCCACCTGCTCTTAAACACGCTGTCCAGCAGCCACCGCATTGGCTATTTCACCGATCCGCTGAAAGCCCGGCGGTTCCTCGAAACCCTCTCAGCGCCGCCGTCCAACGGCTCAAGCGCATCGATCTCACTCGCTCCTGACCCCTGCCCCTAACAGGGATCGCACCAAAGCAACCCCCTGCGCAACTGTCAAAGCCAGGATCGCCATCCAGACCGCCTGCTGGCTGCGCACCGTCTGCTCCAGCGCGGGTGAATGCGGCGTGATGATCTCCACAATCTGCCCATCCGACGACGAAAAAAGGTCTTCGCCCCCCGCGCGAGCCAGTGCCGCCTGACCGGGAGTCAGCGTCTCAGGGCGGTAAACCTCGGTGGTCACCAGTTGAACTTCGGTCCCATCAGGGCGTGTATGGGTTTCCAACCGCGCCGTGCGCGCATTCAAGATGTCATGCACATAGACCTCGCGCACCAGCACCATTACCACGATCGCCAGCGGAAGCGCCAGCAGCACGCCCAGGAAGCCAAACAGCGCCGCGCCGATAATTTGCGCGATGAGAATACTCGCGGCGGGGATGGCGACCTGGTGCGCCATGATGCGCGGCATGATCACGTTGCTTTGGATCTGCTGCGTCAGCAGGTACGCCAGGATGGTGAACGGAACCAGGATAGGGTCTTTGGCCAGCGCAATGATCACCGCCGGCACGACGGCCACAATCGAGCCGAAATTGGGGACAAACTCCATCAGCCCTGAAATCACGCCGAGCGCCGCCGCATTGGGCAATCCCAAAACCATGCCCGTAACAAACGTGATCAAGACGCCACTCATCAGCATCGAGATCAACTGCCCCACAAACCATCGTTGCAGCATCTCGCCCAGTTGCTCGAAGACCTCCAACGCGCGGGGCCGGTAATGGCGTGGGAACAGGGTCAACAACACTTCCAGGTAGTTGGCGGGATCGGTGATAAAAAACACGGTGATGAAGAAGACAAAGATGATGCTGGTGATCGTCCCCCCGATCCCGCTCAAAAACGGGAAGATGTTCCGCGACAACTTGCTCGCCTGCTCGATCACCACATCGGAAAAGTCGCCTTCGGTGACGGTTCCCCAATCGACCTTCGGCACCCAGTCCTGCTGGTCGGCCAGGTCGTCGTAGGCCGCCTGGGCATCGTCGATAAAGCCTGGCAGCTTGTCAAACAGGTCTTGAACCTGCCCGATAAACACCGGCACGACCAGCACAAACACCAGCGCGATCAATAGTAGGGTCGACGTCAATGCGACGAAAATGCTGATCCCCCGCCCCAGGCCAAGACGCTCCAGGTAGCGCACGGGGATTTGCAGCACAGTCGCGGCGATGATCGCCATGAACGTCATCAGGAGGACATCGCGCAACGTCCACATGGCCAGGAACATAGTTCCCAGCAGGAGCGTGACAAAGACGCGTACCGTCCATTCACCAAGCGGCAGATAATCGCCCCGCGACTGCATTTTCCGGCCCTATAGCACTATTTTGTCCAGGTACAGCAGCAACAAAAATCCGCCGAGGCTTGTCAGCAAAAAGCAACCAATCGACACAAACATGCGCTCGACGGCGGTCATGCCAAAAATCCTGTCGCTGTAGACCTCGCTGGCCAGGTACCCCTCATACGGGTCGATTTCGAGTTCTTCCTCCAACGCCGTGCGGCGCAGAGATTCAAGATCATCGGTCATAACTCGCTTCCCTCCGAATCGCGCACACTGACTGTGGGCTGAATGATTGCAACTTCCCAGGCGTTGTTCCACGCCGGGACGCGCCTACGCCTAGCATACTGAAAAAAGCGACTTACGCCAATTATGTTGGCTACGTCATCGCCTCATCCGCACGCGGCAGAAACCAGGCGACAAACACGCGTTTGTCGCGGGCCAGCGCCCGGCTCAAGGGGAAGTGCATGGACGGGAAGCGTCTTGCGTCTTCCGCCACGCGGGATAACGCCTCGTCCAGCCATTCCCAATTCGCCCCCGTAGACACACGACGGACAATGCCCACCGCGCCGATTTTGTCCAGTTTGTCAGCATCGTGCAATACATACATCAGGTCGCCATCACCCCGCTTGCGGATCGCGGCTTGAATGGCGGCAATCACACCGGGCGGGAGGTCACCACGCAACGTTTCGCCTGCGAACGCAGCGCTCACCTCCTCGTGGGGTTTGCTGGTGCGCAGTTCGTCCAGCTTGGCAACATCATGGCAGATGCCGGCCAGATAGGCAGGTACGGGGTCCAGGCCCGCCTCCTCCGCGAGGGCCACGGCCAGCCCGGTGACGCGCAACACGTGCGCCCATAAATGTGGCCATCCCTCGTGCCAGGCCGATAGACGCGCTCGCACCAGGTCGGTCACGCGGTAGCACAACGAACCCAACGGCATCGCGTCAAACCATTCGGCATCCAGTTGATCGACAAACCGGGCCACGACAGGCAACGATTGCTCGCCCGCCAGGAGTTCCGCCCAATCGCCAGCAGACTCCATCAACCTGTCTGCCCCAACGAGCAACCTGCCCAGGAGCTGTCGCATGGCCGCGCGGTCTTCGCGGTGAACCATAGTGCGGGGTCCCTTCTCCAGTTTGCGGCGCTCACCGGTGCGATCATAGCGCACATCGGGCCAGCCTCAAACCGGCGCTGCATGCGCAGGTCTCCCGTGAATCTGCTCACGATCGTTTTCCTGATATACTCTGAAAAATAACCGGCACCAAACGCTGGACGGGAGAGGAGGGGGTAGGATGTCTTTTGCCCTGACGGACAACGAACGAAGCACGCTGATCGATTACCAGAACAGCAGTGTGCCCGCCCTGGCACGCCGCGCGGCAATCATACTCCTGAGCGAGAAGGGCCTGGGCACAGGCGAAATTGCGCATGAGGTGGCTCTCAGTCGCAGCCAGGTACGCCATTGGCGGCGCGCGTGGGCCGAGCGAAGACTTGGCATTTTCCCTAAGAATGCTCTTTCGGAAAAGCCGGGCAGCGCCCCGGTTGCGGTCACCGACTCGACCGGTATCACACCACGTCTATCTCTTGCTTTGCAGCAGAGCATCGACATTACACCGGAAGACACGATGGCCGAAGCCGGGCGTAAGGTTTTGCATTTCCACTTCGAGCGCATGCTATTTCACGAGCCAGGGAGTCGGCTGGGCGAAGACATCGAAGCTGTGCATGACATGCGCGTTGCGACGCGGCGCATGCGCAGTGCGCTCCGGCTGTTCGCGCCCTACTTCGATCCTGCGGTTATCCACCCATTCGCACGGAGATTGCGGCGCACGGCGCGCGCGCTCGGCGCTGTGCGCGACCTGGACGTCTTCCGGGAAAACGTGCAGCATTTCGTCGATGCGCACCCCGGCACCGACCTCGGCCCCCTGTTTGACCTGTGGGAAGCAGACTACCAGCCCGCCCGCCTGGCGCTGCTGGTCGAACTCGATAGCAAGCGATTTGCGCGGTTCGTGAAACGGTTCCACAAATTCCTGACCACACCCGGACAGGGCGCATTGCCACCGACCGATCAACAAACCCAGACCCACCAGGTGCGGCACGTGGCCCCCCGCCTGATCTACGAGCACTACGAGCAGGTGCGCGCCTACGAAGCGGCGCTCGATGGCGCGACCATCGACACGTTGCACGCCCTGCGCATCGATTTCAAGCGGCTGCGCTACACAATGGAATTTTTCCGAGAAGTGTTGGGTTCGGAGGCCGGACAGGTCATCAAAGAAATCAAGACCATGCAGGATCACCTGGGAAACTTGAACGACGCGCGGGTCGCGGAGGACGTTCTCCGGAGCTTCATCGCTGCCTACAACAAAGACTATAGCGGTACCCCACGCTTCATGCGCCCCAACATCGACGGAGTACTCGCCTATGCCCAGGCTACGACCGCCGAAAAAGCCCGCCTGCTGGCGACATTTCCCGACGCATGGGCGAACTTCACCCGTGCCGATGTACGCCGCAGCCTCGCGCTCGCGGTCTCGGTGCTATGATCGCGCGCTAGCTTCCACAAACCCCAGGCGGGGGCGCGAGGTGTTCCTGTCCGGTATCTACGGCCTGTCCCGAACTGTGATGCGCGTGTTGATCGTCAAACCATCGCCGCCCAGTTCGCCATCGATGCGCACGGGCAGCCGCTCGCCAGACAGCGGATCATAGATGCCGATGCGCAGCCGCGCAGGGCCAAGCGGCGTATCACGCGGCACGCGCAATACCCGGTAATCGAGCAGCGATTCGCCGGGACGCCAGAATCGGGTTGGATAGACCCCCTGGAGCGGCACGCCATCCCATTGTGCGATCAGTTGGTTATCCTCGTCAAGCAGGTGGATGTAGATGCTGTAATCGTACGCCGGTGGGGATAGCTCGGTCGGCTGCCAGTAAAGCCACAGGATCACCTTTTCGCCCCTGATCCAGTCCAGCGTAATCACATCATGCCCGACAAACCGCGCAAAATCACCAAAGATCACCTCGCCACCCGGTTGTGCGGCGGGGTTCATCGGCGCGTAGCGAGCTTCCGGGTGAACCGTGAAAGCCGTATAGCGAAAGTTTCCATCATCGATCGCCAGCGAGCCATCCGGGTGCAACGGGATGGGTTCCAGCACCGTCGGCCAGAATTCACCGTCCCAGCCGCGCACGCTGAGATTGTGATAGACTTCGGCAACGGCCACATCCGCCTGAAGCGAATTCGGCCATAGCCCTTCTAGTTGCATCAGGAACACGCCCGGACTGGTATTGACGAACACGTCCACGCCCTCCAGGTCTTCGAGGCGCGTCGGCAGCTTGTCCGCATCGCGGCTGTTGCGAATGTCCCATTCGGGGAAGAAAAAGGGTAGACGATCTTCGGCGGGGATGGCTACCACCGGCTCGCCGTGCTCTGCGGCGAACCGCTCTAGCATGTGCACCACCACCATCAACGCCGGATTCCCCGCGTCGTACTTGGCCATATCGTCGCGCAGGCCGCCATCAAGCCATGCGTCGGCGCTGTGTTGCACCGCCGCGCCGCCCGCCACCGCGATCAGCGCCACCGCGCCGAAGCGCCCCGCAATACGCCCCCAGCGACGCGCCGCCAGCCAGTCCCACAGCCAACCATCGACCAGCGCCGCCACCTGAACCGCAACGAGCGGCACGATGGCAAAACTCAAGCGGTAATGGTAGGAAAAATTGAGGAACCACACCACGGCATAGGGCAACAAGAGCGCCCACAACAGCCAAACCGTCTGGCGAAGCTCTGCTGGCCAGCCACGCCAGCGATCCCAAGCCGCCCGCGCCAACAGCACGCTGCCAGCGATCACGGCGCTCCATTCCAGCGCGTTCATGCGCCGCGCCGCCGTCATATCACCGCGCACCCAGTCCCACAACCGGGCCGCACCAGATATCCGATCTAGGTTAAGGGCCGTGGGCAACGTCCCTGCCAGCAACAACACGAGCGCGAGCGCGGGTAGCCACAACGTCCAGCGGCGACGTGATCGCTCCCCCTCAGCAGAACGCGCATTCACGAGCAAAGCCCCGGCAACCAGCGCCGCGAGCACGAGCAGCCAGCCCAGCTCCTGCCCGGATCGCTGGGCAAAATCGTGCCAATAACTCGCCGGAAATACGAGCGGCGCATGGCCGAGCAGCCAGTTACGCAGATACCACATGCCCCCGACGGGAATGCTCACCAATCCGGCGACCGCCGCCACCCGAAAGCGGGGCCACCACACCTCGCGCTTCAACCGTGAGGTTGCCATCACCCCGGCAACTGCCAGCAACATGCCCAACGCCAAAGCGCCGCCGGTTGGCTTCGTCCACACCGCACCGGCAAACAATAGACCGCTCACCATTGCCGCCCGCGCGGAGCCGGTGCGCCAGGCCTCGACAAAATAGGCTACCGCGCCGGTCATATACAACGCCAGCGTGATCTCCAGATCGCCCGCCCCTGACCAGGCTGCTACATGCGGATAGAACGCCCAAATCGCAGCGGTCAACAGCGCGACTCTCCGCCGGTGAAACACGCGCCGCCCAAGCGTGTACGCCATCAGCACCATCGCCGTGTTGAACCAGGGCACCACCACGCGCGCCGCATGATCATCAATGGCGGACTTGTCCAACACGCCCCAGGCTTGCTGCATCGTAGCATAGCTAAGCGGTATCAGTTGGGGATAGTAGCCCATGTCCCCCGGAATCCGCTCCTGGAGTACGAAGACGCGGGCATTGTAGCCGTACACCCATTGCGTATCGTACGCAATGAACGGCCAGTAGGCCGTGATCACGACATTGAGCACGATCAGCAAGACGATGCCCCCGACCAAAACGCGCGCCGTCCACGAGCGGGGCGCTGCGGGCAACTTCGTTGCCCTGGCTGGCTGCGCCGGGACGCGTTCCGGGGGCGTGCGCAGGCGACGCGCAGCCAGCACCGCGCCCAGCGCGGTCAGCGCCCCGCCCCCCGCCACCGAAGGCCCAAGTGTAAGTTGTCCCGCTGTGCCCAACACAAACAACCACGTCGTGTAGATCACGGGGCCGAGCGCCATGCCCACAGCCAGCACGGTGATGCGCTCAGACCAGTGCGCGCGCGGCAGCACGACCAGCGCCCAGGGGACTCCCAGCCCCACAAATAACCACGCGGCATAGGGGAATAACAAAACTGTCGGCTCGAACCAGTCAGGCATTCGACTCGCTCTCCAGCTCAGGGAATTTCATGATTCGTCCAATCAGCGGCAGTGCCGCCTTGCGTAGAATCAGGGCCAGTCCCGCGCCCGCAATGACCGACAGGGGCAACTGGAGCGGTAGATAGTAGCGCTGCCATTCAAGCGGAGTCAGCGTCAACAACGCGAGTGCGGAGCATCCCCCCCACGCCAAAACAAACGCCCGCACGCAACGAGCGGCGTACATCCAGAGCGCGACCACGCCCACCACAACCAGTGCCCCAATCACCAGTCCCCACGCCCAGCCGCCACCGCGCCCAGCCAGCCAGCTTCCATCATATCGGGCGATCTGGTCGTCGATGTAGCCAGACCATGTCGGCACTTCATAATATTGTGGCGTTGCGCCAAAAGTCTGTGTCACAAACCCACTGATCCGGTCGGCCAGCGATTCGTACCCGCCGTAGCCCTCGACCTGTCCGTCGAGCAGGTTCCGACGCATGTCAAGCACCCGCCCCGGCATGTCAAAGGGATCAGACCACCACGCAGGATTGAGAAACAGAAACACCGCCAGCGCCACCACGCCAGCCAGAAGCACACGACTCCCATACTGTCGAACCGGCCAGCGCCGCCACGCCACACAAAGCGGCTGAACGGTCACAATGGCAAACGCAGCAGCCACCGGAATCACGGCGGGATGCTTGCTGGCAACAGCCAGACCCGCCAT
>CAZSXY010000014.1:2697-21798 GCA_964611395.1 uncultured Anaerolineaceae bacterium | reverse complement strand
CGCCGACGACAGGCGTGCCGCATAGAGCACGCCCTCCTCCGGCATGTGCCCATAGGTCACGTTGTAATCCCATCCTGCGCCCCACAACCAGGGCTTGTTCAGGTAATCGACGGTGTAGCCGGATACATCCCATGCCAGGCCCATCGCCATTTTCCCTACCGTCCCGTTCAGGATGCGCAGTTCCTGCATCATCGGGTCATCGGGGTCGGGTTGGTACAACACCTGATCGAGGTTGCGCGTCTGAACCAGGTTGTAATAGTCGCGGCTCATTGCAATCAGAGTCGACTCATCCCCATGAAAAGGCACATCCCTGGTCCCCGCCACGACATAGATCGCCAGCAAGACCAGCCAGAAGCCGTCCAGCGCACGCCCCCACATGAATGTTCCACGTTTCATGGTTTCGCCCACAAAAAGCCCGGTCGCCCATACGCCCGGCGACCGGGGAAACTATCGCGCCTGGGCGTTTTTCGCCCTCACGCGCGATTATACCGCTTCAGCGGGTGCCTGCCCTGTCGCTTTCCCTACGCCAGCGTGACAAGCACCTTGTTTTGCTCGACATTTTCACCTGCCGCAACGTGGACACGCTGAACCGTGCCATCGCGCGGCGCTTTGAGTTCATTTTCCATCTTCATCGATTCCAGGATCACGACCGTCTGCC
This sequence comes from uncultured Anaerolineaceae bacterium, assembly GCA_964611395.1. Taxonomy (GTDB): domain Bacteria; phylum Chloroflexota; class Anaerolineae; order Aggregatilineales; family Aggregatilineaceae; genus CAZSXY01. Next base: position 21,140 of record CAZSXY010000014.1, on the reverse strand, counting down.
CTTTGGTGACCGCCTGTCCCTGCTCAACCGGCACACGCACAATCAAGCCGGGCATCGGCGCGCGCATGGGAATTTCGCCGCTGACATCACCAAAGGCCATGAAAGCGCTCGCCAGACGACGGCTGCGCTCGTCCGTAACCTGGACTTCGTACATATCACCTGCAAGCAACACATGATAGGTGTCGTCGCGTTCGTCCACAACCGCTTCGTAGCTGCGGTGGTCGAGCAGCATGGAGTAAAGCTCGCCGGTGCGCAAGATACGGAAATCAATCGCGCGTTCCTCACCATTGACCAGAATACGCCCGTCCTCGTTGATTTCAATATCGAACGTCTCATCGTTTACGATTGTCTGGTACTTCATGCGCGGTTCCTTCCTTCCAGTTTTCCGGTGTCAGCGACGCGCCGATCACTCGACCAACGTTGCGTTGCCGCGATCCAGCGTCCCGCTCACCGAATTGAACAGGAAATCTTGCAGCACGAAACCAAGATACTGCGTCGAAGACGGATCGGTTTCCGGCGTAACAAACGCGTCATCAACCGCCAACTCTACGGCAAGCACATAACGCCCATAGGACACTTCCAGGCGATAGACCTGCCCGCTATCACTGCACGCCGTGCCAGTAACTGCCCCGCCCCAATACACCCGTCCCGGAATATCGGCGGGGTCTTCATGACCGGTGAATGCGCCTGCGTCTTCGAGCGCCTCCGCCCGTGTGTCGTCAAACACAACGGATTCAGCAGCCTCGGCAGATGTGAATTCCGAAATATAGGTAGCTATCATCCAGATCGGCAGATCAGCCGCATTGTCCGGGCACTCGGCCAGGTTCATCACCACGCTCGCCGTTCCGACGAAGGCTTGCTCCGCCAGGTAGGGCGTCAGGAAGTCTCCCAGACCGGTTCCGAGCGCATCCCACCAGGCAACTTCGGCCTCCAGGTCGGTTACGCCGGATCGTCCGGTATCGAGCGCGAACTGTTGGCTCAGCGCCATCGGAAGTACCAGTTCCAGCAATGCCTGGAAGTGATCAATGGCTGGTGGCGCGTCCGGCGTCGCATCGACGGATGCGGGGTCATCTACGATAACAACGGTGTGTAGCGCCGCACCCTCGTAGGCCGGGGCGCGCTGCGGATCACGGGGAATGAGCAGCTCCGCGTGATTGATGCCCTCGAACACGCGCCCGAAAATCGTGTGGTTGCCATCGAGCCAGGGAGTCGGCGCGTACGTGATGAAGAACTGGCTGCCGTTCGTATTCGGCCCGCCGTTCGCCATCGCCAACAACCCAAACGCGTCGAATACCAGGCCGTTGTCGGTTTCATCTTCGAACATATACCCGGGGCCGCCGCTTCCCGTGCCCGTTGGATCGCCACCCTGCGCCATGAAGCCCGGCAATACCCGGTGGAACGTCGTGTTGTTATAAAAACCCTCGCTGGCCAGGAACACAAAGTTGTTGACCGTCTTCGGCGCTTCATCCTCATACAAGTCGAGGTAAATCGGCCCGGCCTCGGTGCACATCACCGCCCAGTAATCGACCTCGTCTTCAAGTACGTCCTCCGCCGCCTCAAACTCGCGCACGTCCGGCTCCTGCACATCGGCGATAGCCGCCGCGCAAATCTCCTCCGGCGTCTGGCCGGATTGCGCAGCAGCGGATGAAATGAAACCGGCAGGGCCACCGCTCAGCGCCCCCCATGTCAAAACAATGGCAGCAATCAGAACTGCTGCTAACACATTCCGGCGTACCAGAATCATCGAGTTCTCCTCAGTTCGTTGGTGAATTCACAGCGCGCTAGACGTGCGCCTCAGGCAGCAGGAAAAACGCCAGCCCGATGATCAGGTACACGCCGAGCAACATCAAGCCTTCATACCAGTTCGACTCGCCGTCCTCGGCCACAAACGCCGCGATATATGACGCCGCCGCCAGCACGATGACTTCCGGCGGCGAGAACGCGAGAATCAGCTTGTTGTCAAACAGCAAGCTGATGAAAACAAGCACCGGGGCCACAAACAGCGCGATCTGCAGGCTGGATCCCAGCGCAATCGACATACTCAGTTCCATGCGATTCTTGATCGCCACCTGGACGGCGACCAGATGCTCGGCCACGTTACCGATGATCGGCACGATGATCACGCCGACAAACAACTCGCTCCAGCCGAGTTCTTCAACCACCGGCTCAACCGTCCCCACCAGAAATTCTGACATGATGACAATGCCAATAGTGGCAAAGGCCAGCACGCCCAGCGCAACCTGTAACGCCCAGCGGGGTTCGTGGTGCTGGCCTTCTGCGTCATGGTCGCTGCCAGTCAACAGCGAATACACCACATTGGCCCCATACAGCACGATCAAGATCAGCGCAATACCTTCGCTCAGCAGGAGTTCGGACTCAAATTCCCGGTTCGCGACGAACGTCGCATCAAACAATGACGGGATCGCCAATGCCATAAACGCCATGATCAGCAGCGTCGCATTCATGGTGGCCCGCCGGCGATCAAATTTCTGAATGCCGTTCTTCAATCCGCCCAGAAAAATCGCCAGCCCCATCACCAGCAGCAAATTGCCCAGCACCGACCCAATGATCGACGCGCGAACCAGATCGACCAGCCCTTCACGGAGCGCAAAGATCGTGATGATCAACTCCGCCGCGTTACCGAGCGTGGCATTGAGCAACCCGCCGATCTGGGGGCCGGTTCGCACCGCCATTTCTTCGGTCGCTTCGCCGATCAGGCCCGCCAACGGGATGATGGCCAGTGCGGACGTGGCAAAGATCGCCACGTCATCGCCACCAGAGACGCGCAAAAACACCGCAATCACCCCAAACACGAGCAGAGCTTTCAAATTCAGGAGTTTCTTCCAGTTCAATGCCTGGGTCATCATCGCCTCACTCTACCCCCCACCCCGTTACCGCCGCCCAGACCATTTCCACAACGACGCGTTGCGACTGGGTTGCTGCGCAAATCCGAGCGCATGTTGCCGCTGCTGGTGCTCAACCAGCGTCGCCACGATAGCCGCCGCTTCGGTCAGCCCACCGACCGGCATGTCTTCCCCCTGCAGGCTCATCTGCTGTTCAACAAACTGGGTGTTGTAGCGCCCGGCCAGGAAGTTGGTGCTATCGATCAACTTCTGGTGAAAGGGTAGATTCGTCTTCAATCCCATAATCTTGTACTCCGAAAGCGCGCGCCGCATACGCAGCAGCGCCTCACCGCGCGTCTCTCCCCACGCAATCAACTTGGCCAGCATGGAATCGTAGTATGGCGTCACCTCGTAACCGGCATAGATGCCGCTATCCAGCCGGACACCTGGGCCGGTCGGCGCAATGTGCACCGTCACCCGCCCGATGGATGGCATGAAGTCGTTATACGGGTCTTCCGCGTTGATCCGGCATTCCACCGCCCACCCGGTGAACTTCACGCCATCGACCGGCCCCATCTTGCGGCCTCGTGCGATGCGTATTTGCTCTTTGACGAGATCTACACCGGTCACCAGTTCGGTCACCGGATGCTCAACCTGGATGCGGGTATTCATTTCCAGGAAATAGAAGTTCTTGTCGGGATCAACCAGAAACTCAACCGTCCCCGCGTTGACATAGCCCACTGCTTCAGCGGCAGCCACCGCCGCGACCCCCATGCGCTCGCGCAGGTCAGGGTCCACGAAGGGGCTGGGCGACTCCTCAAACAATTTCTGGTGGCGGCGCTGGATGCTGCATTCACGCTCGCCGAGGTGAATCGTGTTGCCGTGCATATCGGCCAATATCTGGAACTCGATATGACGTGCGCCTTCGAGCAGTTTTTCGAGGTAAACGGTTCCGTCACCGAATGCCGCTTCCGCCTCGCGGTGCGCGGCGGCCAGCGCCGCACCCAGCTCCGACTCGTCGCGCACGATGCGCATACCCTTACCCCCGCCCCCAGCCGCCGCCTTAACCATCAGCGGGTAACCGATATGGCCTGCTTCGCGGCGCAACGCATCGTCATTCAAGCCCGGCGGCGTTCCCGGCACAATGGGCACTCCGGCTTTTGCTATCAACTCGCGTGCCGCCAGCTTATTGCCCATTTTGCTGATGGCGTCCGGCGATGGCCCGATCCAGACCAGGCCAGCATCAATCACCGCCTGGGCGAACTCGGCGCGCTCGCTGAGGAACCCATAACCGGGATGGACCGCATCCACACCAGACCTCTTCGCTACATCCAGCAAGCGGTCGATGTTCAGGTAACTCTCGCGCGGAGCGGGCAGCCCGATGTTGTACGCTTCGTCGGCATAGCGCACATGCAACGCCTCGCGATCCGCATCCGAATACACCGCCACCGTGTGGATACCGCCCAACTCACGGCAGGCGCGGATCACGCGAACGGCGATCTCGCCCCGGTTGGCGATCAGCACTTTCTTAATCAGAGTCGTTTCGGCCATAATCTCTCGCTCTGCACCCATGAACCGCCCTGGTAGCGGATCGGAATCCTTAAGATGGTGATTGCTCCGGCTTCCACACCACCGCCGCGTGTTCAACGCGGTGCTGTTGGTGAATGTCGCCACACGCCGACCGGACACGACACTCAATGGTGTCGTCAGGCCCGGCGGATCTCAGCGCCTCGACCGCGCCCTGCCATGCGGAGTCTGGGGAACCTGAATCTGCCGGAAGCGCCACCCGCAACACAGCATGACTTAGAATCCGGTAAAAATCCCAGACCCATGCAACCTGCAAATGCCGCACGGCGTCGTACCCGGCCCAGATCACCAGGTGATCATTCCGTACCTGCGCTTCCAGGTCAAGGTCTAAACAGGCCAGCCGCACCTCGCCCGCCGGATCACGCAACAAGACTTCGACGCACAGGGTCACCCGGTCATCGCTGGCGGGTTTGGACTGCACCACCGGATAGCGCGGCACGCCCTGACGGCCATAGCACGCATAATTCGTAGTCGCGACCGCCTCAAGCAGCCCCGATCCCTGGAGCACAAGCCACTGTGGCGATGCGGGCGCGGTTCGCTTGCGCCCGGTGGGTCCCTGGCGACTCGCTCCAACACTCACCGGCTACTCCCTCATGTGCCGCGCGTCCAACCGTCGAAGGTAACGCCCAGGCATGGCCCCGACAAACATCGCGCGATGATACACCTCCGGCCCGGCAATCGGTCGCGCCGGAAGCCACTGCCCGCCACATCGGATATAACCCGCTGGGGCCGGAATCGCTACGCCGCCCGCCTTGTGGATGGCCCGCACCGTGGGGTTCACCGTGTGCCAAACGCAGTTCTCAAGCATCGTCCTGCGACGTTTCATCCGTCTGCGCCACATCGTTCAACCAGTTATTCAGCAGGGAGTCAACGCCGATCCCCAGCGCCAACCCGATGGCTACCCCAACGGGCAATGCGGATATAAGCTGCCCGGCCAGCGCCCCGCCAAGCACACCAGTCAGCGCCAGCCAGCCGGTCGGCCAGCGGTGCGCGCGTGCGCCGTCGTATTCGTGGCCCATCGTATCGGCTCCGTAGACCTGCCCCGCCGTTACAGATTACAGCGGGATGTTGCCGTGTTTCTTGGTTGGATTGCTGTCGCGCTTGTTCTGCAGCATCCCCAGCGCGTTGATCAGGCGCGGGCGCGTATCTGACGGCACGATCACATCATCAACATACCCGCGCGCGGCGGCCACGTAGGGGTTGGCGAAACGGTCGCGGTATTCCTGCACGAGTTCGGCCTTCCGCGCCGCCGGATCATCCGATGCGGCCAGTTCGTGGCGGAAGATGATGTTCACCGCGCCCTCAGGCCCCATCACGGCCAGTTCAGCCGTCGGCCAGGCCAGGTTCAGGTCGCTGCGAATATGCTTACTGTTCATCACGCAGTACGCGCCACCGTATGCCTTGCGCGTCACCACCGTGATCTTGGGAACCGTGGCCTCGCAGTATGCGTACAGAAGTTTGGCCCCGGCACGGATAATGCCGCCGTGTTCCTGTTCCATGCCGGGCAAGAAGCCGGGCACATCTTCAAACGTGATGATCGGAATGTTAAACGAATCGCAGAAGCGGATGAAGCGTGCCGCCTTCTCACTGGCTTTGATATCCAGCACGCCGGCCAGGACTGCCGGCTGGTTGGCGACAATGCCCACGCTGAACCCACCTAACCGGGCGAAGCCAACGATAATGTTCTGAGCGTAATGCTCGTGTATCTCAAAAAAGCGGCTCTCGTCAACGATCAGCCTGATCACGTCCTTCATGTCGTAGGGTTTGCTGGGGTCATCGGGCACAATGCTGTTGAGTTCCTCTTCCGTTCGCAATGGATCGTCTTTAGTCAGTTCGAACGGCGGGTCTTCCATGTTGTTCTGCGGCATGTACCCCAGAATCTCGCGGATGAGGAACAGCGCATCTTCTTCGCTATTGGCCGCCACATGGCCGACCCCGCTGCGCGTGTTGTGCGTCATCGCCCCGCCCAGTTCCTCGAACGTCACCTCTTCATGAGTCACGGCCCGCACCACGTCCGGCCCCGTCACGAACATGTACGATATGTCCTTGACCATGAAAATGAAATCGGTCAGCGCCGGGCTATACACGGCCCCGCCCGCGCATGGCCCCAGGATCACGCTGAGCTGCGGCACAACCCCGCTCGCGAGGGTGTTCCGCAGGAAAATGTCGGCATAACCGCCCAGGCTGACGACGCCTTCCTGGATGCGCGCGCCGCCCGAATCGTTCAGACCGATGATCGGCGCGCCGTTCTTCATCGCCATATCCATGATCTTGCAAATCTTCTCGGCATGGACTTCGCTCAACGAGCCACCCATGACCGTGAAGTCCTGCGAAAACACGTAGACCAACCGCCCGTTGATCGTCCCCCACCCTGTCACGACGCTGTCGCCGAGGAATTGCTTATCGGGCTGATCCATGCCAAAGTTGCGCTCGCGCTGAACCACAAAAGCATCCATTTCCCGGAAACTATCAGGGTCCAGCAGCAAATCCAGGCGCTCACGTGCGGTGAGCTTGCCGGCCTTGTGCTGCTTTTCGACGCGCTTTGGCCCGCCGCCTGCCGCGCTCTTCAACCGCATCTGGTTAAGCAGTTCGATCTTCGGGTTTGTCTTCGTCATAAGACCAGTTCTCCGCGTATTGTTCGTGCCGGACGGTGCCCGCCCACTCTGTTCACTCGAAGACGGCGCGAACCCGCCGCCAGCGCATGATCCCTGCTGCGAGGACGACCAGAACAGCGGTTACCACTGCCTGGAAAACAACCCGTTGCCGGGCGAAATCCGAACGGGCAAATACGATTAACCATAACACGCCAAACATACCATAGTTACTCAAGATGACTACGATCCAGCGGCGTGCCCAACGCCTGCGGAAGGCCAACGCCACGCCTGCCAGCAAGAAGATGCCACCCCAAGTCCCCGCCAACGCGGCACGCACCAGGGGCGCATACGATACCCCCAACGCGCGGTACATCTCAGCATGACGAATATGAGCCAGCGCCAACAGCAGGTTGTACACACCGATCAGTTGAATAACCAGGCTGAACCCCCACAATGTCCAGGGGCGGTGAGAATGATGATGCGCTGAATCGGTCATGATGGCGTGCATTATAGCTTAGGTGAGAAAGCCGACCAAACCCGGCGGGGCATCGTGCGGACCGGCGCAGGGGAACACAGGTCGGTCATGAATCGATATCAGGCGCGACCACACGCCCTGACAACCGGCTGAACACGTCCTGTAAAGCCCCGATGCCGCTATCCAAAGCGGCGTAATCGAACAGCGGCGTGCGGTCAACGGCGCGCGGTACACGGACGCGTTGGGCACGCGCTCGCAGGATGGCCTCTTGGGGCAGCCCGGTGACGGTAGCCACCGCCTCAATCCACCCTACCTCGGAGGAATCGACGAGGTCATCGTAACTGACCACGCAGCCGCCAAAGGTCTGGAGTTGCAGGGCTGCCGTTCCGTATGTGTTCCTGTACCGCTCGATCAATTCTCCTAGCGTGTTCCCGCTCCTGAGGAAACGGCTGCGGGCATACCTATTGAAGTCACGATAGGAGACGATGATACTGGGAGCGTATCCCAGGTGCTTGGCATGGTGCACCAGCAAGTACAGGTCGGAAGACTTTACAAATAACGCCCGCCTCAGCAGTGTGTCCAGATCGCGGGTCATTCGTCGGTAGCAAAAGCGATATCCCAACCGGTTTGGGAGCAGCGACTCGTCGATTTTCCTCATTCGGGACTGCCAGCGCCGGGCGCTGATGATCAACGGATGCTCATACGCACCCGATCCTGGGTTCCACGACTCGCGACGCGGTATGTCGAAGACTGCCCCCGCATCGGCAAGAATCGCCGCCAGAAGGCTTGATCCGCTGCGACCAGTGCCGACAATGAAAAAGCGCTGCTTCCCTGAAGCCATCAACTCTCCTCCTCCGCCATCTGCTGGCTGAGCCGCGGCGATTATACTCTGGCGCTGTTGCTCCACCAACAGATCGGGCTGCCGACCTGTGCTAGTCTGATGGCATGCTTGGCAACGGGCGTCGAACGTGCGACGCTCTGGCCATGCCGCCAGTAATACAACACATCCGGCAAAAAGAGAAACCGCCAAAATTATGCAGCACATAAAACGACCTGGCATCATGCTCCTGACATTACTCTCCCTCATCCTGGCAGCGTGTGGGCTGGAAATACGCGCCCAGGGCGATGTCGTCGAAACGCCGACGCCGGATACAAGCGCCGGCCCGACGGTGCAGGGCACTCCCCTACCCGGCAATCTTGACCAGGTTGTGTTCATTGAAGATGGACAAGAGTACACCATCCGCCAGATTCTCCCGCGTGATGGAATCCGGCCTGTTTACAATCCGCGTTTCACTGACAACCCTGCCGCCTACGATGACGATGAGCTGGTCATGGGCGTCGCGATCAACGGGGACGCACGAGCCTATCCCGTTGGCTATCTGCGCAGCCGCGAGATGGTTAATGACACGATCGGGGGCACGCCTGTCCTCGTCTCCTGGTGACCGATTTGCTACACCGGTCTCGTGCATGACCGGAGGATAAACGGCCAGACCTACGTCTTTGGCAATCACGGCGCACTGTGGATGAACGCCATGACCTGGTACGACCACGAAACCAGCTCGATCTGGTCGCAGCCCTGGGGCCGGGCCCTAACCGGGCCGCTTAAGGGCACACAACTCAAGCTGATTCCTTACAGCCTGGTTCCCTGGAAAACCTGGAAGACCGAGCACCCCAACACGCTTGCCCTGATCACGGAAGGCTACGCCGGGCAGCAACTTCCGAGCGACGGTTTTGTGGTCGGAGTTGCCATCGGTGAGGCCGCGCGTGCCTATCCTTACACAATCCTGGAACGCGAACCGGTGGTGACAGACGAGCTAGACGGCATCCCGCTGGTTATCCACACCAACCCCGACACGCGCAGCGTCCATATCTTCGTCAGCCAGCTTTCCGACGGCACACGGCTCACCTTCACCGGCGATGCCGAACAACTCATTGACGACCAGACGGGCAGCCGCTGGAACCCGATGCGCGGGTTAGCCATCGAGGGCGAGCTGCGCGGTTCAGGTCTCCGTGAAATCCCCTGGATTTCCAGCTTTGATTGGGCGTGGATCGACTTTTATCCGCACAGCGACTTCTACGCTGGCTAGACGTTCTCCGCGCCGGTTTCTGTCACCCACGCACAAAGTTTCCGAATCGCCTATAATTGGAAGTAAGCTGTCCTGTCCGGCAACATCAGCATGTGGCCGAATCGCACGTACGGTGCCAGGGGGAGAGCGCACAGCCCTGACATCGTAGCTACCCTGTATCGAAAGTCCGAACCGGCTCAGAGATGAAGGGAGCGAACCATGACCACACGAGGCATTTACAACCGAGACGGCGAGGTGTTCGGCTATCTGCAAGGCAGCCGAACGTATGACCTGGAGGGGAACCAGACAGGCACAGTTCACGGCCAGATCGTCTATGACCTGGACGGCAAGCGCCGCTGGTTGATTCACCGCGATGCGCTGCTCGACTGGCGCGGCAATGTGATCGGATACCTGGGAGAAGCCATCTCGCACCAGGATGTGTAACAGGAAGGCCCCTATGAGCAATGACGTTAAGAAACTGAACTCCATGCGTTTTTTGGAAGCCCAGGGAGTCGAGTACGAAACCTTCACCTATGACGAAAACATCACCGATGGCGTAGGCGCTGCCGAGGCCATGGGTTTCCCCCCGGAGCAAGTCTACAAGACGCTCATCGTCCGGTTGAAAGACGGCGAGCATGCCCTGGTCATGATTCCGGCAAACCAGACGCTCAACCTCAAACGCTTTGCCAAAGCCATCGGCCAAAAGAAGGCGTCCATGCCCTCCAAACGCGGGGCGGAAGCCGCAACGGGGCTGCGCACCGGCGGGATCAGCGCGCTGGCGCTCACTCATAAGCATTGGGGGGTCTACCTTGACGAGGCGGCCAAAGCACAGGAAGCCATCCTGGTGAATGCCGGACAGCGCGGGGTCAACCTCAAGGTGAAGGTAGATGATCTCGTGCGCGTCTTGAACGCTCGCGTGCTCCCGCTCACAAACGACACCGAGGCCCCAAGCGAATCCTGACGCACGCGTGGCATTCATAGAATGGTGCGGGGGTAAAACGCATGAAGTGGAGGCGCAAGCGACGTTCACGCCAGCTATCAACCGCTACGCGAGAACCGGAACACGACAGCCTGCCGGTCGGGTACAATCCCCACCGCGACAGCACGCTATATTGGCGCACTGCCGAAGGCTACATCATCGCCCATGACATTCTGTGCCAGCGAGAATACGTCGAACAGTGTGAGTGCCCGGCGTGCGGAGAACCGTTGCGGGTTGTCGCCCAACTCAACCGGGCCTTCCAGGGCTTGAACGAGCTAACCGCACTGTGCACCGGCTGCTACCAGCGGGTGACGTTCATCTTTGACATCAGCAACGAAGTCTACCAGGCCTGGTGGGCCGGGCAGCTTGGACCTGCTTATGTCGTCCAGTACGACGGGCCGCCGCGAGAACCGGTTTCGCCCGGCTGAATCGGATCAGGCGGCTCCCAAAGAAAACGCCCGGCAGGCAAACCTGACCGGGCGCATTGGGCAAACGCAAACGAGCCTATTTGGTTCCAATATAGCGGCGCAACTTATTCGCCAGGTTGCTCAGCGGCATCGTCTGCAGCCAGACCTTGCCCGGCCCGGTGAGCGTCGCCAGGAACAAGCCCTCGCCGCCGCCCAGCCAGTTCATCACACCTTTGATCATCTGGATGTCATAGTCGCAGGTTGGCTCGTACATCGCGATATGGCCGGGATCGATCTTCAACCGCTCCCCCGCCTTGAGATCAACCATCTGAACTTCTCCCGCAATCTCAATAAATGCGGTCCCCGGCCCGGTCAGCTTTTGCAAGATGAATCCCTCACCGCCAAACAGTCCGGTTCCCAGTCGCTTGCGGAAGTGCATCGCCAGATCGACCGACTCCTCGGCGCACATGAACGCATCCTTCTGGCAGATGACACTGAACCCCGCTTTGAGCGCGACAGGGATCACCTTGCCGGGGCTTTCGGGCGTGAATGTGATCAACCCCTGGGGGGCCTTACACGTATACGTGGTCATGAAAAGGCTCTCGCCGGAAAGCATACGCCCCAGCGATTTACCCAGACCACCGCGCCCGCTTGTCTTCATGTCGATGCCTTCGCTCATCCATGCCATCCCGCCGGATTCGGTGTAGACGGCTTCTCCCTGAGCCAGCCGAATTTCGAGCGCCTGCATCACCGTCCCGTGAATTTCGTATTCCATGCATCTTCTCCTTGATCACTCAAAGCCAGCCTGGCTAGCTGAACCCATCAAACACATCGCCCGCAATGTCAAACAGGCGCGAACCTTTGCCAGCCTTGCCGCCCAACCCCGGCGCAAGCTTGCTCGCCAGGTTGCTCAGCGGCATCGTCTGCAGCCAGACTTTGCCCGGCCCGGTGAGCATCGCCAGGAACAGGCCTTCGCCGCCACCGATCCAGTTCATGACGCCTTTGATCATCTGGATGTCATAGTCGCAGGTTGGCTCGTACATCGCGATGTGGCCGGGGTCGACCTTCAGGCGTTCGCCCGGCTTCAACGTATACTCCATCACTTCCCCGATGATCTCTACGAACGCCATGCCCGGCCCGGTCAGCTTTTGCAGGATGAACCCCTCGCCGCCGAACAGTCCCGTTCCCAGTCGCTTGCGGAAGTGCATCGCCAGATCGACCGACTCCTCGGCGCACATGAACGCATCCTTCTGGCAGATGACACTGAACCCCGCTTTGAGCGCGACAGGGATCACCTTGCCGGGGCTTTCGGGCGTGAATGTGATCAACCCCTGGGGGGCCTTACACGTATACGTGGTCATGAAAAGGCTCTCGCCGGAAAGCATACGCCCCAGCGATTTACCCAGACCACCGCGCCCGCTTGTCTTCATGTCGATGCCTTCGCTCATCCATGCCATCCCGCCGGATTCGGTGTAGACGGCTTCTCCCTGAGCCAGCCGAATTTCGAGCGCCTGCATCACCGTGCCGCGAATCTCATACTCCATCGCCACCCGCTCCTGCTCCAATGACCGAACTTCGCTCTTGATTGTATCCTGATTGCAGTTCTTCTGCCGACAGCCCGCGCCAAACAAAAAGGGGCAGCGCACGCTGCCCCCTGGCTAACCACCCGGCCATTACATCAGGAACATCGGCATCCCAAACACATGCCGCACCTTCGGGCGGTATTTCTCGATATCATACAATTCGGCCACGTTGACGCGCTTGACGCCCTGCATGATCGTGCTCATGTTGATGTCGGTGTACAGCCCGCGCTGGAGCGCCACCATGCGCCCAAACCTCCCCTGCTCCACCAGGCTCATCGCCATCTGGGCATAGTTCGCCGCTACCATCAAGTCCAGCGAGTCCGGTGCACCGGAGCGCATCAGGTAGGCTATCTGCTGGTAAATGATGTTCTGGTGCGTAATATCTTTAAGCAGGCTGCCAACAACCGCACCAATGCCCCCCAGCTTCTTGTGACCATAAGCGTCGGCCTCGCCGCGCTCCACGATCTCACCTTCGACCAGGCGCGCGCCTTCCGAGATCGTCACCATGGCGTAATTACTGGGATTCACCTTCTTGTCTTCCATGACCAGTTCAGCCAGTAGATTGACATCAAACGGGACCTCGGAGATGATGGCCCGGTCCACGCCCGCCAGATAGGCCGCGATCAACGATGTTTCACCAGAGTTGCGACCAAACAACTCAACGACGGCGATGCGCTCGTGCGAACCGGCGCTCGTGCGCAGGTTGTGGATGAACTCGACCGAGCGCGTGACCGCCGTCGAAAACCCAATGCAGTAGTCGGTTCCGTATACGTCGTTGTCCATCGTCTTGGGGATAGCCACGACCTTGACGCCCTCGCGGTGCATTCGCTCGCCGTAAGACAGCGTGTCGTCGCCACCAATCGGGATCAGCACATCGATTCCCAGGTGTTCCAGCACCTTGAGCACATGTTCGGTATAGTCATATACCTCGCGCCCGTGTTTGTCCTTGTGCGACGGCACTTCCATCCCTTGCAAATGGGGCGGGATGCGGTCTGGCATCACGTTTGCGGGGTTCGTCCGTGACGTGTGCAGAAACGTGCCGCCGGTGCGGTCAACCGTCCGCACCCGAATCTTGTCCAGCGGCATCACCCATGTTTCTTTTTCTTCGTCGCTGGCGTCAAAATCATAGTCCAGCAGCCCCGCCCAACCGCGACGGATGCCGACAATTTCGTGTCCGGCGTCCTCGGCCCGGTAAACAATCTGCTTAATACACGGGTTCAGACCTGGTACGTCACCGCCCCCCGTGAGCACACCAATACGCAGCATAACACTCCTCCCTTTCACAAAAATTCGCTTCTGTTGCCAGGCGATCCTGAATGATGTTTGTCCGTGGTAAAACCAGTTTGAGGGCACGTAAAAAACATGCCCCCACTATTATAGCGAGCCTACCGGCATTTTGCTCTTGACATTCATCACAAAACGGCGCGAGCATCCGCCCCGCCAACATGCCCGCTCACTTCGCCAGAATCTCGGCCATCTGGATGTATTCTTCTGAGACGCCACGTTGCTTGGTGGTTGCATCCTCCAGGCTGACCGTACCAATCTCGCGCCCGTGCAAACCGACCATCATGCCCGATTCACCCGCGAGTAACAACTCAACCGCCCGGCACCCCATCCGCGTGGCCAACAACCGGTCAAACGCGCTGGGCCGCCCGCCCCGCACAACATGCCCCAGCACGGTGATGCGAACCTCAAACCCAATTTCATGCTCTTCCAGGTATTGCGCAATCTCGTGTATCTTGGGCGTCGCGCCCTCGGCAATGATGCCCATTGCGTGGCTCTTGCCCTTGGTATAGGCTTTTTCGAGAGTATCGCCAATCTCTTCCAGCGTCGTCGGGTGCTCCGGGATCATGATGAACTCGGCGCCGCCCAGGATGCCCCCCATGGTCGCCAGGTAGCCGCAGTTGCGCCCCATCACTTCCAACAAAAAACAGCGTTCGTGGCTGGACGCCGTATCGCGCAGCTTATCAATGGCGTCGAGAATGGTGTTCAGGGCCGTATCGACCCCAATGCTCATGTTCGTGCCCCAAATGTCGTTGTCAATGCTGCCCGGCACGCCGATGACCGGAACCCCCAGGTTATGCAACGTCAACGCACCGCGCAGGCTCCCGTCACCGCCAATCACCACCAATCCGTCAATGCCGTGCTCGTTTAGACGGCGCAGGCCGCGCTTTTGCCCCTGCGGCGTTTTGAAATCCAGGTTGCGGGCGGTCTGCAAGATCGTGCCGCCCCGCTGGATGATGCCGCTCACGTCACGGGCCGTCAGGCGCTCAAAATCTCCGGCCAGCAGCCCCGAATAGGCCTGGCGAATCCCATACACTTCCACCCCAGCGGCAACCGCCGTGCGCACGACCGCCCGGATCGCGGGATTCATGCCGGGCGCATCCCCGCCGCTGGTCATCACAGCAATTCGCCTCATGCTAGTCATTCACACTTGCTCCTGTAAACTGAGCCAGAACGCAATCAACCCACGATCTACCGATACCACCCCAAAACCGACTCATTATAACACCAGAAGCAGCGCCTTTGATTAGATTTCGTTTACTTTCACCGACTCGATCAGCACGTCGATATCCTGTTTGAAGTGGGCAAACACATCTTCGGGCATTTCCAGCGTCCAATAAAGACCCATGCCCCGGTCAATCGGCGTCACAAAGGTCACCGCATGCATCGATTGTGGGGCCTTGACATTTGTGAAGACCTCGCCGCCATTGACCACCACGACATCATCCTGCCGGTAGCCACACAATCCGCCCTGGAATTCATAGATCGCCGTATAGCTTCCCGCGTTGGCCCGCACAGCGTCGCACGTCAAGTCCTGCGACATGACCTGATCCAGGTGCACGACCAACGTTACCGGAGCCCCGACGCCGTCACCCAACACGCCGCCGAGCACAGCCGGGTTCGTCTCGGCGATGGTGAACGACTGCCCGCTGCCTTCCAAATCCTTCCACATCGTGACGCCGTCCGCAAAGGGCAGCACTTCATTGAGCACATCGCGCCAGAGCTTCCACATATCGTTGTTCGCGTCGGCCAGGTACCAGCTACGGGGAACGGACACCTCGACCTCATACTGCTCCCCCTCGATCTGGATGGTCTTCCGGCCAAGATCGTCGGGAAGGAAACTGGCCGGAAAGTCCAGCGGGCCGAGGCTAAACGGCGCAAGCCCCAGGAGGCCGCAGGCTACCGCCGGGAGCACAATGATCAGCAGCACCGTCACCAGACAGCTCTGCCAGCACCCCCCGCACCCCAGGCAGCCGAAGCAACCGGGAAACCCGCACCCCAGACAGCCGCGCTGTTTCTTCTCCACGACCCGCACCTTCTCGACCACCTGCGGCGGCCCCGCCTGGATGGGCTGGGCGGGTGTTGGTGGCACAGCATAGGGCGGAGCCGGCGCGACAGGTGGCCGGTCAGACGCACCGATTACCACCCCTTCATAGGATTCGGCGCTGGGCGGCGGAGTCTGGCGCGGCGGTGATGGTGGCGGGCCAGATGGCGGAATCGTGGGCGCTGAAGCAAGCGACGGCGCGCGCGGCCCAGCCAAATCCCCATACTGCTGCCGGAACTGCTCCAAAAGCTGGCGGGCCTGCGCGTTATTAGGGTTAACGCGCAGCACCTCGTTGAGCGCGCGTACGTATTCAGGCTGGTCGGCTGCTACCGAGGCCAGCCACAGCCAGGCCACCTCGTTGTCAGGAGCGCCTTGCAGATAGTGCAGCAGCAACCCGCGTGCTTCATCGCGGCGACCGGCCTGGGCGAGTTCAACAGCCTGGTGAAGTTGAGAAACCATGGGAATCGTGCCTCCTGACCACAAGCGCCGTGTGCGTGTTCTTGATCAACGCCTAGCATTATGCTCCAATTTCACGCTTTGATCCAAGTTATTGCTTGGTGCACCCTCACAAACCCGCGCTTCCGGTCAGGCAAGGCATGGCGATGAGACCCCTTCACCCATGCTAAACCGTAATCTGGGGCCGGTACTCTCCAAACACCTGGCGCAACACGCCGCATATCTCACCCAGCGTCACATCATGCTCGACACAGGTAATGAACAACGGCAACAGGTTGTCCGTACCTTTTGCGGCGGTTTCCAGGTGGCCGAGCAACTCGCGCACTTTCTGGTTATCCCGCTCGGCCCGCAGCCGGGCGAGCTTCTCGCGCTGCGCGGCCTCGACAGCCGGGTCAACGCGCAGAATCTCGCGCCCGGCGCTCTCGTCGTCCCCGCTAGCAAACCGGTTCACGCCAACCACGACCTGTTCGCCCGATTCGACGGCCCGCTGGTAAGCATAGGCCGCGTCGCTGATCTCGCCCTGGATGTACCCGACTTCAATGGCGGCCAACGCCCCGCCCATAGCATCGATGCGCTCGATGTAGGCGCGCGCTTCCCGCTCGATCGTGTCGGTCAGGTGCTCGATCACATAGCTGCCCGCCAGTGGATCAACCGTATCGGCCACACCGGATTCATGGGCGATGATCTGTTGCGTGCGCAACGCCACCTGCACCGTCGGTTCGGTCGGCAGGGCCAGCGCCTCGTCCATGCTATTGGTGTGCAGGCTTTGCGTGCCGCCGAACACCGCCGCCAGCGCCTGGAGCGTCACGCGAACGATATTGTTCTCCGGCTGCTGCGCGGTGAGCGTGCTGCCGCCGGTCTGCGTGTGGAACTTGAGCATCATGCTCTTCGGATGTGTCGCGCCGAACCGCTCCTTCATGATGCGTGCCCACAGCCGCCGCGCCGCGCGGAACTTGGCGATCTCCTCCAGGAAGTGGTTGTGGGCGTTGAAGAAGAACGAGAGTCGCGGCGCGAAGTCATCGACCTCCAACCCGGCGTCGAGCGCCGCCTGGACGTAGGCGATGCCATTCGCGAGCGTGAAGGCCACCTCCTGCACGGCGGTGCTGCCCGCCTCCCGGATGTGGTAGCCGCTGATGCTGATCGTGTTCCACTTCGGCACTTCGCGGGCGCAGTAGGCGAACAGGTCGGTGATCAGGCGCATCGACGGCTTGGGCGGAAAGATATACGTGCCGCGGGCAATGTATTCCTTGAGGATATCGTTTTGCACCGTCCCGCGCAGCTTACGCGGCTCAACGCCTTGCTGTTTGCCAACCGCGATATACATCGCCAGCAGGATCGCCGCGGGCGCGTTGATCGTCATGCTCGTGCTGACTTTGTCAAGCGGAATGCCCGCAAACAGGCGGGCCATGTCGCGCACCGACGGCACGCTCACGCCAACCTTGCCGACCTCCCCCAGCGCCATCGGGTCGTCGGAGTCGTAGCCGATCTGTGTTGGCAGGTCAAAGGCAACGCTCAGCCCCGTTTGCCCGGCATCGAGCAAGAAGCGGTAACGGGCGTTCGTCTCCTCGGCGGTGGCATAGCCCGCATACTGCCGCATCGTCCAGAAACGCCCGCGATACATCGTCGGCTGCACGCCGCGCGTATAGGGGTACTCGCCGGGGAAGCCAGCGGCCTCAAAGTACGCGTCCGCCGCGCACGATTCATCAGGCAAATACACGCGATCCAGTGGGATGTTAGACGATGTGGTGAACGTTTCCTTGCGTTCAGGAAAACGTTCCAACACCTTCTTGAGCGTGGTCTGCTCCCACTGCGCCTTCGCTTCATCCAAACGCTTGCTCATGAGCTTGTCCTTGGTTCGCATCCGTGCCAATCGTGTCCGGGGTCGTGCCAGGCATAGCCCCTACAGTTATAACACTCGCCAAAGGGGGCGTTACGGATCGCCCTCATTGATTCGCCTGGAAGAATCAGAACACATGTGCTATCATGGTATCAACCTATCAACCGTCCGCCCCACAAGAAGCAAAACAAGATGCCGCCACGTGGTTAGCAAGGAGATATTCCATTGGATAACCCCAAAGAACCGTTGATTAGCGATGCATTCCAGACATTCTTGCGCGAAGCGCCG
>CAZSXY010000014.1:0-2597 GCA_964611395.1 uncultured Anaerolineaceae bacterium | reverse complement strand
ACGCCGCGTGATCGCTGCATCTGGCAACGAAGCGCCCCCGCTACACGGGGGTGCGCTCATGATCCTTCGTGAGCCGGGCCAGTCGCTCCCAGGGCGTCCCGCCGATGTCCGCCGGTAGATCGGACGGCAGGCAGCGCCAGCGCCACTGGCCGCCCGGCACACCCGGCTTGTTCATGCGGGCCGTTGCCCCCAGGCCGAGCACATCCTGCAACGGCACGATGAACGTGTGCGCCACCGACTCCATGCCCAGCCGAATGAATTCCCAGTGCGGCTCGTCGATGGAAGACTTGCCAATGAAGCTCAGCACGTTCGACCGGTCCTGCTCGCTGGATTCGCAGTACCACCAGCCGAGCACCGTGTTGTTGTCGTGCGTCCCCGTGTAAACAATCGTGTCTTCCTCGTGGTTCGACGGCAGGAACCGGTTCTGGTCAGCCGCCGTCCCTCCAAACGCGAATTGCAGAATCGCCATACCCGGCAAACCGAGCCGCTTCCGCAGGTCAATCGCCGCTCCCAGATCGTCGCCCAGGTCCTCGGCAATGATGGGCAGTTCGTCCAGCTCACGCCCCAAACCCGCGCTCAGCGCGTGGAAAAAGCCGATTTTCGGGCCATTTACCCAGCGCCCCCCTTGCGCGGTGGCCCGGTCGGCGGGAATCTTGTAGTAAAGATCGAACGCGCGGAAGTGATCGATGCGCACAATATCCACGCGCGTGAGCATGGCCTTCATGCGCTCAATCCACCACGCATACCCTGTCCGCTGGTGCTCCTCCCAGGTGTATAGGGGGTTGCCCCAACGCTGCCCCGTCACGCTGAAATAGTCCGGCGGGACGCCCGCGATGAAATTCGGCCTGCCGTAAAAATCAAGATCGAACAGTTCAGGATTGACCCATACGTCGCTGCTATCATGCGCCACATAGATCGGAATGTCGCCGACAATGCGGATTCCCCGGCTGTTGGCGTAGCGCCGCAAGGCATCCCATTGGCGGAAAAACACCCACTGGCGGAAGCGATGTTCCGCCACCCGGCAGCCATGCATGTTCCGCGCCGCGCCCAACGCCTGCTTCTCCCGGAATATCTCGCTCTCGTCCCACTCCGTCCAGGGTCGCCCGCCGTAAAATTCCTTCAACGCCATGAACAGCGCGAAGTCGTCCAGCCACCACTGCTCTGGGGCGCGGCACCACGCCTCGCACGCCGCCACCGCTTCGGCGTCGCGCACGAAACGGTCGAACGCCAGCGAGAGCATTTCATCGCGGTACTGAATGGCCAGCACGTAGTCCGCTTTGCGGCGCGAAAAATGAGGCGGGTCGGCCAGGTCGTCTGCCGTCAGCCAGCTGTCATCCACCAGCAGATTGAGACTGATCAGGTTCGTGTTGCCCGCGAATGTTGACAGCGCCTGGTACGGCGACTCGGCAAACCCCGTTGGCCCAAGCGGCAACACCTGCCAGATCGACTGTCCGGCAGCCTGCAAGCAATCTACAAAACGATACGCCCAATAGCCCAAATCGCCCGTGCCATAAGGCCCCGGCAGCGATGTCGGGTGCAGCAAAACCCCGCTCGAACGCGGGAATATATCAGTGTGGTTGCTCAACACGTCCTCCTACATTAGCGATCACAGGTCAGCGGCTTTCATTGCCAGGGCGAGCGCACCACCCACCCCGGCATCATCGCCCAGGCCGGGCGGCACAATGTACGCATCAAGGTTTTGCAAGCGAGGGTGCACAAAATAGTCGTTCGCCAGCGTGATGACTTTTTGGCGGATCATCGGGAAAAGCTGCGTCTGGTGCATCACGCTCCCGCCGAGCACAAATCCTTCCGGCGACAGCACCGCCAAAATGTCGACCAGCGCGTGCGCCAGGTAATGGGCTTCCAGTTCCCACGCGGGATGATCCGGCGGCAAGGTTTCGCCGGGTTGCCCCCAACGGGCCTTAATCGAAGTCCCCGATGCCAACCCCTCAAAGCAATAGTCGTGGAACGGGCACACGCCGCGCTCAAGCGGGTCGTCGTCACGGATCGGCAAGAGCACGTGCCCCATTTCCGGGTGGATCAACCCGTGCAACGTCTGCCCGTCGAGCATTCCCCCGCCGCCAATGCCGGTGCCAACGGTGATATAGACAAACGTCTGCCAATCTTGCGCGGCTCCCCACCGGTGCTCGCCCAGCGCCGCCGTGTTGACATCGGTATCAAACCCAGTCGGCAGATCAGGAAACGCCGCCCTGATCGGCCCGACGATATCGGCATACGACCAGCCGGCTTTCGGCGTGCGCGTGATGTACCCGTAGGTTTCCGACGCCGGATTCAGGTCAAGCGGGCCGAATGAGCCGATGCCGATCGCCACCAGCCCCTCACCGAACTGGGCTTCCTGCTCTTTGAAGTAACGGACGACCTGGGCCAACGTGGTCGCGGGGTCAGTCGTCGCGACCCGATCCCGCGCCAGAATCTGCCCGTTTTCATCCCCAATTGCACAGACAAACTTTGTGCCGCCGCCTTCAATTCCCCCGAAAAGCATGATCCTCCTCTTTCTTGTGGCTCAAGTGACGATCGCTGCCGATGGAAAAGCCGCCTCAACTTTGCGCAATTGGTTAGTAGTTATGAGTTATGAG
>CAZSXY010000013.1:50175-60667 GCA_964611395.1 uncultured Anaerolineaceae bacterium | reverse complement strand
TAAGTATTAAATTTATTTCGTTTTTGAGGCCCACTGTTACTATTCAGCTATATCCCATTCGTGAGAAATCCTTATCTGGCGTATTGGTGACGACGGTTTGGGGGCTGGATGGTGTGTCGAGCGCTTATAACAGGTCTTCCACCCGCTCCAGTAGCAGGCGTGGTGAAAACGGCTTGATGATGTAATCATCAGCTCCGGCAGCAAGACCCATTTCGATATCGGCCTGTTGCCCCCGCGCCGAAACGAAGATGATCGGGGGCGCATCTTCGCCAAACGTGTCCTTAACTTGCCGGCAAATCTCAAAACCATCGATGTCCGGCAGCATGATGTCCAGCAGCAGCAAATCGAGTTTTTCGTGGAGCGCAATGTCCAGGGCCTCGGCCCCTGTGCCCACCGCAACAACCGTGTGCCCGGCGATTTCCAGCTTGCGCTGGATGAGTTGCAGAATGTGCTGTTCGTCTTCGGCAACCAGAATGTGGCTCATGGTCTTTGCGTCTTTTCCCCTTCTTATGGCGCATCCACATAGACTTTATACCGTTGGCATGGGTGGAGTTATGAGTTTAACCCCCGAGAGAGGGGATGCCGGTTTTTCGCACCGCCCACCACCCCCAACTCAGCCCTGTTAGCGCGTGGACTGTTCGCGCACCTGCTCCCCAATCGTGCTATCGTCCACAGTCACCTGTGCCAGGGCCAGAATACGTAGCGCCTGACGCTGCGTTATTGTAGCACTTTCAACCCCAAATCGTAAACCACTTTGTTGTCGCCGGGGCATGGCAGGGTGTCATCCGGCTATCGACGGGGAATCATTGGTTGAGGGTGGGGAACCAACTATTGAATCGGGCGTTACCGTACCCGGTGGGGCACGTTCCGATCCAAAGAGTCACCCGGTTCGGACGTTCCATCGTTGGGAGTAGAGGGCATTTCAAAGCGATAGCCAACGCCGCGCACGGTTTGAATGTAACGCGGCTGGCGGTAGTCTGGCTCAACTTTGCGTCGAAGGCGGTGCATGTGCACCCGCAATGTCTCTTCGTACACGTCTTGAAGGGGCCACACCCGGTTGAGCAGGAAGCGCGATGTTACGATCTGACCGGCATTACGCACCAATATGTACAGGATGTTCGCTTCGATGGGAGTCAGTGTGATTTTCTCATCGCCTGCGCACAGGATGCCCTGGCCAAAGTCGACGGCAAGCCAATCGTCCACCTGTATGATGCGGCTTTCGGCATAGTCGAAGCCGGAGATGCGGCTTAGAACACGGTAGACGCGCACCACCAGTTCGTTGATGTCAAAGGGCTTGCGGATGTAGTCGTCGGCATAAAGCTTAAGGCCCTTGACGACGGTTTCTGGTTTCCTCTGGCCGGAAATGAAGATAATCGGCACATCGCCGAGGGATTTTAGCCGTTCGCTCAGTGCGAAGCCATCCATCTGAGGGAGCGATAGATCGATCAGGGCCAGGTGCGGTAACCCGTGATGTTGCACATGGGTCAAGAACTGGGTGGCGTCCGAGAATGTCGCGACCTGATACCCTTCTCCGATCAATTTATCCCGAAGGATTTCCAACAAGATAACGTCGTCGTCAACGACGGCCAGGCGAACGTGTTCAATTGCCTCCACGTGAGCTGCCCCTTCCCCTATGACAGCACATGCACTACCGGCTCAATTTGCTAAGCTGGTGTGGCCCTGCTAAGATACCCGCGCAACAGCACCCGGGACCACTTAAGCAGAGTGTATCATATGTTCATTGGGTTTGCATGGAGCATCTATGAATAGCCTGCACACCGCCCGTATCGCCCGCCAGCGTCGCCAGCGCCGCCGGCACCGGGGGGTGACGATCCCGCGCTTGCTGCGGTGGCTAACGGGCGCGGTGGTTGCGCTCATCGTCCTGGTGCTGGTGTTGGTGCTGGTGGCCCTGGGCGCATTTGTCGTGATCTACAATCATTACGCCCGCCAACTCCCTCCCCCAGAGCGCATTACCGCCGCCGAGGACGAAGCATTCCTCACCAGTGTGTTCTATGACCGGTCGGGGGCTACGGTGATTTACGAAGTCATCGACCCCACCAGCGGAGACCGGCGCTGGGTGCGTGTGGACGAAGTCCCCCAATACTTTCTGGATGCGACGGTCGCCATCGAAGACGCTTCGTTTTACGACAATCCGGGCTTCGATCTCAAGGGCATGGCACGCGCGCTGTGGAGCAACCTCACGGGCGGGCAGTTCCAGGGAGGCAGCACGATCACCCAGCAGCTCGTGCGCAACGTGTTGCTCGATGAACAGGAACGGCGCGAGATCAGCTATGATCGCAAGGTCAAAGAAGTGATTCTGGCGACCGAAATCTCGCGGCTTTATAGCAAAGAGCAGATTCTCGAATGGTATATCAACACCAACTTCTACGGCGGCTGGGCCTATGGCATTGAGGCAGCGGCGCAGCAATACTTCAGCAAGCCCGCCCGCGATCTGACGCTGGCCGAAGCCGCTATACTGGCAGCCATCCCCCAGTTTCCCTTGCAGAATCCCATTGATAATCCGGACGCGGCCAAGCTGCGCCAGAACATTGTGCTGGACACGATGGTGGACGAGGGATATATCACGCGGGAACAGGCGGAGGCTGCCGTCCGCGAGCCGTTGGTTGTGCGGCCTTTCACCGACCGGTATGACATCATCGCGCCACACTTTTCAATCTATGCGCGGGCCGAAACCGAGACGATTCTCAATGACCTGGGGTTGGACGGCCCGCGCCTGGTGACGCGCGGCGGGTTACGCGTTTACACCACGCTGGACGTGGACTTGCAGCTCCAGGCGGAATGTGTGGCACGGGCGCAGGTGATGCGTTTGGACGGCGCCGATCCCCTTGTCACGCCCAACACCAGCGCCGGGACGCCGTGCGTGGCGGCGAATTATCTGCCCACATTCCCCGCCGAGATGGTGGGTGTCGAGCGCGAAGTCACAAACGCCGCCGTTGTGGTCTTGCGGGCCGAAACGGGCGAAATCCTGTCGATGGTGGGCAGCGTTGACTATTGGAACGAGGGCATCCAGGGGAACTACAACACGGCGCTGGCCCAGCGCCAACCCGCATCGACGTTCAAGCCCATTGTCTATACGGCAGCGTTCCTGCAAGGGCCGCTGCCCGGCTATCCTAACGGCATCACGGCAGCGACCATGACGTATGACGTGGCGCTCACATTCGACAACGGCGGGCAACCCTACACACCCGTCAACATCGACCGCCAGTATCACGGCCCGGTGAGCGTGCGCGATGCCCTGGCGAATTCGTACAACGTGCCGCCTGTGCAGCTCATGAACCTGATTGGGGCCGGGCCGGTGGTGCGCACGGCGCACCGCTTAGGGATCAACTCGTTGAACCTGACGAACCAATATGGGTTGGCGTTGGCGTTGGGTAGCGGGGAAGTCTCCTTGCTCGATCTCACCTATGCGTACAACGTCTTCAACACCGGCGGCATTATGGTGGGCATGCCCGTGCACGAGGATCAACAGATTCCGGGTTTCCGGACGCTGAATCCGGTGGCGGTGCTGCGCATTGAAGACGCCGACGGGCGGGTGATCTGGCAGTACGGTGAAGAAACCAACACCTACCAGCGCCGCCTGATCCTTGAACCGGCCCTGGCCTACATCATGACCGACATCCTGGCCGACCGCGATGCCCGCGAACCGGCTTTCGGTCGCGGCAACCCGCTCGAACTCTCGCGGCCCGCCGCCGCCAAGACAGGAACCACCAACGATAATCGTGATAGCTGGACGGTGGGCTATACGCCGCAGCTTGTGACCGGCGTTTGGGTGGGGAATAACAACAACCACTCGATGAACGACGTGACCGGCATCAGCGGCGCGGCTCCCATCTGGCACGCCATTATGGAATATGCCCACACCCGCGACTCGCTGCCCCCGCGTGAATGGGCGCGTCCTGACTCGGTGGTCGAACGGGTCGTGTGTGAGATCTCCGGGTTGTTGCCGACCCGTTACTGCCCCCAACGGCGGGAGTTGTTCTACGTCGATTCGTTGCGCGGCATTGACACGCAACCCATCCAACCGGATGTGTATTGGAAAAGCTACGCGGTCAATGTCTGTACCGGACGCCTGGCCAACGCCTCGTCGCCGCCGAGTTGTGTGGAGCAAGTCGTGTTTTTCGACTATCCACCGGAAACTCGCGCGTGGGCGCGTGAAACCGGCCAGCGCTTCCCACCGAGTGAATACGACCTGGCAGACGCCGCGTCGCCCTTCAGCCCGGTGACCATCGTGTCGCCGCCGTTTCTGGCACGTGTCAGCGGCGTGGTCGAGGTGCGGGGGAATGCGACGGGCGAGGATTTCGCCTACTACCGGCTTGATTATGGCGCGGGGACGCAACCGGATGTCTGGCTGCAGATCGGTGAGGAACAGGCCGAGCCGGGGCGCGACATCGTGCTGGGAACCTGGGACACAACGGGCCTGAGCGATGGCGCGGTCTACACGCTGCGCCTGACGATGGTTCGGGCGGACAATAGCCCCGAAACGGCTCATGTATCGGTTACCGTCGATAACCAACCACCCCAGGTGACACTGGCCGCGCCCGAACCTGGAACCACGTACCAGATTGGAACGGATTTTTACGTGCCGCTGCAAGCTGAACCGGATGACAACGTCCAGATGGCCTACGTCGAGTTCTACGTTGACGGCGACCTGGTGGCGACCAGCGAAGAATGGCCTTATACGGCACGGTGGACACTGGGCGAACCCGGTGAGTATACGCTGTGGGCCGTGGCCTATGACGCAGCAGACAACAGCGCCGAGTCCGAACGCGTGACGGTTACAGTAGCGCGTTGAGCAGGCGCTGACTTTCGGTTTCAAGAATTGACAATGCTCCTGCGCGCCGCTATACTCTGCACCATGACGGTACAAACAGGTCACACCCACGTTCATCATCACCATCATGTGAGCGCCCCAGACGTTCGGTCCGGCGGTGGATGCGTGCTGTGTACCTGATGCCCTAGCAAGTTACGACCATCAGAGCGCCTCCCGGTTGGATCGGGGGGCGTTTTTCGTTTTGGCGAACCTGCATAGCCAATAGAAGCGGAGATAACGCCCATGAGGGAACAAATACGCATTGCGCTGCCCAGCAAAGGCCGGATGGAGGCTGAAACCCTCGACTTTCTGGCTGAATGCGGGCTGCGCGTGCACAAACCCAATCCTCGCCAGTACACAGCGACCTTACCGGCGCTGCCGGGGGTGTTGGTGCTCTTCCAGCGCGCGCGTGATGTTCCGCTAAGCGTGGCTGCCGGCGACGTGGACCTGGGGATCACCGGTTATGACGCGCTGGTTGAGACGGTCAACGGCGGCAAGGAAAACGTGGTCATCATCCACGATGCGCTGGGGTACGGCGAGTGCCGCCTAGTTTTGGCTGTTCCCGAAGCGTGGGAGGATGTGCAAACGGTGGCCGACCTGGCGCGGTACAGCGCAAGCCGTGAACTGCGGGTGGCGACCAAGTTCAAGAACAGCGTCGAACGGTTTCTGGCCGAACGCGGCGTCGGCGGTGTGCGGGTGGTCGGGGCCGACGGCGCTTTGGAATCGGCCCCGATC
Organism: uncultured Anaerolineaceae bacterium; assembly: GCA_964611395.1. Classification (GTDB taxonomy): domain Bacteria; phylum Chloroflexota; class Anaerolineae; order Aggregatilineales; family Aggregatilineaceae; genus CAZSXY01. The sequence continues at coordinate 55,101 of CAZSXY010000013.1, read as the reverse complement.
GTTGGCTACGCTGATTTCATCGCCGACATCACCAGCACCGGCACGACCCTGCGCGAAAATCGCCTGCGGGCGCTGGAAGACGGCACCATCATCGACTCGCAGGCGATTTTGATCGGCAACCGCGCGGCCCTGACCTCACGCCCGGACTTGCTTGAAACTACGCGCCAACTTCTTGAGTTCATCGAGGCGCACCTGCGCGCGCGCAGCCAGTACATGATCTTCGCCAACATGCGCGGCGAGTCGGCGGAAGCGGTCGCCGGGCGCGTCTTCAGCCAGCCGGACCTGGGCGGCTTGCAGGGACCGACCATCGCGCCGATGGTCACACGCCAGGAGGCGGGGTTCTGGTGGGCGATCAATATTGTGACGAACGCCCGCAAGCTGTACCGCGTCATCCAGCAAATCCGCGCCATTGGCGGCAGCGGTGTGGTTGTAACGCCCGTAACCTACATCTTTGAGGAAGCGCCCGAACGTTACCAGCGCCTGTTATCGACACTGGAAGGGGAGGATATCACATAATGACTGTTACCCTGCGCATTTACGATGACCTGGACGAGGCTCGCGCGACCATCCTCAAGCGTGCCTCGCTGCGCGATATCACCGTCCCGGACTGGCTGGGCGAAAGCCTGGCCAACCTGTTCGGCGAGCCGGTCACGCCGGATGAAGCCGTGCGCCGCATCATTCTCAGCGTGCGCGAGCGCGGCGACGCGGCGCTGTTCGACTGGAACCGGCACATCGACGGCGCGGAACTGGATACGCTGGCCGTCCCGGAAGATGAGATCAACGCCGCCATCGATCAGATTCCCCCCGACATTGCCGATGCCCTCCGGTTCGCCGCCGAGCGCATTCGCCTATTCCACGAAAAGCAGCCTGTAACCGGCTGGATTGATGCGTCGTCGCAAGGCTCGTTGGGCCAGCTCGTGCGACCGGTCGATTCGGTCGGTGTGTATGTGGCGGGGGGCACGGCCCCGCTGCCCTCGTCGTTGTTGATGAGCGTGGTTCCGGCGCAGGTCGCGGGCGTGCGCGACATCGTCGTCACGACGCCCCCCGGACGGGGAACCGGCGCAGTCCCGCCCGTGATCCTGGCCGCAGCAGCGGTCTGCGGGGTGACAAAGGTCGTGCGCGTGGGAGGCGCTCAGGCCATCGCGGCGCTGGCATACGGGACGGAAAGCGTGCCGCGCGTCGCCAAGATCGTCGGGCCGGGCAATCTGTTCGTCACGCTGGCAAAACAGCAGGTCTATGGCGACGTGGGGATCGATGGGCTGCCGGGGCCAACCGAAACGATGGTCATTGCCGACGCCAGCGCCGATCCCGCTTTGGCCGCCGCCGATTTGCTTGCGCAGGCTGAGCACGATGTGCTGGCGTCCGCTATTCTCGTCACGCCGAGCCGGGCGCTGGCCGAAGCCGTTGCCGCCGAGGTCGAAAAGCGCGTGCCGACCCTCAGCCGCGCCACGATCATGGCCCAATCGTTGCCGGAGCGCAGCGGCGCGGTGATCGTGCGGGATATGGCGCAGGCGTTCGAGATCGCCAACGACTACGCCGCCGAGCACCTGTGCCTGCTCGTCGAAAATCCCTGGGACTGGATCGGCTCCGTGCGCAACGCAGGCGGCATTTTCCTCGGCGAGAGTTCATTTGAAGTGCTGGGCGATTATGTGGCCGGACCGTCGCACGTCATGCCGACCGGCGGCACGGCGCGGTTTGCTTCACCGCTCAACGTGTTGGATTTCGTGAAGATCACCAGCCTGGTGGGGTTGGATGCGTCTGCCGCCGCCAGTCTGAGCAAGGTGGCCGCCGTCCTGGCCCGTGCCGAGGCCCTCACCGCGCACGCGGCGGCAGCGGAAGAACGCGTGAACCGTCGCCAGCGCCCTCGCCCCTAGCCTTGCAGGCAATTGGCGGGGAGTTAACACCCGATGCCATACCAGGAGAATGGTTCATGACCCAGGTCAAAGATAGTGTGCGCATCCGCGATGACATTGCCGCGATGGAAGCGTATACGCCGACCGCCTCGCTTGAGGTGTTCGCGGAGCGGCTCGGTTATCCGGTCGAAAAGCTGGTCAAGCTCGACGCCAACGAGAACCCCTACGGTCCGTCACCCAGGGCGCGCGCGGCGCTGGCTGAGTTGCCTTACATGCACATCTACCCTGATCCAGCAGCGGGCCGGTTGCGCGAGATGCTCAGCGAGTACGTGGGCGTCAGCGCCAGCCACATTCTGGCCGGAGCTGGGGCGGATGAGTTGATCGCGCTGATTCTGCAACTATTCATCGCGCCGGGGGATGCCATCATCAATGCGCCGCCGACGTTCAGCATGTACGCCTTCGATGCGCCGCTCGCCTTCGCCCGCGTGATCGATGTGCCGCGCTGCGACGATTTCACGCTCGATGTGGACGGGATCGAGAGGGCTGCACGCGAGTCAGGGGCCAAGTTGTTGTTCCTGTGTTCGCCCAATAACCCCGATGGCGGTTTGATCCCACCGGACACCGTCGAACGGCTGCTCGATCTGCCCCTGGTGATCGTGCTGGACGAAGCGTATAACGAGTTCAGCGGGGCGCAAAGCCTGGCTCCCCGCGTTCCCGAAACGCCCAACCTGATCGTGCTGCGCACGTTCAGCAAGTGGGCCGGGCTGGCGGGGTTGCGCATCGGGTATGGCATTTTCCCGCACACGATCATCACGCACCTGTGGAAGATCAAGCAGCCGTACAATGTGAACGTGGCCGCCGACACCGCCGCGCGGGCTTCCCTGGCCGACCTGCCGTATCTCCAAACCAACGTGCGCCGTGTCATCGTCCAGCGCGAGCGCCTGGAGCGCGAACTGGCCGCGATCCCCTTCCTGCAACCGTATCCCAGCCGGAGCAATTTCGTGCTGTGCCGGGTTGTGGGCATGGACGCAGGACACCTGCGGCAGCGGCTGGCGCAAGACTACGGCATCCTGATCCGGCACTATAACAAGCCGCGCCTGCGCGACCACGTGCGTGTCAGCGCGGGAACGCCCGCCCAGGTCGATACGCTGCTGGCCGCATTGCGCGAGATTGGAGCGACCCTATGAGCGCACGACAAATGACCATTACCCGCCACACCAACGAAACGCAGATCACGCTCACCCTGAATCTCGATGGAACCGGCGCGGCGGATATTGACACCGGTGTGGGGTTCTTCGATCACATGCTGCACCATGTGGCCCATCACGGCCTGTTCGATCTGTCCGTTAAGGCGACCGGCGATCTGCACATCGACGCGCACCACACCATCGAAGATGTGGCCATTTGCCTGGGCCGTGCCCTCGATGACGCGCTGGGTGATCGCAAGGGCATCGTCCGCATGGGGTATGCCTATGTGCCGATGGATGAGGCGCTGGCGCGTGTTGTCGTTGATCTCAGCGGGCGGCCCTATGCCGTCATCCAGGCCGACTTCGACACCCCACAGATGGGCCAGATGCCCGCCTCGCTGGTGGCGCACGTGCTGGAGAGCATCGCCTTCAATGCGCACATGAACCTGCACGCCGCTGTGTTCTACGGGCGCGACGACCACCACAAGGCGGAAGCGTTGTTCAAGGCGCTGGGACGCGCGTTGAGCGCCGCCGTCGCCGTTGATCCGCGCCGGGGCGGTGTGCCCAGCACGAAAGGGACGTTGACGGGATGAGTGCGCGCCAAACAATTGCCATCATCGACTACGGGGCCGGTAATTTGCGCAGCGTCACCAACACGCTGACCCACCTCGGCGCGGATGTGGTCACCATCGCCACCCCTGACGGCCTCGCCGGTGCTGGCAAGATTGTGCTGCCGGGCGTGGGCGCGTTCGGGGCGGGCATCGTGGCTTTGCGCCGTGCCGGTTTCGAGGAGCCGCTCAAGGACACCGTGGCCGCTGGCGTGCCGTTGATCGGCATCTGCCTGGGCATGCAGTATCTGTTCGAGGCCAGCGACGAGATGGGCGATCATCGAGGCCTGGGCTTGCTGCCGGGGCGGGTGACACGCTTCCCGACGAGCGGGCCGAAAGTGCCTCATATCGGCTGGAACCAGTTGCACATCCGGCGCGAGCATCCGCTGCTAGCCGGAGTCAAGAGCGGGGCCTATGCTTACTTCGTCCATTCGTACTATGTCGATGCTGGCGATCCCGGCGACGTGCTGGCCACGACCGATTACGGTATCGATTTCGTGTCTGTGGTCGCACGGCAAAACGTCTTCGGCATCCAGCCGCACCCGGAAAAAAGCCATGCCGTCGGACTGCGCATTCTCAAGAACTTTGTGGAGCTGTGATGATGATCGTCTATCCCGCCATTGATATTCGCCAGGGCCGCGTCGTGCGCCTGAAGTACGGCGATCCGGATCAGGAAACGGTCTACGGGGACGACCCCGCCGCGATGGCGACCCACTGGCGGGACGCCGGGGCGGCATGGCTGCACGTCGTCAACCTCGACGGCGCGCTGGGCGAGGCAACGCTGGCCCTCGAAGCCCTGCACGCGATTGCAGCCGTGGGGCTGCCGGTGCAGTTTGGCGGTGGGTTGCGCACCCTGGACGACGCGGCGAACGCCCTCGACGCGGGAGCCACACGCGTGATTCTGGGGACGATGGTCGTCAGGCAACCGGAACTGGCGGCCATAGCCGTTGAGCGCTTCGGAGCGGAAGCGGTTGTCGTGGCGCTGGACGCCAAGGGCGATCAGGTCGCCACGCACGGCTGGCAGCAGGTCAGCGGGTGGTCACCGGCCGAGTTGGGGCGGCGGTTCGCGGCGATGGGCGTGCGGCACGCGCTCTATACCGATGTGTCCCGCGACGGCGACCTGTCCGGCGTGAACGTCGAAGCCACCGCGCGACTCGCCCGCGCGACGGGCTTGCAGGTGATTGCCTCCGGAGGGGTGGCGTCGCTGGATAACATTCGCCGTTTGCGCATGGCCGGTACTATTGCCGGTGTGGTGACCGGCAAGGCGCTATACGCGGG
>CAZSXY010000013.1:46598-50075 GCA_964611395.1 uncultured Anaerolineaceae bacterium | reverse complement strand
TTTCTGGACATCACCGCCACGCACGAAGGCCGCGAGACGATGCTCGACGTGGTGCGCCGTGTCGCCGATTCGATCTTCATCCCCTTTTGCGTCGGCGGGGGGCTGCGTAGCGTCGAGGATATGCGCGCTACGTTGCTTGCCGGGGCTGACAAGATCGCCATCAACAGCGCCGCCGTGCGCCATCCAGCCGTGATCACCGAGGGCACGACGCGGTTTGGCTCGCAGTGCATTGTTGTCGCGATCGACGCTCGCTGGAACGGGACCCATTATGAGGTGTACGTCAGTGGCGGGCGCACGCCAACCGGCCTGGACGCGATTGCCTGGGCGTGCGAAGTCGAGCAGCGCGGCGCGGGTGAGATTTTGCTGACCAGCATGGACCGCGACGGCACGCGCGACGGGTACGAGATCGCCCTGACACGGGCTATCAGCGACGCGGTCGGCATTCCCGTGATCGCTTCAGGCGGGGCGGGAACACTGGATCACTTCCGCGAAGCATTGGTCGAAGGGGGCGCGGACGCGGCGCTGGCAGCCAGCCTGTTTCATTACCAACAACTCAGCATCGGCGAGGTGAAAGCATACCTGCACGATCACGGCGTGCCGGTGCGCATCATGGAGGCTGGCGGTGGCTAACCTGGATCGCATTATTTCCCGGCTGCGGTGGACTGGCGACGGCTTGATTCCGGCGGTGGTGCAGGATGCCCGCACCCGTCAGGTGCTCATGGTCGCCTGGATGAACGCCGAGGCGCTGCGCCTGACTATCGAAACGGGCGAAACCCACTTCTGGAGCCGCAGCAGAGGCGAACTCTGGCACAAAGGGGCTACCAGTGGGCACACCCAGCGAGTCGAGAACATCTGGGTCGATTGTGATGCTGATGTATTACTTGTGGGGGTGGTTCCGGCTGGCCCGGCATGCCATACCGGTGAGGTCAGTTGCTTCTTTCGAGATTTGGAGGCCCTAGGTGAGTGATATTCTGGCGGACATATTCGCAACCATTACCGATCGCAAAAGCAACCCGCAACCGGGGTCGTACACCAACAGCCTGTTGGATGCCGGTGAAGACAAAATCGTGAAAAAGATCGGGGAGGAAGCCGTTGAGGTGATTCTCGCGGTCAAGGGGCAGGGAGACGAACGCGTTGTTTCCGAACTGGCCGATCTGGCCTATCATTGTCTGGTGCTGCTGGCCCAGCGCAACCTGACACCCGATCATGTCTTCGCCGAGCTTGAACGCCGCCACCGCCCGTAGCCGCCATGCTGCCGAGTGGGGCGGCCCATGTATCATCGACAACAAGGAGCGCCCATGAGCAAACCCCTGTGCCTGTTACCCCGTCCCCAGGAAGTGTCGCTAACCGGTGGCGAGTTCGCGCTGCCCCAGCGCGGCCTGATTGCGCTCGACGTGCCCCGTCCCGCCGAATCCTTCTTCACGGCGCGACAACTTCAGCGTGCCCTGGAAGACCATGGCGGCGTATCGTGGGCGATTGCCGGCGGTCACGTCAAAGCGCCCTTGCGCATCACGCGTGATCCGGCGGGCACGCGCCCGGAGGGCTATCGCCTCGTCATAGACAGCGGCGGCATTACGCTGGCCGGTCACGACGCCGCCGGAGTGTTCTATGGCGCGATGACCCTGGCCCAACTCATCCAGACTCACAGTAACACCCTGCCCACACTCGTGATCGAAGACTGGCCGGACTTTGCGGCGCGTGGCGTCATGCTCGACATCAGCCGCGACAAAGTCCCCACCATGGAGACCCTCTTTGCCCTGGTCGACAGGCTGGCAAGCTGGAAAATCAACCAGTTCCAGCTCTATACCGAGCACACATTCGCCTACCAGAACCATAGCGCCGTATGGGAACACGCATCGCCGCTGACCGCCGAAGAAATCCTCGCGCTGGATGCCTATTGCCGCGAACGCTTCGTCGAACTGGTTCCCAACCAGAACAGCTTTGGCCACATGCACCGCTGGTTCGAACACGCGCGCTACCTGCCCCTAGCCGAAGTCACCGAACCGTTCACGGCTCCCTGGGGCAGCACGCTACCACCCTTTAGCCTGTCGCCTGCCGTGCCCGAAGCCCTCGACCTGATCGATGAGCTATACGCAGAATTGCTGCCCAACTTCACCAGCCGGTTGTTCAACGTCGGGTGTGACGAAACGTTCGACCTGGGGCTGGGGCGCAGCAAATCATTGGTCGCGCAGCAGGGAAAGGGGCGCGTCTATCTCGATTTCTTGCTGGACATTCACAGGCGTGTCCAGGCTCACGGGCGCACCATGCAGTTTTGGGGCGATGTCATCAACCAGTATCCCGACCTTGTGCCCGAAGTCCCCAAAGACACCATCGCCCTGGAATGGGGCTACGAAGCCAACCACGACTTCCCTGGCAAAACCCGGCTCTTCGCCGCATCGGGTGTGCCGTTCTATGTGTGCCCCGGCACGTCAAGCTGGAATAGCATCGCCGGACGCACCGATAACTGCCTGGGGAACATCCACGGCGCGGTTGAGAACGGTCTCGCGCACGGGGCGATTGGCGTGCTGAATACCGACTGGGGCGACAACGGTCACTGGCAGACGTTGCCCATCAGCTACCTGGGGTATGCGGTCGGCGCAGCGTTGAGCTGGGCCTACCAGGCCAACGCCGATCTGGATATACCCGCAGCTCTCGATGCCTTCGCCTTTCAAGATAGCGCCGGTGTGATGGGCAAACTCGCCTACGACCTGGGCAACGTGTACCAGGTTCCGGGCATTTTGAGGCCCAACCGCAGCATCCTCGATCTGTTCTACAGGGTGTCTTTGCCGAAGATGCGCGGCGAGCGGCTGCTGGCGCACCTGCCCGCCGATCAACAGGCCATCCTGGGCGACGATGACGCGCTCTCGGCGCGTCTGCGCGCAACGCTAGACACCATCGACGCGATCATGGCTCCCCTGGAACGCGCTCGGATGGCCGCGCCGGACGCGGATTTGATCAAACGCGAGTTTGGCCTTGCGGCAGACATGCTGCGGCATGGGGCACGCCGCGCCCTGGCCCAGATCGCCGGTAGCGGCATCGCATGGGAAGACGTAATCCGCGAACTGGCGACATTGGAGCAAACGTTTCGCGCCGTCTGGCTGGAGCGCAATCGCCCCGGCGGCCTGGATGACAGTGCCGCCCGGTTGGTTCGAGTGAAACGAGAAAAGTGAACGGCGCGGGGAAAAACGTCCCCCAACCAGATCGCCGGTTGGGGGACAGAGGGTCAGGAGGAAACTTTTTCAGCACATACGCCAGGCGAGGAGCATCCAGCTTATGGCGAATTCTTTTCAGCTTTGTCTGAACTGGAAGTTATGAGTGGTGAGTTTGGCGTGATGAGTCTGGAGCTATAACCCATGACTCATCACTCATGACTCGCTACTCACCACCCCTGCCGACCGCACAGAGTCTGGCTGCACACTTCATCAGTTCGAGGCCACAAAGCCGCGCTTCTGGATCGCTTCGGCCACGCGTTGCACC
>CAZSXY010000013.1:27414-46498 GCA_964611395.1 uncultured Anaerolineaceae bacterium | reverse complement strand
TCAGTTCGAGGCCACAAAGCCGCGCTTCTGGATCGCTTCGGCCACGCGTTGCACCGCCAGCATGTACACGGCGGAGCGGAAATCGATCCCGCGCTCTTGCGCAACCGCCCAGGCCTGCTCGAAGCTCTGGCTCATCTTCTTATGGAGTCGCTCGCGAACTTCCTCGATTTCCCAGAAGTAGAATTGCAAGTCCTGCACCCACTCAAAGTAAGAAACGATCACGCCCCCGGCATTGGCCAGAATGTCCGGAACCACGCAAATGCCGCGATCGCGCAGAATGGCATCGGCCTGGAACGTCGTCGGCCCGTTCGCGCCTTCAACGATCATGCTGGCTTTGATCTGATCGGCGTTTCGGTCCGTGATCTGGTTCTCGATGGCGGCAGGAATCAACAGGTCGCAGTCGAGGGTCAGGAGTTCGTCATTGGTGATGTGTTCGACGTCGCCATCATATCCCTTCAGCATGTGCCCCGGACTCTGCGACACGTGCGCGTTGATCGCGTCCAGGTCGAGACCTTTGGGGTTGTAAATGGCGTCCGAGACATCGCTCACCGCGATGATGGTGCAGCCATATTCCTTTGCCAGGATATTGGTAGCGTAGAATGCCACGTTGCCGTATCCCTGCACGACGACGCGCGTTTCCTGCGGGTCGCGGCCCAATTTCTTCATCATCTCGATGGCCGCAATCGCCACGCCGCGACCGGTCGCTTCGGTGCGGCCTTCGGAACCCCCGAGGATGATCGGCTTACCGGTTGTGATCTCCGGACTGTAATAACCGGCAATGGACGAGATTTCGTCCATGAACCACGCCATCGTTTGCTCGTTGGTGTTCATATCCGGCGCGGGGATATCGCGTTTCCCGCCGAGGATGGGGGCGATCATCTTGGCGAAGCGGCGGGTGAGGCGCTCCAGTTCGTGCGCAGAAAGCTGTGCCGGATCGACGCAAATGCCACCCTTTGCCCCGCCAAACGGGATGTTGACCGCCGCGCACTTGAGTGTCATCAGCATTGCGAGGGCGCGAACTTCCTCGATGTCAACGTCCGCATGGTAGCGAATGCCCCCCTTGCTCGGGCCACGAGCCGACGAGTGCTGGACGCGATAGCCCTTGAAGGTCTTGATCCGGCCATCATCGCCAACAATCGGAACCGTGACCGACAACTCAACCTCGGGCTGGCGCATAATGGCCGCGATGCCCTCGTCCAGCTCCAGCCGTTCGAAGGCATTGTCAAACAAAGCAATCGTTGTTGCTAACATGCTGTTGGTCGTTTCTAAAGAGGACACTTTAGTAGGCGTTGCCATAACCTTTTTTCTTTCTCCTTTTAACGTTTTGTTTCGGCATTGGCGTGCCAATAGCACCGCCATCGTAGCAGCTACTTCTAAAAAAACAATCCCCAACTGTCACTAGTTGGGGATGATTTTGTACGGTAGGCGCGTATGCTGGTATACTTTAAAATCCTCGGAGATTCGCGTCTTTTTTCCCCCTAAGTGAGACTGATCTCGCACACCAATCCGGCCTGATCCATCACCGGCCGGAGCGCCGCGTGGTGTTCGCCGCTCACACGATTTGTTGCATCATGGTCGCCACTGCCTGATAGACCGGCGAATCATCACCCAGTTCAACGAGCGGGCGTCCGCTAAACTCGAACTCGACCAGTTCGTCGTCGCTCGGAACGGTTCCCAGCAGCGGGATATCCATCTGGTCGATGCGTGCCTGCAACGGCGCGGGTATCGTCTCTGTGCTCAGGTTATTCAGAATCAGGTAGGTGGCCTTGATATTGATGTCGAGATCGTGCCGGAAGGCGGCGATGCGCTCTGCCGCGACGATTCCGCGCTGCGTCGGATCGCTGACGATGAGCAACACATCGACATCGCGCGTCGTGCGCCGGCTGAGATGCTCCATCCCGGCCTCGTTGTCGATCACCACATAGCGGTAATTCTTGCTGATGCTGTCCACAACTTCGCGCAGGTTATGGTTCACGGCGCAATAGCACCCAGGGCCTTCCGAGCGCCCCATCGCGATCAAGTCAAAGCGCGATCCTTCCGACACCGCCGAGCGAACCTCATAATCCAGGTAATCGCGCTTGGTCAACCCGCCTGCCAGCGTCCCCATGGCGGCCCCGCCCGCCGTCAGGGACTGCTTCACTTTTTCCAGCAACCCCTCGCGAATGTCACCCACCGTCCATTCGAGTTCCAGGCCGAGCACCATGTTCAGGTTGCTGCTTGGATCGGCGTCAATCGCCAGGATCGCGCCTGATTGCGTTTGCGACAGGTACTTAATCACCATGCCAGCAATAGTGGTCTTGCCCACGCCGCCTTTACCTGCGAGTGCGATGGTTGTTGTCATGTTTGCTCAATCTCCATTACCAGGGTCGACGCCATGCGCTCTGCCGCCGCGCGCAGCGCCGGAACATAATCGTATACAGCAATGCCCCGCCGGTCTGCCTCCTGTACATCGAGATCAGCCGGAAGCGTTCCCAGAACCGGTAAACCAGGGGTTTCGGCGGCCAAAAACGCCGCTTCGTCCTCGTTGCGCACCTTGTTGCCCACCAGCCACAAGCGCGTCAGGCCGATATCTTCCGCCAGCTTCTTGATCTGCGCGGCAGTGCCCAGGCTGCGTCGCGTCGGCTCTACGACCACGATCATCGCATCGACGAAATCGACGGTCGCGCGGCCCAGGTGTTCCACGCCGGCGTACATATCGAGAATCAGCACGTCATCCTTGCGAAACAACAGGTGCGTGAACAACGTCTTGAGCATGGCGCTCTCCGGGCAAATGCAACCGGAGCCACCCAGGTCAACCGATCCCATTTCCAGCAACCGCACGCCGCGATGCGTCACGCTGAAACGATCGGGGAGGTCATCCACGCGGGGGTTGAGGGTGAAGAAACCGCCAACCGTTCCCGGTTTGGCTCCCGTCCGCTCCTCGATCAATTCGTCCATCTCGGCGATGGGGTGCAACTTGCGGCGCAGTTCCTCTGGGAACCCCAGCGCCCCGGCCAGGCAGGGGGCTGGATCGGCGTCAACCGCCAGCACGTCGCGCCCGGCATCAGCATATACCTGGGCGAGCAAGGCCGCCAATGTCGTTTTACCTACGCCACCTTTACCGCTAATCGCTAACTTCATTACGTCCAATCCTGACTCCGCCACTTAGGGATCGCAAACACCGCGCCGCACGAAGACTCGCGTCCTGGGCGCGGTGCTTCACTGCCGGTCAAACAACCATAGACACCAGGGCCGGGTAGGTTACTTGGCCCGCACCTGAACCTGTTCCGCTTCGGCTTCGAGTGGCACGAAGTCGGGCGGCAGCAGCCCTGCTTCGGTCACGATACGCGGGACGATCTCTTCCCAACCGACCGCCATCAGGTGAATCCCGTTGATGCCCTCTTTGCCCCTGATGGCTTCGATCAGTTCCAGGGTAATCTGGATCGCTTCTTCCTGTACGCCATCGCCCGCTGCCTCAAGGCGCTTCATCAGCCTGTCAGGGATGAACACGCCGGGCACCTCGTTGTGCATGTACTGCGCCATGCGCAGCGACTTGAGCGGCGTGATCCCAACCAGAATATACACCTTGTCAAGGATATTCCGCCTGGCAAGCTCGTTAAGCCATACTTCCATCCCCTCCGGATCGTAGACCAGGTTTGTCTGGAAGAACTGCGCCCCCGCGTTGACCTTCTTATGCTCGCGGATTGCCTGGAACTCCGGGCGCGAGGCAAACGGCGCTGCCGCTGCTCCCAGGAAAATCTTGGGCGGGAACTTCACCGGGCGGCCATCCAGGTAATGCCCCTCGTCGCGCATCCGGCGCAACATCCAGAGCATCTGCACCGAATCGATGTCGATTACATCGAGACGGCCCAACGGCGGTGGCCCCATCCGGCCACTATCGCCGGACAGGCACAACACGTTGCGTACGCCTAAAGCGCTCGCGCCGATGATCTCTGACTGCACCGTTGCCCGCGTGCGATCGCGGGCCTGCAACTGCATCACAGGCTCCGCCCCGTTTTGCATCGCCAGCACGCTGCACGCCAGGCTCGACATGCGCGAGGTGGCCGAGGGATTATCGGTGAAGTTGACCGCCGCCACATAGGGGCGCACCATCTGCACGTTGCGACAGAGCTTGCCCGTAGCCGTACTGAGGGGCGGGGCAACCTCCGCCGTCACGACAAATTCACCGGCCCGCAGGCGGCGCTCCAGCGTTGACATTGGCTCCTCATACGCGGGCGGGTGGTATTGATCATCACCCTGCCACCAGTCCGGCTGGCGAATCGGGCGAAAGACCGCGTCCCAGTGGGTGGCGCGTTTGGCTGGATCGCGGGAAAGCATTCCCCCGACGAACGTGCGCACGCCTACATCCCGGATCTGGTGGTATACCTCCCCCCAGGTCTCGGTTCCCACCTTGTCCCAATCGAGCGGCGGCAAGACTTCGAGCAGCATCTCCTCGCGGCCCATCTTGAACGCACGCTCATAAATCTTGTACCAGACGCATGGGCGCGTGGGGTCCACATAGCAATGTTCTACCGTCGAACCCCCACAAGGACCGTTCCGCACACCTTTGGGACATTCCATCGGGCAGATAAAGGCAGTTTCCTGTAACAGGCAGTTGCCGCACATGCGGCACCCAAACAGGGGGCCCTTGACCAGCCGCTCGATCCGCGCCAGCAAACGGCGACTGAACGGCTCGCGCTTAAAGGGAGAATAAGGCGGCTGCCAGCGCCGTGCGGGTGTAAAACCAGGCATAGATTTGCTTCCTTCGGCACGCTAACGTGGCCACTAATGATACTGCTAGGTTGAACTGGGGCCGCCGGTGCTCACCGTGCAAGCCACACTTCAGCGTTCTTCATAACCAGCACGAATGGTCTGCCTATTGTTGCAGATAACCATCGGCGTAGATGACTTTGTTCAAAAGGATCTGCACCGTTTTCCAGATCGCCACTTGTTCGGGATCGCTCATATCCACATCGTCAACAGACGGTTCTTCCATCGCCTGGACGCGATCATGAATCTTCAAATACAAGCGTCCCACTGCTGTGCTTTCGTCGCGCTCCTCGATGATGCGAATGACCTCTTTCAACTTCTCATCGAACGGGTCGGCGATCATCATTTGCAGGCCCGCGCCCATCAGCATCGCGCAGTACACGTGGTTGATCAGCGGGCGATTCTCGTGCGGGACGGCATTGGATACGTTCGACAAACCAACCGAGATCATCGGTGCCGGGTCCCAGACATACGGCAGCGTGCGCACCGCCTCAATACACTCCGGGCAGTATTCCTGGCAACCAGAAACCGTCAGCACCAGCGGGTCGATGATCAGGTTTTCGACCGGATAGTCGATCTCAACCATGCGCGGAATCAGGTGTTCCACCGCGATATTGACTCGCTCATCGGCGCTCACCGGAATGCCGCTCGACCCCATCGTTAGCGCGACCAGCCTGGCATTGTACTGCTTGGCGACAAGCGGGACTTTTTCCAGGCGCTCCGGCTCTGCCGAGGTGGAGTTGATGATCGGTTGCGCCTTGGTGACTCGCTTCAGACCGGCCTCGATGCCCAGCAGGTTGGTGCTATCGAAGACCAGCGGCACATCCACCACGGCCTCGACCGTTTCAACCATCCAGGGGAAGACTTCTTCCCAGTCTTTCTTGCGCGGGCCGAGGTTCAGGTCAATCGCCTGCGCGCCAGCCTCAACCTGGCGCACCGCCAGATCCATGAAAAACTCGCGGTCCCGGGCTTTGAGCGCGTCTTTCACTTTTTGTGAAATAATGTGGATATTCTCACCAATGATGTACATAGTTGTTTCCCCATATATTTAAGATTTAGTCGCCATCGCTGCCTGCACTGTCGGGAACCGCGAAAGATCGGTGTGGGGCAGGAACAGCGCCGACGTAAACGCCTCATAGAACGTATTGTCAGCCGAAAGCTCGATGTACGTCATGCGGCTGGCAATGTCTTTGATACGGACGCGCGCGCGGCGATCAAGCAGCGCCAGGTACGCACCCCGGACGGAGGTATTGCCCAGGAAATGAAAGTTTTCCCAGGGCAGGTCAGGCAACAACCCGATCTCGATGGCTTTCTCCACGTTGATATACTTGCCAAACGAGCCGCCGATCAACACCTGTTCGACTGTCTCCAGCGGCACGCCCACACTTTCCGCCAGCACGGTAAAACCGGCGTAAATAGCCGCCTTCGCACGCAACAGGTTGTCAATATCCGTGTGCGTGATCACGATATCATGATCGTCACCAGCATCGGCGGCCCAGCACACGACATATTCCGGGCCGCGTTCGCCGGTACGCACGCGGGGCGTCGGCAGGTTGAGGTTGATATGCCCACCTTTGTCAACGACGCCGGTCAGGAACATCTCAGCCAGGAGCGAGATTAACCCGCTTCCGCATATGCCGCGCGGCTTGACCCCGCCCACCACACGGTAAGTTGGCTCATAGGTCTCGCCGTTGATCCAGACTTCCTCAATCGCGCCGCGTGCGGCACGCATCCCGTGCATCACGCCGCCGCCCTCAAATGCCGGGCCAGCGGAAGCGGCGACGGTAACCAACCACTCTTTATTTCCTAACACAATCTCACCATTCGTGCCCACATCGATGAACAGCGTGACCTTATCGGCATCATCCAGCCCCGATGACAGCACACCCGCCGTGATATCCGCGCCGACATAGCTCGCCACACCGGGCAGGCAATCGACCGTAGCTTCGGGATGGATGTTGAGTCCCGTCTCTTGCGCTGTAAGTGTAGGGATGTGGTTGATCGTGGTCACAAACGGCGTCAGCCGGATCGAGTTGGCAGGAATGCCCAACAACAAGTGCATCATGGTGCTGTTGCCGGCGATGGTCGCTTTGTACACCGTCCGGGGGTCGGCTTTGACGCGCTTGCAGGCTGCATCCAACAGGGCGTTGATCGTGCCCAGCACCAGTTGCCGCAACTCGTCGCCACCACTGTTCTTGTTGGAATAGATGATGCGCGAGATCACGTCTTCGCCGCGTGCGATCTGGGCGTTATACTCGGCAACCTGTGCCTTCGCTTCGCCGGTAAGCAGATCAACCAGCCACAACGAGACCGTCGTCGTGCCGATGTCAATCGCCACGCCCCACAATGGGGCATCCGCGGCGACGTGCCCAGGGAGCAAATCGATCAGGCGGACGGGGCAATTAGGACAGTCCCACGCCTCGGCATCCAGAATCGCCGTGACGTTCCATTCACCCTCGCGCATGACAGAGCCGATGCGGCGCATCAGTGGTAGCGATATCCCAACCTCGGCTATCCGCGCGTGCTGGCGGAGCGCCCGTTGCAGCCGGCCCCAGTCGTCGGTTTGATCGTCGATAGTGGGTGGCGGCAACGTCAGCGCCAACCGCCGGATGGTTTGCACGCGGTCGGCGTCATAGCCTTCCGGAACGGAGATCGCGACGGCGGTGCGATCGGTGGTCAGCCGCCGCTCGATTTTCTCCTGCGGGGGAACGGCGACTTTGACATCACCTTCAACAACGGTCTGGCAGGCTAACGCATAGCCTGCGGCCATGTCGTCGGCGGACAATCGCAAGGTGCTGCGGCGACGCACGCTGCCGTCGATCACCTGAACCGCGCAACGCCCGCAGCGCCCCTGCCCACCGCATGGTTGTTGGATTTCGACCCCGGCCAAGTGCGCCGCTTCACTCAGCAGCGTGCCAGTTGGCACGGTGACCGGGGCTTCTGCGACATCGAACGTAACGATATGGTCAGCCATAATGAAGGTCTACAGTGCCTGTTTCATAAACGCGGGAATATCCACTGCCTCGCGCGGGCCAACGCGCACTTCCCAATCCGGCAGTTCTTCTTCCAACTCGCCAGAGAGCACGGCCACGTGGCCCGGCAGCACGATACGCTTGTTGGCCACCTTGTCCGGCAACCCAAACTCCTTAACCGACTTGGCGATACGCTCCGAGTCGAACTTGCCTGCCGCCCAGGCCGTAAGCACGCTCATGCCTTCGGCGTCGGTTACGAGCAACCATGCCGGCAAACCAGAGCCTTCGACCTCGTTCGCAACGCTGAAATACGTGATGCTGAAGTTCGTCGTGACCATTACCGGTGATTCGGGCGTCGGATCGTTGATCTCATAGACCCCCGGTTGGACCTGGATCGGCTTCTGCGGGTCGGTATAGATATTCTCGCGCAGCACGAGCAACCCGTAAGCCATCTCCGGCGTGAACGTATCGAGCACAACGAACCCCGCATACTTGGCAATGGCCTGTGCCGCCAGCATGGCCTCATGGGCCTCATCCGGCGCATCGCCAGGGAAGGACAGCAGGGGATAGCCCAGCGGGCGGAAGTTTTTCTTGAGCGCCAGCCGTCGCATCTGCGTGTAGAAGCCAAGGGTCGTCCCCAGGTGGCGGGCCACCGGAGCCAGCACCAGGTCTTCGACACCCTTTTCCTTGAGCTTGCTGCTCAGCGCGACCATTTCGTCGATGGTGGCGGCGATGACGGAGAGCGCCGCGCCGTGCGCCTTCGCTACCTCGGCCATCGCTTCCCAGTTCGATGCATCCGCGCCGTGCACGAGCGGGGTTTCGCCGTCAATCGCTTTGATCCCGGTATCGATCACGCGGGGATCGCCGCTGATCAAAATCAACGGGCGCTCGGTGACCTCGCGCACAGCGCTGACCGCCGCGCCAAACGCTGCCGGATCACCCGTCACGGACTCGACGGCAAAACCGTCTAAAGCCAAGTCCATGCCAACATAGCTGACGGTATAGGCATCGGCAGCGGACACCTTCGCTTTAAGCGCATCCAGGGGCATGTCATCGCGCACACGGACGAAGAGACCGGGCTTGTGATAGAAGGTCTTTTCGTGACGGAACATGACCGTCTCGTTACCGGCTTTGACCTCGTGACCGTCGGCCTTGAGCGTCACCAACCGGACCGGCGGCTGGGCCGCTGCGGACAGTTTTTCTTTGGCTTCGTCGCTAACATGCGGACAAGCTGCAAGTTCGACCTGTTTGGCTGCCAACTTCATGGCAAACGCAAGACACGTAGGAAAGCCACAGTCCTTGCAGTTTGTCTGCGGCAACATCTTGTAAATCTGAATACCTGAGAGTGCCATAATCGTCTCCTAAAACGGTGACTCACCGGGGCATACAACGGTTCCCGTTGTCACGCCGCACCGGTCATCACCCACCATCAGTCTTCTGACGCGGCCACGCAACAGGCCCGCGTATTGCATTAATCCCCAAATCACTCAATTCATCGTCGTCACGCGCGGCCAGGTGTCGTAACAACTGCCGGTATGACAGCATGGCCGCCGGATAGGTTATGCCGCCGCGTTGCGGCATCAGGAACAGCATCCGCACGCCCATATCCTGCATGAGCTGGGCAGCGGCAGATAGCGGAATATCGGGGCGCACGTGGGGAATGCGTTCGTTCATCACATCCTCGGCGGTCAGCGCGTCGCGGTTCGGATGGGCATACGCTTCCACCAGCTCATCATAACCCACCACGCCGACGGCGTGCCCCGCCTCGTTCAGCACGACGACGCCTTCCAGGTCTTCCGCCAACAGCAGGCGTGCTATCTCGGCCACCGGCAGTTCAGGCGCACAGGTGACCGCTGGCCCGATCAGATCGCGAACCAGTTTGCGCCCGGTCATAACGGCTTTCTCTCCATCTGTTTGCCTGTGCCCGCCTCGCGCAACCGCTTCCGGCGCGCTTCGTCTCGCTTCTTGAGGAATAGCTGCATGGGGGCCATGCGCTTTGCCTTGATCCCCAGGTCTGACAGATCGCCGTCCTCGCGGGCAGCCAGGTGCCGGACAAAATGCCGGTACGACAACATGGCTGCCGGGTACGACATACCGACCGCGTTGTGCATCAAGAAGACCACGCGCACCCCCTGATCGCGCATGAGTTGCGCCACTGCCGTCAAGGGGATATCGGGCGGCAATTCGGGCACATCTTCGCGCATGACGTCTTCAGCCGTGAGCGCGCGCGGATCATCGTGCAAATACGCCCCTACCAACTCGTGCTGGGTCACGGTTCCGACAGCGTGCCCCTCGTGATCGAGCACAATGACGCCTTCAAGGTCGCTTTCCAACACCTGCCGCGCCAATTCGGGTACGGGTGTATCCGGCGTGCAGGTCACGACCCCGACGGTCATCAGGTCACGGACGAGGCGGCGTTCAGTCATGAAACTGTGTCCTCAGGCAACCGGTGAGGCACGGGTGACCTGCCCAGTCACCCGTACCCCTGTCTTCAACGCAGGCTACTGCGCCGCATTCATCAAGTCGTCGATGGCAAGGTGTATCCGCTTCACGCTTTCGGGGTGGCGCAGCACAACGATGTTGGCCGCCGATTCGAGCAGCGCCATCGCCGTGAGCGTTTCCCAGTAGAGGGCGCGGGTTTCCCAATTCCCCCACGCCTCCGGCACACCTTCACCGACCTTCGCTTCCTTCGCCTTCCAGGCTTCGTAGCCAGGGGTGACGATCATCGGAAGCTGGGTCATCGCGTCGCCTTGCAACGCCGCAAGCCGCAGACGCTCCATGACCGAGTACCCGTACTCGATGCCGTAGCCCAACGCGCCCGTTGTCGGGTCCATGAGCACGCGGTCGAGTGGCAGGCCCATATCACTGATCAAAATGTTAAGCTGCTTGGCGAGGTTGACATCCATCGCCGTGCGCGCCTGGACGAGATGGTCGTTTGCCATCGCCGTCGCCACGATCGTCCGGTAGTTCGTATCTTCGCAGATGCCGAGCACCAGTCGTTCGCCTGCCGTCGCCTCGGCAATCGGCACGAGCAGCGCGTTATCAAGCTCCGCCTGGCCCGGCCCCCAGACGATCAACGGCAGGCCACTGGCTTGCAACACCGCTTTGGCCACATCGACGGCACGCTGCGGGGTGTTGGGGTTGCCGTCGGCGTCTGTTGCGCTTAGCGCCAGCACCAGCAGGTCGGCCCCGGCTTTTTCGGCAGCCTCAGCCCACCTGGCCGGATCATCGGCCACATCACCCCATGTCTTGAGCAGCAGCGGCGACCAGTCATCCGGGCGGCGATCCATGATCTCGATCGCCACAACCGGACGGTGCGGGATGTCGCCCTCGTAGAACATGAACGGCATGGCCGTTTCGCCGCCAACCGTGATCGCCTTCGCACGGGTGCCGCCCTGTTCCTTCGTCGCGCCGATGGTCACTTCGCGAACTTGGCCGGTCCATTTCTCTTTGAGGATTTCGGTCTTTGTGCCCGCCACAAGCCAGGGCTTGTCCGGCTCCAGTTCGACTTTCTCAGGGGCGACGACCTCAGGCGCGGGGGTGTTTGCGGGCGCAGCCGGTGGTGTCTCGACGGCGGGCGCTGGCGGCGGAGTAGCGGGGGCGGGTGGCACAGGCAAACCTGCGCTCACGTCAGCACCCAACTCCTGCGCAGCCGCCATCAGGCCAGCAGCGAGCGCGCGCCGCAATTGGTCAAAGAAGGCAGTGCTTGCATCCCCCAATGCAGCCGGTGATGCTGGTGCTACGGGCTTCTCAGGTTCGTCAGCGGGAATTTCTGCTTTCGTTTCCTCAGGAGTCATCGTGTTATCTCGTTCGGGTTGAAGTTCTGCCTGATTTGCTAGCGGTTCAGGTTCCGCGTCTTCAGCCTTGATAGGTTCGGGCTGCTTGTCCAGCGCCTCGATCACCGCTTCGGCTTGCGCGAGCGCGTCGGCGGCTGGTTCCGGTTCGGGTTCGGTGGGTGGCGCGGCCTGCATCGGCCCCATCGCCAGCGCGGGATGATTATGCTCTTCCAACCAGGCGACCAACTCGTCGACATCGGCGACGGCGCGCTCGTCGGCGATCTGATCAAGCAGATCAGGCACTCCCTCGCGCTCAGCAGCCGCGCGCAGTTCGTCGGCCATCGTCTCTTTGAGGATGCTGCTCATCCACACCACGCGCTTGAGGCCGCCATCTGCCGAGATGAATTTCGGACTGATCAGGTAGTACTTGCCCACTCCCATCACGCCGGGCGTTTGCAGCCCGCCACCGGCCATGCCGGCCAGCGTGCTGAAGGTCATGCCCGCCGGGGTCATGCTCGTGTCCTCGCGGCTCACGACCATCACGCCGTTCGCTTCGGGGATCAGCATCACGATGCACTCGAAGCAGCCGCATGCCGTCATGGGGTTTTCCATGATCGAGTACATGGCCACTTCCTGCACCGATCCGTGCGATCCAATCGCCGCATATTCGTTCGTGCCTTGCCAGTAGCCCTTGACCGGATCGATGACCTGCCCAAGTTTGATCGGCTGGTTCGGGCCGGTGGGGTTGATGCTGAAGGAAGCCTTGCAGTCCAGCCAGTTATATGCCCCACACAGCCCCAGCCGTTCGGGGCTGACGATACAGACATGATCGGGCGCGAAGGACTGGCAGAGCGTGCACGAGTAGAATTCCTCGACCGCATCGTCGGTCAGGTCTTCCAGGCGCTTGTTGCGGTAATCATAGGCTTCGCGGGCTTCGGCGAGCCATTTCTCGATCTTGTCCGGTTCAGTATAGATTGTTACCTGGACCTTGTCCACGATTGCGCCGAAGTCGGCGTGGAAACGCGCATGTAAAATCTTGCCGAAATGCTCCAGGGTGAAGCCCTTTTCGGCAGCCGCATTGGAGACGCGAATCCAGGCGATATCGCGCTGGCCGATGTGCTGGATGCCCGATGCCCCATTGATGAAGTAGTGCACCTGGCGCTCAAGCACCGGCTCGAAGTCCTTTTGCATCTGCCGGCCTGAAACGTCAATGACAATTCCCAGGTCCATATGGCTTTGTGGTTCGAGGTCTTCGAAGCCCGGCCCGACGACCTCGATCTTGCCATCGGTCACGTCTTCCATATCGACCATACGCAGGTATTCGAAACAGCGCGAATACTTGCCGCCAAACTCGATGCGCATATCAGCCTTGCGCACGACCTCGCCCTCAAACGCCGAGCCGTAGGGCACAGGCACGGGCACATCGGTGACCTTGATCTTCACGCCGCGCACCTCGATGCACTTCTGCACCAGGCGCTCGGCACGCTCCAGGTCGTCCGCCCCCTCAATTTCATTGAAGGGCATGCTGATCACGTGTTCGTAGGTGGTGACGCCTGTCGGCAAGATTTCAGGGATGACGGTATCGGCGATGACCGGGAACCCGAAGTTGATCGCGCCCGCCGCCGCCGCATATTTCAGATCGTCCACCTCACCCAACGCCAGCACGAAGGCGAACACGCGCTGCTTGTTGTACAGCAGGATGTCGCGGGCCTGCCCCGCCTTGATGCCGCCAAAGGTCAGCGCCGAACGGGTGGCGAAGCCCAGCGCATAGATCGCGCTGATCGTGTCCGTGCCGAACGGAACGGTATAGGTGTCGTATCCTAACTCGACGCCTTCTTCTTGAAGCTGGTGAATGATGCTGCGTCCGTTCACATTGCCGCACAGGAACGTCAGGATGTTGCGTTGCTGCAATTCACGGATGATCTTGACGGCAACCTCGTTCGACTTGGCCGCCCCGACAATCGCCGCAAAGCCGGGCATGCGCCCATCCACAAGCTGGATACCCCACGAACGAAGCTGGATGTCGTCAATCGGCCCGTTCAGATGGCCGCTCATGCCGCTGCCATTATTCGCATAGATGGTGCCACCGGCCAGTTCGATGCCGGGGAAGGGTTCCGGCTGCATATCATAGACGAACCGGATCGCTTCGATGGTTTCGGCAGCCAGCAGCGTGGCCATGCCACTATCAAGTGTCTCGCCCAGGTAGGGCGTCCACTTCTGCTTGGACGGGAGAGGGTGTAACAATTCACGGGCGTGTTTGAGCACCGGCTTCAGGTCGCCGATCGTCGTGACCTCACGCCCCGTCATGCCGTAGATCACCGGCAGATAGTACGCCGTGTTAGGGAAAGATACCGGCGTGTCTGGCCCTTTTTCGCGCAGGGCCTTCTGCAACATGACCTCGGCTTCCATCACCAGCGCGTTCGCACCGCGAATGGCGCGGGTTGCAATATAACGTGACATAAATCTATTCTCCTACTTGCTTGGCACGCCGTAAAGGGCTGCCTGACGCTCGGCCAACGGCAATTCTTCGAGTTCCAGCATGCGGCGATCGCCGCTGCGCCCAAAGCGCGTCGGGTCGTAGGCTGGCAGACCAAGCGCCGCGCGCTTCTTGTCGATGTGTTCTAACGTGCGACGGATAATCTCGTCGGGGTCGTCGATGAATTCCATCTTGCCACCATACAGAGATTCCCAGCCTTCGCTGATGTAGTGGAGCACACGGTCACTCTCGGAGACTTTGTCCGGCATTCCACCAACCGGTGACGAGCCGCCGAAGATAACATATGCACCGGAAGCCACGCAGTAGGTTCCGATAGACAACGCCTTCTCGCTCATCCACTCCGGGGCAAGGCCAACGGCGGGAACCTGGTCAATGTCATCCCCCAAACCGCCCTCTTCGACGATCTGGGTTAGTACTGTGAGGATGCGCGTATTGTCCACGCACGACCCCAGGTGCAGTACCGGCGGGATACCAATGGCCTCGCAGACTTCGCGCAATCCCGGCCCCACCTGATCCAACCCCGCCTCGCCGAGCATCTGGCCCAGCTTGGCGCTGGCAATAGCTCCACACCCGGTTTCAACAATCAGCACATCCTGAAGCAACAACTCGCGCGTGATGTGTGTGTGAAGGTAGTCGTGCTGGCTACGCGGGTTGTTGCACCCCACAATGGCCGCTATACCCCGAATACGCCCCGACATGACCGCATCATTCAGCGGGCGGAACGACGCGCGGTAACCACCGCCAAGCATGTAGCTGATGTATTCATGGGAGAACCCAGGAATCAGGTCCTCGCGGACATCGGGGATTTGCGTTTCGCCGCGATTTTTATAGTTATCAATGGCTTCGCGAAGAATTTGCTTGGCAATCGTTAAGGCTTTGTGCTCGTCAAACTCGATATGCATCGCCCCCTTGATGCGCACTTTGGGCGATGTCGTGATGATCTTTGTATGGAAGTTGGTAGCTAGGTTGGCCAGCGCCTGCATGATGCACTGGACATCAACCACCATCGCTTCTACTGCGCCCGTCAGGATCGCCAGTTCTTGCTGCAAGAAGTTGCCTGCCACCGGAATGCCCTGCCGCATCAACATCTCGTTGGCG
Organism: uncultured Anaerolineaceae bacterium; assembly: GCA_964611395.1. Taxonomy (GTDB): domain Bacteria; phylum Chloroflexota; class Anaerolineae; order Aggregatilineales; family Aggregatilineaceae; genus CAZSXY01. The sequence goes on along the minus strand of CAZSXY010000013.1, from coordinate 31,406 downwards.
GTGCAGCAAATGCCCGACAGGTTGATCCCCTGCGCTCCTGCCGCTTTCGCATATTCGATGATCTCCGGGTCTTGGGACGCCGCGACAATCATCTGGCTGAGCGTTGGCTCGTGACCATGCACGATCACGTTGACCATGTCGTCTTTCAGCACGCCCAGGTTGGCCTGGCCCAGCACCGGTGCCGGCGTGCCAAACAGAATATCGGAGACATCGGTGGCGATCATGCTGCCGCCCCAACCGTCGGACAGGGCGGTGCGGATGGCATGCTCAAGAATATGTTCAGGCTCCTGATCATCGCCGATGTGGGTGCGGTGTAATGCCTCCACCACTTCGCGATCGACGCCGCGCGGGATGACGTTGCGCTCTTCCCACAATTTCTGACGCTTTTGGGGCGCGCGAATGACCGGCGCAACCTTACCGTTCTGCTGCCCGAACTGGGCGATGTACAGGTCGGCCAGGTCATTGGCAATTTCTTCCGGGGCACGCCCCTCAATCGGAATGTCGTACTTTGCCGCGATGGTGCGCAGCTTGGCGATATCACGAATGGTGTACCCTTCGGCCTCGCCGTTGGCCACCGCCTTCAGCGTGAACGCCATATCACGCCCATGATCGGAGTGCGCTGCCGCACCACCCGCAATGGCCCGAATGAGATTGCGAGCCTGGATGGTATCAATCGTTGCGCCACAGATACCCGTCATCCCATCCTTGGTCAAGCGGCAAGGCCCCATACTACACAACTTGCAGCACATGCCACTCGCGCCAATGCTACACGGGGCCAGCGCGTCAGCGCGGGTGAACGCTGTGCCCAGGCCCATTTCGTCGGCGCGAATAAGCATTTCTTGTGCGGCGGGATCGATGCTCAGTTCTTCAGGGCTGCGTTTTTTCTTGGCCATTGTTTATTCCCCTTCATCGATGATCGTGACCGGTCCCATGCCCGGACACGGCCAGAGCGAGCGGCCTGCGGCGCTCACATTCTGGGCGAAACTAACCACCTGCCCGGTTTGCGCGTAGGCAGCCGTGTGCCGGAAAAACACATTCGGATCGGTCGAGTGATAGGCGGCTTTGTCAGATTCGGACGGGATGGGGAGGGGTTCCAGGTACCCTGCCTCCTTGAGGGGGGTGGTGATTTTCTCGGCGTCGATCTGGGACGCGTCGTATGTCACCTCAACAACCTGAAACGCGCTACTGGCGTAAACATCACTAACGCCCGGCAGTTCGAGCAAAAGACGCCGGACTTCAAGGACGTGGTGGTCCCCATACAGGGTGGGAACCTCAAGACTGAGTTTCTCCATAGTGACAGCTCTCTTCGACTTGACTGACAGGAAAATGAATCATGCTCCAGCTACGAAGTAAGACGGGGATGACGGGGCATGAATTATGACTAATAATAATCTTAAAAACTAGATTATCGCTTTTAGTCGCTCATAGCCCTTATGATGGCGGAAAACAAGGCTTATATGCAGTGAAGAGAATCATATATCTTTCTAGCGTTTGTCACTTCCGCACACAATCGTGAATAACTCTCGAAGAATCCCGTAAGGCGGCGATAAGCCTATGCTTCCCGTGTGCGCTGGCGCAATTGCCCGATTCTCCATTTCTTTCGATCCCCCATCAAATCATGAATAAAGAATAAAGCCGCCTTTGAACAAAACGATTTCTACCGGCGTTCTTCATTCTTTGTTCAGTAACCCGGCATCCCACCGCTGCACGCATGGGCGGCATGGCGCGTGTATAAGATCGACGCCAAACAATCGGGCCACCCCGACCGGAACTTTCTCGAAAGCATCTTTCACAAATTGCTGCTGAATTTTACATGGTGGGTTAACCGCAAAGATGCCGACGGCAACAACGTGTTTCAGGGCGGCTTCCTGGGCATGGACAATATCAGCGTGTTCGACCGCTCGTCGGTATTGCCCACCAGCGGCCACATCGATCAATCTGACGGCACCGCCTGGATGGGTTTTTATAGCCTGGAAATGATGCGCATCGCGCTGGAACTGGCCCAGGACGAGCCAATCTATCAGGACCTGGCCACCAAGTTCTTTGAGCACTTCTTGCGCATCGCCCACGCCATGATCAATTGCGGGGGCCGGAGACATACTCTGTGGGATGACCAGGACGGGTTCTTCTACGATGCGCTGCACCTGCCAGACGACCGTATTGTGCCGCTCAAGGTACGCTCGGTGGTGGGCCTCATGCCGCTGATCGCCGTCCAGGTATTGGCCCCAGAGTTGCTGGATAGCATGCCTGTCTTTAGACGCCGCATGCGCTGGTTTCTCGCCAATCGCCCCCACCTGGCCGGGAACATGGCCAGCACCGACCTGCCCGGCCACCAGGGACGCCGCCTGATTGCGATCATGACGCGCGAGCAGTTGGTGCGCGTTCTTCGCATCATGCTTGACGAGAACGAGTTTTTATCGCCGTACGGCATCCGCTCCGTATCCAAGAAACACGAAGCCCACCCCTACACATTCTACGTAGATGGCACACCCTTCACCGTGCGCTATACGCCAGCAGAGTCCGACAACAAGCTATTCGGCGGCAACTCAAACTGGCGCGGCCCGGTCTGGTTCCCGATCAACTACCTGATCATCGAGGCCTTGCAACGCTTCCACCATTACTACGGTGACAGCCTGAAAGTTGAACTGCCAACCGGTTCGGGCAACCTGTGCACCCTGGGCGAAGTCGCAACCGAGTTGTCGCGCCGCCTGATACGCCTGTTCCTGCGCGACGATCACGGCGCGCGCCCCATTTACGGGGGTACGGACGTGTTCCAGGACGATCCGCAGTGGCGCGACCTGATCCTGTTTCACGAATATTTTCATGGGGATAACGGCGCAGGCCTAGGGGCCAGCCATCAAACCGGCTGGACTGGCCTGGTAGCAAAGCTGATCCAGCAATGCGGGAGCGCTTCACTCCGGAACGCTTAGCTGTTTCCGGTCTTCGTCACACACACCGGCAAAAGCTGCTAGAATCGTAAGTGTTGCCCAGCCAACAGAAAGGGCCAGCGGTGTAGGGGATACTATTAAGCACGACACCGCACATGGGGAGAATACATATGCCAAGCCTTGCAAAACCTGCCGCTGACATCTGGAACCTGAAGAACGTCCAGATTTTCCAGAGCCTCACCCCTGACGAAATCGATCAGGTGATGGAGGTGATGCCCACCTACAGTTACCGCCGGGGCGAATACCTGTTCCTGTCTGGCGAGGAAGCCGACAGCCTGTTCGTGCTTCAGAAAGGGACGATCAAGGTGGCATACATCACGCTCAACGGGGACGAAAAGGTGCTTAACCTTTTCCAGGCCGGTGACGTATTCGGCGAGCTATTTCTGGGCAAGTACCGGCACCGGGTCGGGGAAGCCCAGGCGCTGGAAGATGTCGTCGTCGGCAAGCTGTGCGAAGAAACGTTTTTGGACCTCGTCCAACGCTTTCCACGCATCGCGCTCAACTTTATCCGCCACCTGGCCGACGAACAACGCGAAACGCTCGCCCGCATGCATGCCTTGATGCGCGTGGACGCTCGCTACCGGCTGTTGGGGACATTGCTCAGCATGGCGCGGCGTTATTGCTGCACCGACGGGGACTGGTTTGAGCTTCCGTCATCGCTCACCCAGGAAGACATTGCCAACATGGCCGGGTTGAACCGAAGCACCGTCAGTTCCCTGATCAACGAACTGCGCCGTGACGGAATTCTGGGCGGCTCCGGACGCAACCTGACGGTCAATCGGTTGGCAGTTGAAACGCTGCTCGATGAAGCCGGACTCGAAGTGCTGGAATAAAAAACCCTGACGCGCCATACGGGAAGCGCGCGTATAGAGACACCCCATACCGCCCCGCACACCTGAATTGCCGGAGGGGGCCGGTCTAATACGCGTACCGCTCCGGATCAAACAGGTGCAGGTTGTCGGAAATCCACGCGATGGTGCGCCGGAGTCCTTCCTCAAGCGACACCTCCGGCTCCCAGCCCATCAATTCACGCGCCAGGGCATT
>CAZSXY010000013.1:21971-27314 GCA_964611395.1 uncultured Anaerolineaceae bacterium | reverse complement strand
GTGATGATCGTGGGGATCACGGCGCGGGCGCTCTGGCGCGGGCCAAACGTGTTGAACGGGCGCACGATGCGCACCGGCAGCCCATACGACGCGTGGAAGCTCAGAGCCAGCGCGTCCTGGGCGACTTTGGAGGCCGCATAGGGAGATTGGGGGTTGAGCGGGTGGCTTTCGTCAATGGGCTCGACCTGCGCCGTACCGTACACCTCGCTGGTCGAAGTAATCATGATATGCGGCACGTCCTGGTCGCGTGCCGCCGTCAGGACATTGAGCGTGCCGCCCACATTCACGTCGAAAACCTCGCGCGGATGCTGGTACGAGTAGGGGATCGTGATCACCGCGCCCAGGTGGTAAACCTGGTCCATGCCGCGCACCGCTTGCGCGACCGCCTCGGCGTCACGCAGATCGCCAAAATACAGCTCAACGGCGTTGCGAACCTCCGGCGGTAGCACATCCAGGTTTCCGGCGCGGTGCCCGGAGTTGTAGCGCACGAAGGCGCGGACGTGCGTCCCTCTCCGCACGAGCATTTCCACCAGGTGGCTGCCGATGAACCCGGCAGCGCCGGTGACGAGTGCATTTGTTCCCATCAAGGCCAATCCTCTGTCTGTCGCGTATAGCTCAACCTAACCAGTAATTCACGCCCGCAAGCGGCGCTTGACCGCCATAGCCACCCGCGTCGGGATCAATAGCAGCGCAAGCAGCCACGCCGCCAGCGCCCCGTGATATTTGCGCGCATAGGCCAGCAAGTCTGCCCAGTATACACGCTGTGTCAGGCGCGGAACCTGCTTCAGGCTGGCGTGTTCGTCATGGATGATCGTCGCTTCGGCCACGTAATGAATTTCCGCGCCCGTCCCGATGATCTGGCGGCACAGGTCGTCGTCGGTGAAAAACAGCTTGAGCCGCTCATCGAAGTAGTCGATCCGTTCCAGAATCGCCCGGCGGATCATGATGCACGATCCCGGCGCGACTTCCACCGCCCGCGTCGATGCGCGATCCCAGCCGTCGTACCACATGGCACGCCGCCGCCATTCGCGCCAACGCGGGAACAGTATTCCCAGAAACGTATAACTCAGCAGAAAGTCCATATACCCCGCAAAACGCGAGCAATTGTGCTGCACTGTCCCATCGGCGAACGTCATGCGGGCCGTTACCGCGCCGACGTGTGGGTGGCGGTCAAGATATGCGGCCAACGTCTGCAATGCCTCCGGCGGCACGATGGTGTCGGGGTTGAGGATCAGGACATAATCACCCTCAGCAGCCTGCATCCCCAGGTTGTTCCCGCCGCTAAACCAGCGATTCGCGCCCGCCTCGATCAGCCTGACCGCCGGGAAACGCTCGCGCACCATCGCCGCGCTGCCGTCGCGTGAGGCGTTGTCAACGACGATGATCTCATGCGCCAGGTCTCCAGACGCCGCCTCAAGCGCGTTGAGGGCGCGGGCGAGATCATCGCGCGTGTTGTAGTTGCAGATGACGGTCGTGAGTCGCATGTCTTATGTCCAAGATGCACGCTGGAGCCAGGCCAGACGTGCCGAAGTATAGCGCAAAACCCCCGCCGCGCGAAGGCTGGGCAGATAGTGTTAACTCGCTCGCCGGACGCTGCTATAATGGGCGCGACGTGGCGAAATTCTCGGCGCACGCTATGAGGAGTGAAGATGAAACGAGCGTGGATGTCGGCAATTATGCTGCTAGTGCTGATGACGTTATACAGTAGCGGGCTGGCACACGGTCACCCGCGCCCCGCCTATTCGCCCTCCACCACGCGCGATGCCTGGCTCAATCCGGTGACCATTTTTCACCCGGACGAATTCGCCTACGTGGGCAAGCCCTATCGCATGCTGCTCACGGACAACTGGAATCCGCACTATTATCACAACCCATCGCTAACGCTCCATGCCAACCTGGGGCTATTTTGGCTTTCTGGCGCAGAGGATATGCCCCATGATACCGGCCACGGTGACCGGTCGATCGCGCCGTTCCAACTGCATGTGATGGCCCGCTGGCTGTCGGCGCTTTATACATTGGTTGCCGTGGTGTTGACTTATACGGCTGGCCGCGTTGCCTTCAACCGCCGTGCGGGGATGGTCGCGGCGGCTTTGGTCGCACTCTCGCCGCTCACCGTTGAGCACGCGCACTATGCCACCCCGATTGCGCTAACAACCCTGATGGCGACGGCAGCGCTATGTGCCGCGTTGGTGATCGCGAAGAAGAAGCATCCCGCTTACGTTCCGCTGTGGGCGCTGTATGTAATCGCCGGGCTGCTGGTCGGCCTGACGATGGCGGCGCGCTATAACGCTGTGGTGGTTGGGCTGGTGACCGGCCTGGCAATGCTCACCGCATGGCGGTCTCATCGCCGGTGGTTCCCGTTGCTTGTTGGCTTTACTGCCATGCCGGTTGGGTTTGCGCTTGGCACGCCGGGCATTATCTTCGCCACGAATGAGGTCATCGACCAGATACGCGACATTCTCGACTGGTACCAGGTGCGGGGCGGTGGGCCTGGTTTCACAACCGGGCGTGGCTGGAGCGGGCTTTACTACCACTGGCGCTACGTGGTGTTGCTGGCGGTGGGGCCGGTCGGGATCGGGGCGGCGCTGGCCGGTTTGGTGATCGCCTGGCGCGCCGATCGCCGCTCACACCCACAGGATGCCTGGATCGCGGGCGTGTTGGCCTTGTACATATTCGTGTATGCCATCTTGGCGCTGCCCGGCAACCGTCTTCAGGCAAACTTGCTGCCGCCATTGATCGCGCCGTTGGCGTTGCTGGCCGGGTATGCACTGAGCTACCTCACCTCTGGCTGGCGGCAAGTCGGGGTGTGGTTGGCGCTGCTCTGGCCTGCGATTCTATCTGCGCTCTTTGCCTATCGTATCACCGTCCCGGACACGCGCATGCGCGCGCAGGAATGGATCTATGCGCATGTGCCGCGCGGCTCAAAGGTGTACCTGATCGGGCCGTATAACGTACCGCTAGACCCGCTCGATTACGCCATCCACCAGACCTTCGCCCGCGAGGCAGACCCGGAAGACGTGCAGCAGTCCGACGCCCAGATCATCGTCTATTCGGATGCCTATCCGTGGATTGTGCTGCGCGACCGGTCGCTTTCGTCTCCAGAAGCCATCACCCGCGAAGAAGGCATTCGTGAGGCCCTGCAGGCGGGCTGGATCGAACTGAAGCATTTTGATCGCATGCCGTGGCCGGGTGAGAACATCGCCCCCGACGACGTAAGCTACTGGCACCAGATGGAGATCACGATTTACTGCAATCCGGCCAATTGCCCGGTTACGCCTTCACGTTGACGAACCAGGGAGGCGCCGCCTGGCAACCGCCGGGCGTGGCCTTTACGCTTTGATATGCCGCGCCTTGCGGGCGATGAGCATCGTCGTGAAGTTGAACGGCCAGGGAGCTATCCGGCGCAGCACGGCCCCAAGTGCTTCGGCCAGCCGTGTGGTGCGGTAATACCCTTTGCCCTTGAACGGCCAGCCCAGCCCCCACAGCGTAAAACTGTGGCTCGTCGGGCGCACCACGACGATCTCAAACCCGGCTGCTTCCAGTTCCGCGATCAGCGCGTGGTGGGTGTAGGTGGTCTCGAAAAAGTCGTCGTCGGTGAGCTGGCTTTGACCGAACACCCGCCGCTTCCAGCGAACCAGTGTATGCACTACATTCGGGTAGGGAATAGTCAGCACCAGCGTGCCGCCGGGAACCAGCACGCGATTTGCCTCGCGCAGCGCCGGGCCGACGCCGTGCTCGAAGTGTTCCAGCACGCCGAACGACAGGTAGCCGTGTACCGAGTTGTCGGCGTAGGGGAGCGCGTGCACATCGCCCACCTGCAGGCTGAGCGAAGGATCATAAGCGCGGGCGACATGCAGAGCCTGTTCTGCGTAGTCCAACCCGATCACCTTGAAGCCCATGTCGCGCAACCTCATGATCACCGTTGCCAGCCCGCATCCCGCTTCAAGAATGATCCCTTCTTTCGAAAGGTACTGCGGGTACACGCCGAGTGTCTCATAGGTGCGTCGCTGCTCCATCACCGCTAATTCGGCCTCGACGCTGGCCCCCGCCCAGATTTCTTCCCAGGACTGGCGTGTTCGTTCGTATAATTCGTCGCTCATGGGTCGCTCACTTTCGTGATGATCGGATGTCGTCGACCAGTTCCATCAGCCGCGCCATGCGGTGATCGTAGGTATGGTGGGCGTGAACATGCGCGTGCCCTGCCGCCGCGATGCGCTCGCGTTCGTCGTCGTGCGCCAGATAGTATGCCACCAACTCGCGCAAATGCTCCGGATCGCGGTAGGTTACCAGGTGCTCGCCGACCGTGAACCACTCGCGCACGGCGGGCCGGTCATCCACAATCTGGAACGTCCCTACCCCACACGCTTCGAACAGGCGCATGTTGCCGCCCCAGCGCATGAAATCGCCGTGCGGGTTGACCGTGATCGCTGCCGCCTGCGTGATGCGCAGCATATCCTCGCCCAGCGCCGGCCCGCGATAGAATTCCCACAGCGACGGCGGGGCCTCGTGCACGCTCCAGATGCCCAGGTCGAAGTCGCGCAAGGCTTCCAACGCAGCCACCCGCTCGCTGTACAGCCGGTCGGGAACCAGCGTACCGACGACGCCCACATCGCAGGCATAGCGCGCCCGTTCATCATCTGCCAGATCATACGAGCGATGAAACGCCGGGTCAATGGCGGACATGGGCAGCACTTCGATCCGCTTCGCGCCCAGTTCGCGCCACTGGATCGCGTGGTAAAAGTCGTTGGCGACCACCAGATCGAGCAATGGCGCGGCGGCCCGCTCGATTGGGCGCGAGAACACCACCGGCGACGTGCCACACCCGTAGACCAGGGTCACGTTATGCACGCGCTTGAGGTGCGCGAGCGTCTCCGGCAGGATCACCCCGTTGTCGCCGGGCAGGATAATCACATCCGGTTCGAACCGGGCGGCAAACTGGATCAGGCGACGATTGCGCAGGCGGAAATCGGGGTTCGCATAGGGCACGCGTGCCGCCAGCGCGTTGATCGCACGCCCGACGGTGACCCGTTGCGTCATGCGCAGTTGCCCGGACTTCGCCCAGGGCCACGCGCTCTCCGACCGCCAGAAGACGGCGCACTCATGCCCCAACTTGCGCAGCGCCCGCACCCAGAAGTGTTGCGCCTGCGACGGGGGGAATAGCGGGTCTTCACCGGGCGGGGCGTTTTGTTGAGCTTTCGCCAGCTCAGCCGGATGATGCAGTGAGGCGACAAACAGAATTCGCATAACCGTTGACCGTTTCGCAATACCCCGCCTACTGATCCTATAGACGCAAGCCAGGGGCGAGGGCTACACCAACTGCCGCTTCCAATAGCGCCCGATCAC
>CAZSXY010000013.1:18416-21871 GCA_964611395.1 uncultured Anaerolineaceae bacterium | reverse complement strand
CGCAAGCCAGGGGCGAGGGCTACACCAACTGCCGCTTCCAATAGCGCCCGATCACTGTGCCGCCGGGCATCGCTATCGCCAGCCGGTAGATCAGGTCCCAGTCGTCTTGCGCCATCGCCCCGCTGAGCAGCAACATCGCGACATAAGCGGGGACACCCACCACCGCCGCGACCACCGGGTGCACGGCCCGCAACACCAGCACCAGCGCCGCCAGCGCCACGCCAACCACCGCCAGCCGCCACAGGTGATTGATCACGCGTCCCCACCAGTCCGCCGGGAAGGTGAACGATCGTATCACCGCGATCAGGATGGCGGACTCGGCGATCAGGGTGGCAACCGCTGCGCCGGGCACGTCCAGCGCCGGCAGCAATACCAGCAACAACAACACGTTTAGCACCAGCCCGCTGCTGCGGATGATCATCAAGCGTCGTTGCCGGTTCTGTACCAGCAGCGCTTTGGCAAAGACGTTAAAAACCATCGTCACGACGGTGTACCAGATCAAGACCCGGAGCACATCGGCGGTCTTCGTGAACTCTGCGCCGAACACCCACGCCGAGATCGGCACGGCCAGCAACGAGGTGAAGATGCCAACCGGCAGGCTGAGCGTCAGATTGAAGAACGCGAGCTTTTCGAGCATGACCTCGAACAGCCGCAACTGCCCGCTGGCATATGTGCGCGACATCAGCGGGAACACGGCGACCAGCACCGTCGTGCTGAGCAGTTCGACCACGCCGAAGACGATCACAAACCCCGCTGTGAGTTGCCCCGTGCCCGCCTCGCCGATTACGGCGGTGGTGATCAGTTTGTCGGCGTGCTGGTAGGCCAGCGCCAGGAACGACGTAACGGCAATCGGCCACCCCGCCACCAGCAACCCCCGTGCCACGCGCCGATCGACCGGGAACTCCGGGCGAGCGCCTATGCGCAGCAGCACGGCCCAATACACCGCCGCCCGCAGCAGCCCGGCGATGAGCGTCGCCGCGTACAGGCCCCACAAACCCGCGCCCGCCGCCAGCGCGATACCGGCCAGGATGACCAGGATGGTGATATGCCCGGTGGCGATCACGGCGGGGATGACCATGCGCTCGATGGCGAGAAGCTGGTTGTGGCACATATTGCCCAACGCATCGACCAGCAAGTTCACCGCCGCGAATGCCAGCAACGCCCGCAGCTCCACATCATAGCCGAGCAAGAACGCGGTCACCATCAGCACCGCGTAACCGGCGGCGGCCAGCACCGGTTGGAGGGTCAGCGTCGCCGTCAGGTAGCGGTTGGCATCCTGCGGGCGGTGCGCCACATCGCGGATGACGATCAGCCCCATGCCGAATTCGGGAATCGCCGCGCCGACGGCCATCAACGCGCCGATGGTGCCATACGTCCCGTAACCCTCCGCGCCCAGCCACCGCGCCAGGATAAGCTGCCACAGGAAAAGCATGCCCTTTGAGGCAACGTTGGACAGCGCCAGCGCCGCCGCGTTACGCGCTGCGCGTTTGGCTGCCTCCGGCGGGAATCTGCCGTCCGGTTGTTCACCAGCGGAAACATCTATCGTAGGGGGAGCCGTGTTCTGAGTCGTTTCGGCGTCCATGGGCCTCAATTCCGGCGCTTCTTCGCCAGCACATCGGCGTACACGGCGTCAAGTTGCGCGGCGATCTGCGGCCATGTATAGCGTGTTTCAACGAGCGCCCGCGCCGCCCGGCCCATGGTCGCCAGCCGTTCGCGGTCGGCCAGCAGGTCGCGCAACGCGCCGCGAAGCGCCGCGATAGTGCGTTCCACAACGATGCCCGCCCCGGCTTCGGCCACCTCCGGGAAATGGCAGCCGGGGGTGAGCAGTACGGGCAACCCGCAAGCCATCGCCTCCAAAACCGCCATCGAAAACCCTTCGCCAACCGCCGGCAACGCGAATAAATCCGCTGCCGCCAGCGCCGCGAGCCTGTCTTCACCGGTTAACATGCCGGTGAACACCACGTGCCCGGCCAGTTGGTGATCCCGCACCTGCGCCTGGAGCGCGGACAGCATCCCCTCGTCTGGCCCGACGATCAGCAACCGGGCATCCGGTGACTGCTTGAGCGCTTCAGCAAAGGCAGGGATCAGCAATTGCACCCCCTTGCGCTCGTGCAGCCGCCCCAGGAACAGCACCACCGGCCCTTCGCCGAGCTTCCATTGCTTCCGGAACGGCTCCCCCGACGGCAACTGGGCAAAGGCGTCACCATGCACGCCATTGGCAACGACGCTTGTTGCCACAGCCAGCCCCCACGCCGCCCATAGCGCCCGCGCCTGCTCTGCTTCGGCGCGGGTCAGCGCGATCACCCCGTCAAAACGCGGTAGTAATCGCTTGCTCACCAGCCAGTCCCAACCTTTTTTGATGCTTCGCCGCCCGGTATCGTAGGGCAGCGTGCCATGCGGTGAGACCACCACCGGCACATTAAGCGCGTTCGCCACCGGAGCGACACGCAGGTTTTCGACCGTGCGCAGCTCGTGGCAATGCACCACATCGATGGCATGATCGCGGATCAGGCGTTCGGCCAGCCGTGCGATTCCGCGTGGGGTGGACAGATTCAGCCTGCCGCGCACCCTGTTGCTGACGTTAGGCACGCGATAGACCTCCACGCCGTCCATGATCTCGTGCCGCGTGGGGATGCGTGCGGTCGGGCTGAGCGTATCGGTGGTCAGCACGAACACCTTGTACCCGCGCTCGACCTGCGCCCGCGTGAGGCCGGTCACCGCACGCACCGATCCGCCGTACACCCACGCCGGCGCGTAGTAGGGGATGACGTGCAGCACGTTCATGATCGCAGTCCCTCGCGACGGCGCGAGCGTTGCGCGACCTCCGGCGGCTGGGGGATGGCGGCAAACAGGGGGAACCGGGACGCCAGCAAGGGAGCCAATCGCACCACCGCGTACCCGGCCAGGACGAACACAAACGGATCGGCGGGAGAGCGGTAGCGCGTCGAGGGATGGAACACCAGGTAGGTGATCGTGACGGCCAGGAACACCGCCATCAGCGGGGTGATCTCGCGCCGGTCGCGCCAACCAACGATCAGCCCGGCCATGCCCAGCACGAGCAACGGGGCAAAATACAGGACATGCACCACGCGCGCCACCTGAAAAGCCGTCGTCTCGAATTGCAACACGGCATCATCGACCAGGTAGGGATCGGGCGGCAGGTCGTAGGGCATAATCACCGGACTCCACAGCACCCAGAACTTCGTCCAGAACAGGCGCGGCCATTCGCCGGGGTGCTCGCGCAGGTAGGTGATCGCTTGCTCGCGATGCCAGCGATCGGCTTCCGTTTCGGTCAGACCAGCAGGGACCGGCGCGATACAATTCACCCATTGCGCATCCCACCCGCGCGCCAGGTAATCGGCCACGCACGCATTGTTACCCTGGTGGAGGTTGCTGCCGCCGTTGGTGCTGATCAGCACGAGTTCGCCGTGCAGCCGTGAATTGCGAATGACCCA